>CAZVHY010000144.1:0-9122 GCA_964627115.1 uncultured Solibacteraceae bacterium | reverse complement strand
TAGCTCGCAGATGATGCTTCGCACCCGTGCCGTCGTGGCGAGCGCGCTCGTCGCGCTGCCGGCAGCGGCGATCGTCACCTGGGCGATCGACCGCACACGTGCGGCCGATCTCGAGACGGCACTCGTGCGCGTCGTGTCGTCGCAGGTCAACGACCAGGTGCGCGAACGATGCGAGAGCGACCCGACGTGGTTCTTCACGGGACCGCAGGACGGCCGGCCCACGAGCGGGATCTTCATTCCCACACAGCCCGATCAACTCGAGCCGCGTCCTCGTCCCGATCCACAACCCTTCGAGCTGTTCGCCTACGGTGAGAACTTCGGCGGTTCGAGCCCGGCCGCGCCGAGGTTCCCCAACGAGCTCAGGGTGGCGATGCGTCAGTCGTCGCGGCCGGCGGTATTGCCGTACGACTCCGAACGAGGGACTGGCCTGCAGGTCGCGGTGCCGACGGGATGGACCGGCAGCGTCTGCATGTACTTCATCGGCCGCATGGAGCCGCCGCCCAACCAGACGCGGCAGCGCATCCTGGCCTTCTTCGGCCTGTTTGCCGTCACGTTCCTGGCGGCGTGGGCGACGAGCGTGCCGATCAACTGGCGGATTCGTCGCCTCGCCAAGGATGCGCGCGAATCGGTGGACGGCGGATTCACGGCCATCGCGCCCGACCAGCAGCAGGACGAGCTCAGTTCGCTGACGTTCGTGCTCAACGACTCGTCGCAGGCACTGCACGAACGCCGTGCGCGTATCGACGATCTCGACGAGGCCCTGCGGCGATTCGTCCAGTCGACCGAGCACGACGTGGCGTATCCGCTGGCGCTGCTCGAAGGTCACCTCGCGCAGGTGGCCGCCTCGCCGGCGCCGACGCGCGACGACGTGCGCGAAGCGCTGCGGCAGGCGCACCTGCTCAGCGGTGAGATCGACAACCTGATGGCGGCGTCGAGGCTGAAGATGCTGCCGCATGCGCCGCCGCGGACGCCGCTCGATCTCTCGGCGGTGGCGCGGCGCGTCGTCAATCGTCATGCACCGCTGGCCGATGCGGGGCAGGTGACCCTGCGTCTCGCGATGCCCGACGCGCCGGTCACCATTGCCGGCGACGAGCCGCTCATCGAACGCGCCATCGCGAACATCGTCGACAACGCCGTGCGCTACAACCGCGTGGGTGGCGATGTCGACGTGACGCTGCAGGTCGATGCGGCCGAAGGACGCTTCCGCCTGTTCGTCGTCGACAGCGGTCCTGGTGTGAGTGAAGAACACTTCCGCGGGCTCACGGCCGTGCGCCGTTTCCGCGGCGACGAAAGCCGCAACCGCCGCCCGAACGCGCCCGGTCTCGGCATCGTGCTGGCGCGCGAGGTGTGCGACCGTTACGGACTGCAGCTCGATCTCAAGCGGCCCGCGTCGGGCGGGTTCGAGGTGGAGATTTCGGGGGCGGTCGAGACGCCGCCATCGTAGGGGCGGCCCTTGGGCCGCCCGGGCGGGGCGAGCCCCGCCCCTACGAATCAATCCCCGCGACGCTCAATACGATCAACAACACGCGCTGAAGGCCGCTGACGACGCGGCGACGATCGACGTCGATCCACTCGTCGGGCGCGTGTGCGCGATCGCCCCGGATGCCGGTGTCGATCGTGACCGCGGGAATGCCGAGACTCATCGGCAGGTTCGCGTCCGTGCTGCTCCACCCGTACGCGGGCTGCAGGCCCGTGGCGCGAATGGCCGCCGAGATGGTCTGCACGAGGGCACTCGACGCCGGCGTCTGACCCGACGGACGTTCCCCGGTGAGCGCCACGTCCGCGGCGATGGGGCCTTGAGATGTCGACCGCGCGCGATTCTCGTCGTCGACTGCCTGCGCAATCGCGGACTTGAAGGCCGCATCGAGCTTGTCGAGCTCGCCGGGCGCCTCGGATCGCAGATCGACTTCCATCCACACCGACGCGGGGATGGTGTTGACCGAAGTGCCACCGCCCATCAGGCCGACGTTGAACGTGGTCTTCGGTGCGGCGGGCACTCGCACCGCTGCGAGCCGCTGCATCGCACCTGCCATGGCCGTTGCGGGATTCACCAGGCCGAAGGCGCCGTAGCTGTGCCCGCCCGGGCCGTTGAACGTCACACGATATCGCCGGCTCCCGACGCCGCCGGTGGTGATGTAGTGCCCGCTGCCCATGCCGTCGATGGAGATGAAGTTCCGGATGCGCTCTCTGTAGCGTCCGTGGTTGAACAGATGACGCACGCCACGGAGCGCGCCGTTGCCCTCTTCGCCGACGTTGGCGACCAACAGGACGTCGCCCGATGTGCGGACGCCGGCCGCATCCATGGCGCGCAGCAGCGCGAGCAGTGCGGCAACACCTTGCGCGTTGTCACCGATGCCTGGCGCCGAGAGCCGCGTGCCGGCGCGGCGGACGGTGACGTCCGTGCCCTCGGGAAACACCGTGTCGAGATGCGCCGCGACCACGAGCAGGGGACCACTGCCGCCCCGCCTCAGCACGAGCACGTTGCCTTCGTCGTCTGTCTCGATGTTCGTGGCGCCGGAGGCGCGCGCCAGGCGCCCGAACGCCTCGGCACGCGCATCTTCCTTGAATGGCGGCGCCGGCACCTCGGTGAGCGCGATGAGCTCGGCGACGAAGCGATCGTAGTCGCGATCGATCGCCTGCGCGGCCGTCAGATATCCGCTGTTCGCCTGCGTGCGTCCGGCCGCGAGCTCCGCGGGATGCTGGGCGCTCGTGCTGAAGACGCAGAGCAGGGCGAGCAGCAGGCCGCGCAGGAAGGTCATGCGCATATAAGAGGCTACAAGGCGGCGAGACTGCAAGGCTGCGCGCGCGAGGATGGGCGGGCACGAGGGCCCGCCCCTACGAAGGCCGGCGCCGGTCGCCCATCCAGTAGCGCGGCCCGGCGGCGTTCTGGCCGCGCGCGGCTGCCTGCGGCATATCGGCCGCCGCTACCTGACCGTGATCGGCGCCTTGCGCGAACGTCCCCAGGCCACGAACGCCGCGAGCGCACCAATGACCACGTTGATGGGAATGGCTGACCACTCGCCGCGCACGGCGTGGAAGAGCGCCGCGAGGATCATGACGAGGACCAGCGCCCAGGCGGCGAGCGGCGTGAGTGACGGCTTGATGCGCGTGGCCGCCGGCAGGATCAGGCCGATTGCGCCGGCGATTTCCGACACGCCGATGAAGCGGGCCAGCGCCGGTGCCGAGACGACCCACGGCATCTGCAGCGCCAGTTCGTCGATGGGCGTGAAGGTCTTCATCGTCCCTGCCGCGCCGAACGCAAACGCCAGCAGGATTTGAACGATCCAGAGTGAGACGGACCAGATTCCCATCGGTTACTCCCTGCCCGTGAGGGCCGCCAACGTCGCCGGTTCGGCCAGCCACTGTTCGAATGGCTGCGGGTCGACACCGGTGAGGACGCGGTAGTGATCGGTGACGGTCGAGACCTGGCCGGCGGCCGTACTCGCATCGATGGAGGCCAGCGCCTGCGCGAACGGTTCGGGGATGCCGTGCGCGACGAGGCCCTGCGTCAGCGCGTCGGCGGACACGGGAACGACGTCGATCGCGCGGCCGGTGACCTGGCTCACCAGCGCGGCGATCTCGGCGATCGACCAGGCGCGTGCGCCCGTCACTTCGTACGTCGCCGTTGTCTGCAGCGGATTGGCGAGCGCGGCCGCGGCGGCGCGTCCCAGATCGTTGCGTGCGATGTGCGCGAATCGTCCGTTGCCGGTCGCGGTGAACCACTTGCCCGAGGTGAGCACCGAGGGCAGCGACATCAGAAGGTTCTCGAAGTACCAGTGGTTGCGCAGCACCGTCCACCCGGGAAGACCGCTTGCCGCAAGCGCCCGTTCGGTGCCCGCGTGTTCGGGCGCGAACGTGACGAGCGAATCGAACGGATCGGGCATCGAGGTGTAGACGACGTGCTCGATGCCGGCGGTGCGGGCGGCGGCGATGACGGCCTCGTGCTGCGCGAGGCGCTGGCCGATGGCGTCCGTGCTGATGAGCAGCAGGCGCGTGGCGCCGGCGAGCGCGGCCGGGATGGCGGCGGCGTCGGCGAAGTCGAGGGGGCGGACCGAGACGCCGCGCGCGGCCCAGTCCGTGAGCTGTCCGGGGCGTCGTGTGGTGGCAATGATGCGCGAGGCGGGCACGCCGAGCGTGTCGAGGAGGTGGTGGAGCACCCGCTGGCCGAGGTGGCCGGAGGCGCCGGTGACGAGTAGCGTGGGCGAAGCCATGAAGTCCGTCTCCATGCGACTGGGCCTTTTTGAAGAGGCTTTAGTCGATTACAATAAGTAAGTAACACTCGATATGAGTGTTGATTCCAATATGGTGTGGCCACGCTCGGTCCGGCGCAAGAGGGGAGCGCGGGGTCACCAGGTGACGCGGAGGTAACCGTCGATGACCCTGCACAAGTCGAAGGATCCGATGGCGGATCGGTGTTCGATCCGCGACGTGCTCGATCGCATCGGCGATCGCTGGAGCATGCTCGTGCTGTTCACGCTCGAATCGAACGGGACGCTGAGGTTCTCGGTGCTCAAGGCGCGCATTCCCGACATTTCGCAGCGCATGCTGGCGCAGACGTTGCGGAGGCTCGAGCAGGACGGGCTCGTGTCGCGCACGGTCTATCCGACGATTCCGCCGCGTGTCGACTACGCGCTGACGCCGCTGGGCGCATCGTTCCTTCAGCCGATGCACGGCCTGCTGGCGTGGGCGGACGCGCATCACGAAGAGGTGCGTGCGGCGCGCGCGTCGTACGCGCCGCCGTCGGCCATCGACGCGCGGTGATCGCGCCGGCCGCAGCGCCGGGCCGCTTGCGGGTCACGCCGGATCCCTGCTATTTTTGATGTTCTGCTCGTGGCGACCACGCCGTGCTGGGAGGTCGTTCAACGGTAGGACAGCAGACTCTGACTCTGCTTATCGGGGTTCGAATCCCTGCCTCCCAGCCAGCCTAACGCCTTGTCGCTGAGAGACTTGCAGCTCTCAAGGCTTGGCAATTCTCCGCCGTTGCCCCAATAGTGCCTACGCCGGCGCGATTCTGTCGCCTGCTGCGGGATGCCGCGGGCGACCTCTCCCGCGCGGATGTATGGCGGTTGCTAGCGGCTGGTGCTGGCGAAAGCGAGTCAAAGGCTGAATCCCTGCCTCTCAGTCACACCATCTTGCTGTCGGGCCACCGGTTAAGTCGTCTCGTACCTGATGGCACGACAGCGTTGCCTTGGGGATGCCCTCGGTTCGGAGTGGCGGAAGGCCGCTGCCAAGAGTCAATGGCCTCGGGTAAGGTACTCGTCGATCTGTTCCACCGTGCTGCGGGCTGTCCGCCCGACGCCGATGAGCGTGGCAGAAGCGTAGCCCGTCCACTCGCCATACCCAACGAGCCACAGGCGTGCCTCCTGGCTCGACCGGGTCCCGCTCACGCGCACACGACCGTCGTCGACAATGCCCAGGGGCTCGAGGTGCGAGAGCGACGGCCGGAAGCCGGTGCACCAGATCACCACGTCGACATCCATCGTCGTCCCGTCAGCCCAGCCAACGCCGGACGTGGTGAAGCGTTCGAACGGCTCGCGGGCGACGAGCACGCCGCGCGAACGTGCCTCGACGACTGACGGCACCATGACGATGTCGCTCAAGCCACCGTCCGGCACTGCGGCCGTGCGCCCTTCCTGCTGCGCCTTCCATCGTTCCGATGCCCACTGGAAGAGCACGCCGCCATCGACGCCATCGGGCAGAAACCGTGGTGGCTGCTCGGTCACCCACACGGTCTCGGCCACGGCCGAGACCTCGGCGAGAATCTGCGCGCCGGAGTTGCCGCCACCGACGACGAGCACGCGCTGACCAGTGAAGGGTTCAGGACCGACGTACGCCGCCGAGTGCAACTGCGTGCCTGCGAACCCCTGTCGGCCAGCATACGCAGGCACGAACGGCGCCCTCCATGTGCCAGTGGCGCTCACCACTGCCCGCGCGTCCCACCAGCGATCGCCGGAGCGCACCCGTAGTCCAGCACTCGTTCGCTCGACCGCGTTCACCCACACGGGACGCACCACCGGGATCTGGTAGCGCGCTTCGTACCGGGCCAGGTAGTCGATGACGTGGTCGCGCGTGGGGAAGCCGTCGCTGGTCGGCGGCATGGGCCACCCGGAGAGTGAGCTCACCTGGGCCGGCGAGAACAGCCGGAGTGACGTCCACGCGTGCCTCCAGGCTCCGCCAGGGGCCTCTTCGGCATCGAGCAGCACGTACGACAGCGAGGTGCGCCGCAGGAAGTACGCCACCGAGAGGGCGGCCTGGCCACCGCCGATGATGACGACATCGACGGCATCGGTGTGCTCGGTCACGCTGGAGGGGCGGTGACAGCACCACCCGTCTCGATGTCGCCGGCGAACTTGTCCGGGAGATCGCTCGCACGGATCGCCGCGGCCTCTCGCGCTACGTCATACGGCACGCGAATGAACTCGACAGGGCTGGCCGCGTGGGATGTATCAAGGATGATGTAGCACGCGCGCCAGTCACCGTCCTTCGGCTTGCCCACCGAGCCCGCATTCACGAACAGCACATCGTCCACGAGCTTCGTGTACGGCTTGTGGGTATGGCCGAAGACGATGATGTCCGCGCTCGATGAGGCCGCGAGCCGCTGGAAGCTCGAGATGGGACGATCCTCGAACAGGTACTCGTTGATGCGGCGCGGACTGCCGTGGACGAGCAGGACGCGTCGGCCATCCGCGTCGAAGCGGATCTCACTCACCAGCGTGCGCAGGAATGCCTTGTTCTCCGCGGTGACTGTCGCCTTGGTCCACGCCAGCGATCGGTCGCCGAGTTCCCTGTCGACGGGGTTCGTATAGGCGCACCCGCACTCGTCGCGCTCGAACCCCACGCCATCGTCGTAGTTGCCCATGATGGTCGGGATGCCTTCGGCCCGAATCCGTTCGGTGACCTCGTTCGGGTGTGCCGCGTACCCCACCAGGTCGCCAAGACAGTAGGTGGCATCGACGGGAGGCGTTCGCAGATCAGCCAGCACGGCCTCGAGGGCCGTCATGTTGCCGTGGATGTCGCTGATGATGGCGATGCGCATGATGCGAGTGTCCGTTCGTGGGGCTGGTGAATGCGATCAGGCCGGGACGCCGCTGGGCTGCACGTGCGTCAGCGCGACCAGCCGCTCCGCGCCGACCGGCTCGACGGCCTGCAGGCCCACGACCGCGTAGCGAGCGGCGTGGTTCGTGGCCACATCGGCGATGCGCGCCCGTTCGTCCGCGGCGCGCCGCGTGAGGAGCGGGGATGTCGTCGGCACCACGGCCAGACTCTGGTTGACCACCCACGCCCACGGCTCGATCCCGGCGCGCCGGAGGTCCGCCTGAAGTCCGGCCGCCTCGAGCACCGGCGTGGTCTCGGCCAGCGTGACGATGAGGACCTTGGTCTGTTGCGGATCCTGCAGCTGCATCAGCGGCGTCGTCACGTGCAGACCGCCACGCATCTGGCGCGTGACTTCACGGTGGTACGCGCCCGTGGCATCGAGCAGCAGCAGCGTGTGTCCGGTCGGCGCCGTGTCCATCACCACGAAGGACGAGCGCGCCTCGCGGATGATGCGCGAGAAGGCCTGGAACACGGCAATCTCCTCGGTGCACGGCGAGCGCAAATCCTCTTCCAGCATGGCGCGGCCCGCAGCGTCGAGATCGCGCCCCTTCGTGTCCAGGACACGCTGTCGGTAGCGCTCGGTCTCGACCCGAGGATCGATGCGGCTGACGCGCAGGTGTTCGACCTCACCAGCCAGCGTGTCCGTCAGGTGAGCGGCCGGATCGGATGTCGTGAGGTGGACCGAGAGGCCGCGTTCGGCAAGCGCCGTGGCCACGGCGGCGGCAATCGTCGTCTTGCCCACCCCGCCCTTGCCCATCAGCATGACCAGCCCATGTCCGTCGGCCGCAATATCGTCGACGAGCGCGTCGAGGCTCGCGCCGGCTGAGACCTGGTTGCCATCCGAGGGGCCGGGGCGATCCGACACCGCGTCGGTCAGGAGCGCGCGCAAGGTCGAGACGCCTACGAGGTTGAATGGCTTCAGGCCGACCTCATCCCGCGGCAGCGTCTTCAATGCGATGGGCATGGCATCGAGCGCCGCCTGCTCGCGGCTGACGATGGCGGCGGCCAGTGCGTCGCCCTCGATGGCCGTCGATGGAAACACCCCATTCACGACGAGGTGATGACGCGCGATGCCAATCGCGGTCAGTTCCTCGTGCGTACGGGCGACTTCGGCAAGGGACGCGCGTTGCGCCCGCGTCACCAGGACCATGCGGGTCTGGCCGGCGTCGCCGAGCGCCTCCACCGCGCCCTTGTACTGCGCGCGCTGCTTCTCGAGGCCCGCGAGTGGTCCGAGACAGGAGGCGTCCCCCTTCCCGGTCTCGAGGAATCCGCTCCACGCGCCCGGTAACTGGAGGAGGCGGATGGTGTGCCCGGTCGGCGCCGTGTCGAAGATCACATGGTCATACGCCGCGGCGATCCCCGTATCCGTCAGGAGGGCGGTGAACTCGTCGAACGCGGCAATCTCCGTCGTACAGGCACCCGAGAGCTGCTCCTCGATGCCCTTCACCACATCGTCCGGCAAGGCGCCGCGCACCGGCCCGACGATGCGGTCGCGGTACGCCTGCGCGGCGGTCTCGGGATCAATCTCCAGCGCGGACAATCCCGGTACCTCGGGCACGGGTGTCACCCGATTCCCGATGGGCACCCCGAAGACCTGTCCGACATTCGACGCCGGGTCCGTGCTGACGAGGAGCACGCGCCGTCCCGCATCCGCCAGGTACACGGCGATCGCGCAGGCGATGGACGTCTTGCCGACGCCGCCCTTGCCCGTGAAGAACACGTGGCGCGGGAGGTTGTCGAGGAACTGCATGGTCATGGCGCCCTCTCAGCAGCAGTCCGTGCCCGAGCAGCAACTGGTCGCCACCGGGATGGTCCGAGCCATGGTCAGACCTGCCCATCCGGCGAGCTCCGCGCGTTGCGGATAGCGCCCGGCCATCGCCACCTCGCCGTCGACCAGCACGACGGGCAAGGCGGACTGACCGGACCGTTGGAGCAGCCCCAACACCGTCGCGTTCGTCGTGAAGGCGGTCGGATCCTGCGCGAGGTTGAAGCGGTCGATCGCCGCGCCCTGCTGACGGGCCCACTCC
>CAZVHY010000143.1:7666-9152 GCA_964627115.1 uncultured Solibacteraceae bacterium | reverse complement strand
GTCGTTCGGCGACGCGATCTTTCTGCTCCTCACCGGCGACCTGCCCACGCCCACGTTGACGCGCGTCATCGACGCCATGCTCGTCGGGTTCATCGACCATGGCGTCACGCCGCCACCCACGCTCGCCGCGCGTCAGGCGGTGACGGCTGGCGCCGGTATCAACAATGCCGTGGCGGCCGGCATTCTCTCGTTCGGCCAGCACTACGGATCGGACGTCGGGCTCTGCATGAAGATGCTGCAGGACGGGCTCGACATGGCCGGGTCGAGCATGCTCTTCGCCTCCGGCGCAGCCGACATGGCCGAACATCTCGTGCAGCGCGATCGCATCCCGCCGCCCGGCTTCGGTCACCGCTTCCACACGATCGACCCGCGCGTCACCCGCCTGCTGCAACTGGCCACGGAGTTCGAGACCGAGTCGCTCAACACGCACTACCTGCGCGCGCTCGAGCTCGCCCTCGCCCAGCATCCGGCGCTCACCGACGAGACGCTGCCCATCAACATCGACGGCGCCATTGCGGCCGTGTGCGCCGACCTCGGCCTGCCGGCGGACATCGCCGAAGGGCTCGCCATCATCTCGCGCGTGCCCGGCCTGATCGCGCACGCGATCGAAGAACGCTCGCGCCAACTCCCCATGCGCAACATCGACGCCGCGGCTCACGAATACGATGGACCGGCGGTCAGACGGCTCAAGGACCGACGATAGAGCTTCAGGCGCAACGGGGACGACAGGTGCGACAGGCGACAGGTGGGCCCGGCACTGCCTGGGGCCGGCGTTCTTTGCATTCAGAATGGAGCCCCGGACCTTCAGGCCCGGGGGACAACGCACTCCGCATGACATGACATCCCTCGAACAGCTCCAGCGATTCCACCTTCCCGGCGTGGCCCGTGTCGACATCGGCCGAGGTGGCCTGCCCGTCGTTCGCATCACGTCGCCAGCGGCGACTGGTGAGATGTACCTGCACGGCGGCCACGTCACGGCCTGGGCGCCGGCCGGGGGCAGCGAGGTGCTGTTCGTCAGCGAACGTACGCGGTATGAGGACGGACGGGCCATTCGCGGCGGCGTCCCCGTGTGTTTTCCGTGGTTCGGCGCGCTCGACGGCCATCCCGATGCGCCCGCGCACGGCTGCGTGCGCACGAAGGCCTGGCAGCTCGACGCGCTCGACCGGAACGGCGATGGCGTGAGCGTCACCATGTCGACGGCCAGCGACGATCACACGCGGCAGTACTGGCCGGGCGAGTTCCGGCTCGAGCATCGCGTCACGTTCGGGGCGGTGCTGACGATGACGCTCACGGTCGTCAACACGGGGTCGGCACCGTTCACGTTCGCCGAAGCGCTGCACACCTACTATCGCGTCGGGTCGATCCACGACGTGCGCGTCACCGGTCTTGCCGGCGTTCCCTATCTCGACTCGCTCGACGGCCGGCGCGAGCGGGTCGCCAACGATGCCATCACGTTCGCCGCGGAAGTGGATCGCATCTATCTCGG
>CAZVHY010000143.1:3991-7566 GCA_964627115.1 uncultured Solibacteraceae bacterium | reverse complement strand
GAAAACCGTCCTGAGGCGCTGCACGCTGTCATCGCCAACTACCCGCTCGGCGTTCTCATCACGAACGGTGCAGGCGGCCTCGATGCCAATCATCTCGTCTTCGAACTGGATCCTCGGCAGGGCGAGCATGGCGTTCTGCGCACACACGTCGCACGCGCGAATCCCGTGTGGCAGAACATCACATCCGGCGACGAGGTCCTGATCGTCTTTCGGGCCGCTGACGCGTACATCTCGCCGAACTGGTATCCCACCAAGTTCGAAACGCACAAAGCTGTTCCGACGTGGAACTACGTGGTCGTCCACGCGCACGGACGAGCGCAGATTCGCGACGATGTGCGGCATCTGCGTGGGCTCGTGGGCCACCTGGTGAAGACCCACGAGGCCTCGCAGCCCGAACCGTGGAAGATGGCCGACAGTCCACAGGACTTCATCGACGAAGCGCTCAAAGCCATCGTCGGTATCGATGTCGAGGTGACACGCCTCGTAGGCAAGGCCAAGCTTGGGCAGAACCGGGACCTGCGCGACGTTCACGGTGCAGCGGCAGGACTACGGCTGCAAGGACCGAACGCCATCGCCGACGCCATGCTGGACTACGCCTCGCGCCGCGGCGGGTCTGACGAAGGCAGTCGATAGAAGCGTATCGCGGGCAATACTGATTGAGCTCTGCGGCGACCTACTCACGCGCAATGCGCAGCGTGACCGGCGCCGGGGGCGGTGCCGTCACGCCACGCAGCTGGAACACGTGGATGCGCGGCTTGGCACCGTCCCCAAACCGGTCGCTGATGAAGAGGCGGTTGCCCGGAATGTCGTAGGCCACGCCGCCGATCTGGAAGCCAATGGCCGGCAGATACCACATGGCGTATGGGTACAGGCTGTGCGCCTGCCGGTGTCCGGCCTTGACGTCGGCGAGATCTGAGGTCCGATAGGCCCAGACCCGGGGAAAGTACGGATAGGTGTGGGTGCCCTGGTACGGACTCGTCGGATCGTTGCACTCCGAACCACCGTAGCAATACGTTCCCGCGCCGTACGGCCCGATGAACAAGACGGTGTTGGTACCAGGCGGAATCACCACGCCACGGTTCGCACTGTTCGCCCCCCAATACTCGGTCGTCGGATTGCCGGCGCTGAACTGCGCGTTCGCATCCAGTGGATAGGCGACCAGCGTTGACGACGCAATCGACGCCGGCGCCGCCAGCAGGGCCTTGAGCGACACGGACGACAACGAGGGACCGTGAGAGGTGCGGCTGTTGATCGACAGCCCGTTGAGACCGGTGACGAAATCGCCGCCAAGGGCGGCCTGCCATTCGGCCGGCACCACCCCCATGTAGCCGGCCGTGAAGCCGGGATTGAGCGTGCCGACCCGAATGGGGCCGACGACATCGTTCGCCGTGAGGTTCGTGGATCGTACGAAGTGCGAGGCGGTGGCCGTCGCGGTCGCATCGTAGAAGGCGTAGGCGCTCACGATCAGTTTGTCCCCGGACACGTACAGCCCGCCGATTTTCTTGTCGTTGGGGTCTGTGGGATTGATGAGGCCCAGATTCGCCGCCGATCGCGGCGCCTGCAACTGTGTGGCTTGCCCACCGAGCTCCGGGATGCTGATTTCGGCCACCGTCTGCGTCCAGTCGTGGCAGACGAGAAACAGGGAGTCGCGGCCCGGATTGTAGGCGAGCGTGCCCTGGACATAGTTGCAGGGTTGCCGGTCGGAGCCCGTGGCATCCACCATGTCGGGAATGGTGAAGCTGCCGACGTGCTCCAGGTCGTCAGGCTGGATGAGCCGTGTCGGCGACTGCGCGTAGACGGTCGCGAGCAGCGGCGCCAGCACGACACTGATTACCAGTGAGCGGAATCGCATTGTCAGTCCTCAGACGTGACGTGATCACCGGTGGATGCGTAAACTGCTGAAGAAATGCGCGGAAATCTGCGCGAAGGTTGGCTTGCCAATCGTAGCTCGCCCAGGAAGGCAGGCGAGCGAAGGTTGGTGGGCGCTAGTGGACTCGAACCACTGACCCCCGCCGTGTGAAGGCGATGCTCTACCAACTGAGCCAAGCGCCCAACCGTTCGGAACCTGAGGAGTTTACCGCAACTGGACGACTCGACGCCAGAGGGCCGACACGGGGGGCGGCCCCTGCGGTGACGTCGCAGGGGCGGCCCCCCGTGCGCCGCCCGCGGCAGCGCTCTGCGTGTTCCCCGGGTCCGAAGACCCGGGGCTCCAATTTGAGAAGATCGTCGGCCCCAGGTAACGCCGGGCCCATCACTCGCCCGTCGTACCTGTTGTCCCTGAGCTCTCTACCCCACGAACAGCGCGTCGTCTTCGTCGTGGTGCGAGGCGCGGCGGCGGCGGACCTTCCAGTCGCGCACGACGCCCATCACGGCCTTGAAGGCGCTGATGGCCGCGGCCCCCTGCCCGACCGGGCCGGACGCCACGTTCTGGATGATGCCGAGCGTCGAGTCGAGACGCGAGGCCGTGGTCGCCATGAACTGATCGACGCGTTCCACCTGGATGGTGGCCAGAGCGGTCGCGCGGGCGGCGTCGTCAGCGATGGCGTTCGCCTTCTCGATGAGCGGGCGAATCTCCTGGTGCAGCTGGCTCGTGGCCGCCGTCACCTGCTTCGCCACCTTGATCCCGATGACGATGAGGCCGATCTGGATCGCGGCCATGATGGCCAGCGACACGGCCATCACGGCAAGGAAGACGCCCGCCCATTCGTTCACAGGTTCTCCTTCCGCGCCCGCTCGAACGCCTCGCGGCCACGCTCGAACGCTTCGCGCCCACGATCGACCGCGTCGTCGACGAGCTCGCTGGCGTGCTCACGCTGGCGGTTCACGAACTCGCGTCCCTCGCGACGCAGATCGTCGGCGCGTTCACGCCCCTCCCGCGCCTTCTCCGCCAGCTTGCGGCGCGTCTCCTCACCAGCCGCCGGCGCATAGAGCAGTGCGACAGCCGCCCCTGCCGCCGCGCCGATCACGAAGGCCAAGAACACGCTTCCCGAATTGCCCTGCTGCGCCATGATGATGCTCCTCAGAAGATGCTGACGTTCACGCGAAGGAATCGCCGCGGATCCTTGCGGATGTCCGCGAGCAGTGCCTTCAACTCGTTCGCGGCCCCGTTCATGTTCTCATAAAGTTCCCGGTCCCGCAGCAACTGCCCGGCCGTGCCCTGCCCCTCATTCAGGCCCGCGGTCAGGCTGTTCACGCTGGCCACCACGGCGTCGAGGCGATCGTAGAGCTGCTGGTCGGTCAGCAGGCGCCCCATCGTCCCCTCGCCGCGCGAGAGCTTGCCCGTCACGTCGGCGACATTGCTCGCCGTCGTCGCCAGCGACTGTCCGAACGCCTCGTCGTTCAGGAGACGCCCGAGCGGCCCCTGCCCCTGGTTGATGCGCGCGGTGATCGTCTGCAGATTCGCCAGCGACGCCTTCAGCGACTCGTGTGCGGCCGGGTCCTTCAACAGCCCGCCGACCGTGCCCTCGCCCGCCTGGATCGCTCGCGTCACCGACGCAGCCGACCCGATGAACGCCTGCAACTCCGTGTAGAGCGCGTCATCGGTGAGAATGCGCCCGAGCGTGCCGTCGCCCGAC
>CAZVHY010000143.1:0-3891 GCA_964627115.1 uncultured Solibacteraceae bacterium | reverse complement strand
CTCCGTGTAGAGCGCGTCATCGGTGAGAATGCGCCCGAGCGTGCCGTCGCCCGACCGGATCTGCCGGAGCACGGCGTCGATCTCGCTCAGCGTCGACGTGGCGGCGGTCGAGACGTCGGCGATGGCGCCGGCCGACTCCCGCGTCCGCACGAAGGCGTTGTCCTCGAGCGGCGTGCCGCCGGGCCCGGTCGTGATGTCGAGGACCGGCTCGCCCAGCAGGCTGAGCGATCCGATGATCGCGACCGACTCGGTCGTCAGCACCGGCCGCCGTTCCTTGAGGACCTCGAACTGGACCTCGATGGCCGATCCGGCGAAGTCAACGGCCGTGACCATGCCGATTTCCTTGCCGCTCAGACGCACGACGGCGCCTTCCTTGAGCCCCTGGATGTTCTCGAAGCGCGCCTTGAGCGGATACCGCTGCCAGAAGTAGCCGCCTTCGCCACCGACCGCCACAATCATGACGGTCAGCAGCGCCAGCGCCACCACACCGGCGATACCGACTTTGAGTTCCGACCAGCCCAGAGAACGTGTACGAGGCATGACGTTCGATCCTATGACAAGAATGCGCGAAGATAGGGATCGCTGGTCCGCCGCAGTTCCTCGGCCGTGCCTTCGAACGCAATCCCCGCCTGTTTCAACATGACGAACTCGGTGCGCGCCGACTTCTCGGGCGACGCCGGGACGAATCGCACCGTGCCGCCGGGCCCACGCACGGCCTCGTGCGTGGCCACGAAAAACGCGTCGCGTAACTGGTGCGTGACGAGCAGGCCGCTGGCGCCCTCGAGGTCGCGCACCTTCACGATTTCCTCGTCGACGGTGATGGCCGTAATCGGGTCCAGCCCGGTCGTCGGCTCGTCGTAGAGGAGGACGCGCGGCCGCGACGTCATGGCCCGCGCAATCGCCACGCGGCGCCGCTGGCCGCCCGAGAGCTCCGACGGCATCCGATCGCCGAACGCCGTGAGGCCGACAAAGCCGAGCACTTCGTCGACGCGCGCGTCGGCCTCGGCCATCGGCGTGTCGCCTTCCTGATACAGCCGGTAGCCGACGTTCTCGCGAACCGAGAGCGAGTCGAACAGCGCGCCTTCCTGGAAAATCATCCCGAGGTGCGCGCGCACCTCCATCAGCGCGGTCTCCGACATCGTGTCGGTGCGCCGGCCGAGCACCCAGATGCGTCCCGCGTCGGGCCGCAGCAGCCCCAGCACCAGACGCAGAATCGTCGACTTGCCCGAACCGCTCGCGCCGAGAAACACCTTCATGCGTCCGGGCAGCAGCGTGAAGCTGATGTCGGTGAGCACGACCTTCTCGTCGAACGCGAGCGAGACGCGATCGAACGCGATGACCGGCACTTCACCATCGACGAGCGGCGGCGCGTCGTCGAGCGTGGTCTCGGTCAGCAGCGTCATCAGTACATCACCGTGATCAGCAGCTTCGTGATCAGGAAGTCGAGCACCAGCACCACCACCGACCCGGTGACCACGGCGTTGGTGGTGGCGCGGCCGACGCCCTGGGTGCCGCCCTTCGTCCGCAGGCCGACGTGGCAGCCGATCGAGACGAGCGCGAACCCGAGCACGACCGGCTTGATGAGCCCCATCCAGATGTCCTGCATGAACAGCCCGTCGACGACGTTCGTCCAGTAGATGCTGGCGGCCACCTTGAGCTGCGTCACCGAGATGATCATGCCGCCGAGCATGCCGACACCGTTGGCGATGACCGTGAGGATGGGCACCATGACGGTGCCGGCAATCACCCGCGGCAGCACGAGCTTGCGGATGGGATCGGTGCCGAGCGCGCGCAACGCCGCGATCTGGTCGGTGACCACCATCGATCCGAGCTCGGCCGCAATACCGGAGCCGACGCGTCCGGTCACCATCAGCGCCGTGAGCACGGGCCCGAGTTCCTTCACCATCGACGCGCTGACGAGACGGCCGACGACCGAGCGCGCGCCGAACTGGTCGAGCGTCATGCCCGACTGCAGCGCGAGCACCATGCCGGTGAACAATCCCGTCAGCAGCACGACGGTGAGCGAGCCGATACCGATGACGTCGAGCTGCTGCACGACGTCGCGCGCGTAGAACGGCCGCGACACCAGCGCGCGGCCGACCTGGCTCAGCAGGCGCAGGTATTCCTGCACCTCGAGCAGGGCGTTCTTGATCCACTCCGTCACGACACTCCCCTGTCTGCGTCGCCCGCGGTCGGGTCGGGACTGCGCAGTCGCTTCAGGCGATCGCGCAGCCCCGCCGCCTTCTCGAACTCGAGGTTGGCCGCCGCCGCGCGCATGTCCTTCTCCAGACGGGCGATGGCCGCGCCGAGTTCAGCGGCCGACTTGTACTGGTCGCGCTCGTCGGGCGCCTTCGGCACCGTGACGTAGTCGCGCTCGTAAATCGACGACAACACGCTGTCGATGTCCTTGACGATCGACGCCGGCGTAATGCCGTGCTCGCGGTTGTACGCCTCCTGCACGGCCCGGCGACGCTCCGTCTCGTCGATGGCCATCTTCATGGACCGCGTGACGACGTCCGCGTACAGGATCGCGCGGCCGTTGACGTTACGCGCCGCCCGGCCGATGGTCTGGATCAGCGCGCCACCCGATCGCAGAAACCCTTCCTTGTCGGCGTCCAGCACCGCCACGAGCGACACCTCGGGCAGATCGAGCCCTTCCCGCAGGAGGTTGATCCCCACCAGCACGTCGAACGTGCCCAGCCGGAGATCGCGCAGGATCTGCACGCGCTCCAGCGTGTCGATGTCCGAGTGCAGGTACCGCACGCGCACACCGAGCTCCTGATAGTACTGCGACAGGTCCTCGGCCATCCGCTTGGTGAGCGTCGTGACGAGCACGCGCTCGCCGCGCGCGGTCACGTCCCGAATCTCGGCCAGCAGATCGTCGACCTGCCCCTTGATGGGCCGGACGTCGATGACGGGGTCGAGCAGCCCCGTCGGCCGGATGATCTGCTCGACCACCACACCGCCGGCCTGCTGCAGCTCCCACGGCCCCGGCGTGGCGCTCACGTGCACGAGCTGGCCCACGCGCGCTTCCCACTCGTCGAAGTTGAGCGGCCGGTTGTCGAGCGCCGAGGGCAGACGGAATCCGTACTCGACGAGCACCTGCTTGCGCGACCGGTCGCCCGCATACATGCCTCGAATCTGCGGAATGGTCTGGTGACTTTCGTCGACGATCACGATCGCGTCGTCGGGCAGGTAGTCGAGGAGCGTTGGCGGCGGCTCGCCGGCCAGGCGCCCGGACAGATGTCGCGAGTAGTTCTCGATGCCGTGGCAATAGCCGATCTCGCGCATCATCTCGAGATCGAACATCGTGCGCTGGTGGAGCCGCTGCGCCTCGAGCACCCGTCCCTGTGTCTCGAGCTCGGACAGCCGCGTCTTCAGCTCGTCCTTGATGCCGTCGACCGCCGCTTTCGTGCGCGCACGCGGCATGACGAAGTGCGACTTCGGGTAGATCGCCGTGCGCTCGTGGCGCCGCACTTCCTGGCCGGTCAGCGGATCGAACGACACGAGGTCGTCGATCTCGTCGCCGAAAAACCCGATGCGCAGCCCCACGTCGTCATACGACGGATAGACCTCCACGATGTCGCCGCGCACGCGGAACGTGCCGCGCGCAAAGTCGTGGTCGTTGCGTTCGTACTGGATCTCGACGAGCGACCGCAGCAGCGCGTCGCGGCCGAGTTCAGCGCCCTTCTCGAGCGGCACCATCAGCCCGTAGTACGCCTCCGGCGAACCGAGGCCGTAGATGCACGACACGCTGGCCACGATGAGCACGTCGCGTCGTTCGAAGAGCGAACGCGTGGCCGACAGCCGCAGCCGGTCGATCTCTTCGTTGATGATGGCCTCCTTCTCGATGTACGAGTCGGTGGCCGGCATGTAGGCCTCGGGCTGGTA
>CAZVHY010000142.1:7269-9351 GCA_964627115.1 uncultured Solibacteraceae bacterium | reverse complement strand
CCCGCAGCCGCGCAGCCCCCGACTACGATGCTTCGCGGTTCGCCAGCTCCCGCGTCCACGGTCCGGCGAGCACCATCGACCGGCGCGGATCGAACAGGTCGGCCCAGGGACTTCGCGCGCCACGCGCAGCGTCGACCGCCATCATGCCGGCCAGCGTCCCGTACGTCATCCCGTTGCCGCCGAACCCGGTCGCAATGAACACGCCCGGCTGAATCTCGCCGATGTACGGCCGGCCGTCGGCCGACTCGACAATCGAACCGGACCAGCGGTGATCGATCCGCAGGCCCGGCACCCGAAGCGCGAGCCGCCGCTCGAGACGAGCGAAGCGGTCCAGCGCAGCCGTGGTGTCCGTGCCTGCGTGATCGATCCCGCCGGCGACGACGAGATCCTGCGGCCCATCCCGATCGATCCGCAGGTACTCGTACGGCGAGTCGCACTGTTCCCAGTAGAGCCCTTCCTCGAACTGCCCGCGCGGCGCCGTGCCGCTGATCACGTACGTCGTGGTCAGGTGCGTCGCCGGTCGTGGCACGTCAGACGAAGGCAGCGCCGACGCCATGGGCACGTGCGTCGCCACGACGACGTACCGCGCCGAGATCGTGAAGGCGCCGCAGCGAACCTCCATCCGTTCGACGTCGATCTCCTCGACTGGTGAGTGCTCGAAGACGTGACAGCCGTCGCCATCGATGCGCTCGAGCAGGACGCTCAGATAGCGGAGCGGATGAAAACGCGCCTGGCCGTCGAACCACACCCCCGGCCTGGCGAGCCCGGGTACCTGATCGACGTACGCCGCATCGATCCCGATCGCGTTGGCCATGGCCGCTTCCTGCGTGAGGGCCGCGCGGGCGTCGGTGGACGACTGCGAGTCAGACGCGTGCAGGCACCCGCGCACCCAGGAAAAATCGCAATTGATACGCGCGTCGCGAATCTCCGCGCGAATCCGTGCGAGCGCGGCAAACCCGGCTTCCCACATCGAGCGCGCGCGATCGGCGCCGAGCCGATCGACGAGCCGCATGAACGGCATGTCCGAGACGGCCGTCAAGTGCGCCGTCGATCGCCCCGTCTGTCCGAGGCCGCAGCGATCCCCGTCGACGAGCGCCACGCGGATGCCCGCCTGCTTGAGGAGATGCGCCGCGGTGATGCCGGTCACACCGGCACCAATCACGACCACGTCGACATCGAGGGATCGATCGAGCGTTGGAAAGGTTGGCATCTGAGCCGTCGCTTCCCAGCACGACTCACCTTCATTGATTCGGTCGAACATGTCAGCCTGCTTCGTGCACCATCTCGCCGCGCCTGGGACGCGCGCCCGGGGTTTTGCAAGTGAGGGGCCAGCAGGAGAATGGCCAAATCGCCATGGAAAGCGCACAGAACGACACGCGACTGCACGGTCTCGCCCACCAAACGCGAGTGCTCGATTTCAGTTGTGCGTCCCGGTCTCGTAAGCCGTCTGGCGTGCGGGGCCCGCCACTCGCGGTGCCCAGTCGCGGTGGTTCGTTACCCGCTATTCGCCATCGGGTACCTCATCAGCGCGCGATCGGGCTGGCACGCGCGTTGCTCAGATGAGTGTCGAGGAGCATCCATCATGCGAACTTCGATTGCCGCACTCGTCCTTGCCGCGATATTCGTCGGCGCCACACCGGCGCGCAGCGACGCACAGACCTTCATTACACCGTTCGCAGGAGCGACGTTCAGCGGCGACTCCGCCGGCGAGCGGCTCTCGGGCGGCGCATCCGTCCTGTTCATGGGCGCGATTGCCGGGCTCGAGCTCGAGGCGGGCTTCACGCCGGACTTCTTCGGTCAAGGTGATCTGTTCGACTTCGACACGGACGGGAACGTCACGTCACTGTCCGCCAACCTTCTTCTTGGACTTGGAGCGGGGCCTGTACGTCCCTACGCGACGGGCGGCGTTGGGCTGCTCCGTTCGCGCATCACCTCGGCGGGAAATCTGTTCGACGATGTCTCGGAGAACGATCTGGGTGTGAATGCGGGCGCCGGGCTGATCGTGCTCTTCAGCGAGCACGTGGGACTGCGCGGCGACGTTCGCTACTTCCGGAGCCTCCAGGACATCGACATCGAGGATCT
>CAZVHY010000142.1:0-7169 GCA_964627115.1 uncultured Solibacteraceae bacterium | reverse complement strand
CGCCCGCCCGGCCCCGCGGCTTCGACGGCGTTCTTCAGCAGATTGAGACACGCCTGCTCGAACTGCCCGCGATCCACGGACACGACCACCGGCGGCGCGCCTTCGTCCCAGTCGCGTGTGACCGTCACGTCGGGCGCGTGCGCGCGGGTCAACGTCACGAGCCCATCGAGCAGCCGCCGGAGATCCGTTGGCTCACGCACGGGCGGCGGGAGGCGGAACACATCGGCAAAACGCCGCATGAATCCGTTCAGCTCCGTCGATCGCGCGATCGCGATGCCGAGCGCGTGCTCGAGATCCGTGCGGCTCTCGGCCGGCAGCTCCGCCGCATACGTGAGTGACGACTCGAGCAGCGAGTTGGTGGCCGTGACGCTGTTGTTGACCTCGTGCGACATCACACGAATCAACTTTTCGTACGCGGCGCGTTCGATGCGCCGTGCCTCGTCGGTCAGCTCCTCGATGCCGTAGAACGTGCGCGCGAAGCCGCGGTCGATGAACGTGCCGCGATGACACCGCACGCGCCTGGCGCCCGCCAGGCCAACCACCTCGGCCGCACCCGGCGTCAGACGCGAGAGCGCAGCGGCCAGTGGCGACGGCAGGCTGGCCACCGTCCGTCCGACGGCCGCACCGCGATCCACGCCCAGCAGTCGCAACCCGGCAGGATTGATTTCGGCAATACGGTCATCGAAGTCGAGCACGAGGACGCCGGACGGCGACGCACCGATGACCTGGTCGAGGAAGTGATGCTGCTCCTCGATACGCGCACGTTCGGCGCGCAGCCGGTCCACCATCTCGTTGTACACGTGGACGAGCCGGTCGACGCGCACGTCCGCAATCGGTCGCAGACGCGTGGTGAAGTCGCTGTCGCGGATCAGCCGGGCGGCCTCGTCGCCAATCTCCCACGATCGGACGAGACGACCGGCCAGCACGAGCCCGATGACGAGCGACACGAGCGTGACGCCCTCGATGGCCAGGAGCCAGACCGAGTGGCGCCCGACGGCCCAGACCATGGCTGCCGCGAACGCGGCGTGGACGGCAACCAGATACAGGACGATTTTCGCGCGCAGGCTCACACCGGGATCTCGTACTTCTCCAGACGACGATACAACGCGGCCCGGCTGAGACCGAGCGCGTCGGCCACGCGGCTGATGTTGCCGTCGTGGTGCCGCAGCGCCTTGACGATCATCCCGCGCTCCATCTCGTCCATCGTCATCGCTCCCACCGGCGGCAGCGGATCGAGCGGCGCCTGCGCATCCATCTGCAGGCTGTGCGTGAAGTCGTCGACGTCGAGGATCGGCGTGGAGCTCACCAGCACCGCGCGCTCGACCGCCTGCCGCAACTGCCGGATGTTTCCAGGCCAGGGCTGCCGCTCGAGCCACGCGCGCGCCCGGTCCGTCAGTCCGAGCGTTCCTCGGCCGTAGTACTGACCAATCGTCTGGAGCACGCGCATGGCCACGAGCGGAATGTCGTCGCGCCGCTCGCGCAAGGACGGCAGGTGCACGCTGATGAGATTGATGCGGTACAGCAGATCTTCGCGAAACGCGCCGCCGGCCACCATGTCGGCGAGCGGCCGGTTCGTGGCGGAGATGACACGAACGTCCACTTCCCGCCTGATGCTCGATCCGAGGACCTCGAACGTGCGGTCCTGCAGCACGCGCAGCATCTTGACCTGCGAGATCGCATCGAGGTCCCCGATCTCGTCGAGAAAGATCGTGCCGGTGTGCGCGAGCTCGAAGCGCCCCTTGCGGTCCATCCTGGCATCGGTGAACGCCCCGCGCACGTGGCCGAACATCTCACTCTCGAAGAGCGACGAGGAGATGCCGCCGAGATTCACCTTCACGAAGGGCCGGCCCGCGCGGCGGCTGTTGCGGTGCAGCGCCTCGGCCACCAGCTCCTTGCCCGTGCCGCTCTCCCCCGTGATCAGCACGGACGCGTCGGTGGGCGCCACGCGTCCGACGATCTGCAGAATGCGCCGCACGGCCAGGCTCTGCCCCACGAGCGCGCCGAAGTCGTACTGCTCGTCGAGTTGCTCGCGCGACGGCGTGGGCGTATCGGCGGCTGGCGTCACCCCGAGTCCCATACTCGTGCGCACGGCCTGAATCACCTGCTGGTTCGACCAGGGCTTCGTGATGAAGTCGGCCGCGCCCGCTTTCATCCCCCGCACGGCCAGGTCGATCGATCCCCATGCCGTGATGAGGACAACCGGCACATCCGGACGAATGGCCTTGATGTCGGCCAGCAGCTGCAGTCCCTCGTCGCCGGACGTCCGGCGCGAGAAGTTCATGTCCTGAATCACCAGCTCGCACGGCTCGCGCCGCAGCACCTCGAGCGCGCGCGCCGGCGCATCGGCCGTGGTCGACGCGTAGCCCGCCTGCTTCAACAGCAGCGCGAGCGACGCGGTGACGGAACGGTCGTCGTCGATCAGCAGAATCATCGGGAGTGGCTCACTCGTCGCGCAGGGCCCCGGCCGGCGCAATCTGCGTGGCGAGGCGGCTCGGATACCACGCGCAGAGCATCGTCACGGAGTATACGGCGACGATGGCGGCCAGCACACCGGCGACGAAGACCGGCCGCGGGACCACCGCCAGGTCGGGCGGCAGCGGCAGCAGCGGAATCTGGAGCAGCAACACGCAGCCGGCGACAATGGCGAACGAGACCGTGACCACGAGCTCCGCGATCACCTGACGGCCGATGTCGCGAGCCGCCGCACCCTGCGCGCGGCGCAGGCCGAATTCCTTCGTCCGCGTCGTGACGCTCTGCCAGACCACGCCGGTGAGGCCGAGCGCCACCATCAGCAGCATCGCGCCAGCCGCCGTGGTGACGATGGTCAGCGGCACGATGTTGTCGCGCAGCACGTCCTCGCGCATGGTCACGATCGGGCGGACCCTGAACGTCCAGTCCGGCGCGAGTACGCTCAGCCGATCCAGCAACGTCTCCTCGAATTCCGCGGTCGTGCCCGGACGCACGCGCACCTCCAGTACGTCCGGCAGCGCGAGATCGGCCGCGGGTGCGTCGAGCGTGCCGCGATGGAACATCAGCGGCCAGGGCATCGACAGCTCACCGTGCTGCCGGAACTCGTCGATGACGCCGACGATGCGCTTCGGTCGTGGCGCACGTCCGTCGCCCTCGCGTCCGCCTGGCGGCGGCACTTCGGGGATCGTCTCGCCCGCCACGTCTTCCCGGCCGAAGATGTCCCGCGCCAGTTGCCGATTCACGACCACCGGCTCCCACCCGCCGCTCCACGACGCATCGTCTTCACGCGAGAACCACCGGCCGTGGACCACCGGCATGCTGAGCACACCGGCAAAGGCGTCGTCTGCGCGATTTCGCGAGATTGACATGGACGGCTTGCCCTCAACGAGCAGCGGATCGCTCCATGAGTACCACTGGTACGGGGCCATGAAGGAACTGGCCACGGCCTCGGCCGCGGGCTGCGCGCGCAGTTCCGCCACGATGTGCCGGAACGTCTCGCGCGCCGCCTCCTTCGCCCGTTCCTCGTCACCGCCGGGTGCCGCGGCGCGCTGCACTTCGACCGCCCAGACGTCCTGATACGAGAAGCCGATCGGACGAAGCGCGTTGGAGCCGAAATGCGCGACAACCACGGCCACGGCCACCACGAGGAGAAACGTCACGAACATCTCCGCCACGAGCAGGCCGTTCTGCCGCTTGCGATTCCACATCAGCCGGATCAGGTGCCGCATCATCGCGCACCGCCTTTCAGTGCCGCCACCGGGTGCAGCCGCGACATGCGCCACGCCGGATAGACACCCGACGCGATGCCGAACACAATCGCGAGGCCGAGGCCCGCGAGGAAGATGCGCAGGTTCACCGCGAGCTGCGCGTGTGCGATCAGGCCGCTTCGATTGATCACGCCGAGCAAGGCCGCCGACACCACCAGCGCGACGGCCGCGCCCACCATCGTCAGCAGGACGTTCTCGGTCACGAACTGCGCCACGAGCGCACGCGACGAGGCGCCGAACGCTTTCCGCACGCCGATTTCCGTCGATCGCTCCATGATGCGGCTGATGTTCAGGTTCACGAGGTTCACCGCCGGCAGGAGCGCGGTGAGCCCGCCAAGCACGACGAGAACGGCGATGAGCAACGGGGCCTTGCTGCGCGGACTCTCGTCGGGAAACATCTGACGCGCCCATCCCTCGAACGTGGTCTCGAACGGCGCCACCAGGCGCGTCATGCCGTCCGGCAGCTCGATTCGGCCCAGTCGTTCGTCGAACGCTTCGCGAATCAGGTCGCGCGACGCGCCGGGACTGACCACGAGCGCGGCCTGGTATCCGCCGAGAATACCGTGGTGTTCGAACGGCGCCTTCTCGGTGGTCAACGGCACCCACATGTCGGCATACGCGAGGATGCGCATCTCCGAGACGTCGGGCACCACGCCGACGACGGTGAAACGCTGACCGCCGACGTCGATGGTCCGGCCAACGGCCGGCCCGCCGCCGAGCAGGCGCTCGCGGGCCGACGCCGTGATGACCGCCACGAAGTCCGCGCGCCGGACGTCCGCTTCGGTGAACGGTCGCCCTTCGAGAAACGCGAACGCGAACACGTTCCAGAACCCGCCGTCGGTCCGCTTGGTCGCGAGCGTCTGCTTGCGGCCGTTCACGAACGCGTCGGCCGATGTGGAGGACGAGAAGATCGCCAGGTTCTCAGCGCCCGGCAGGTTCCTCGCGTGGCGATCGAACAACGCGTACGCGCCGTGCGCGCTCCTCATGCTGCCGTTGTCGCCGAAGAGGCTCACGCGCATCACCGCGAGCACCTGGCCGCGCGCGGCGTCGGCTCCTGGTCCGAAACCGTGTTCGAGCATCGCCACGACGAGCACGAGGATGACGAGCGTCGCCACGATGCCGAACAGACTGACGAGCGTGAAGATCTTCCGGCGCAGGAGCACCTTCACGGCAACCGAGAGATGATGGCGCCACATGATCGCTCCTAGTGCACGAGCCGGCCGTCGAACAGCCGGATGATGCGGGCGGTTCGCTCCGCCTTCTGCTGGTCGTGCGTCACCATGACGATGGTGGTGCCCTCGCGATTCAATGCCTCGAGCACGTCCATGATCTCGTCGCCCATCTGGGAGTCGAGATTGCCGGTCGGCTCGTCGGCCAGCAGGATTTTCGGGTTTCCCACGATGGCCCGGGCCACGGCCACACGCTGCTGCTGGCCGCCGGAGAGCTGCGACGGAAAGTGATGCACCCGCGCCCCGAGGCCCACGCGATCGAGCGCGGCCAGCGCGCGCGTCCGTCGTTCGGCGTTGCTCATCCGCCGATAGAGCAACGGCACCTGCACGTTGTCGACGACCGACAGATCGCTGATCAGGTGAAACGTCTGGAAGATGAACCCCAGCTCGCGGTTGCGGATGGCCGACACGTCCCGGTCCGCGTAACTCAGCACGGGACGGCCGTCGAGAACCACCTGTCCGCGCGTCGGTTCGTCGAGCAGACCGACGAGGTTGAGCAGCGTGCTCTTGCCGCAGCCGGACGGTCCCATGATGGACACGAACTCGCCGGCCCGGACGTCGAGGGAAATGCGCTCGAGCGCGACGGTCTCGATGCGGTCCGTCCGGTAGACCTTCTCTACTTCCTGCAACTGGATCATGACGATGGCTCCGATGGCTATCTGATGCGGAACTCGGACAGGTGCTCGAAGTCGCGCGTGTCCGAAAGAATGACGTCGTCGCCGGGCGAGACGCCCGACACGATCTCGACCTCGTCGAAGCTCGCGACACCGAGCTCGACGAAGCGGCGTTCGGCGCGATGGCCGGTGCGGATGAATACGGGCCGGCTGCCCGTGCCGTCCGCAAACGCGCCACGCTTCACCTTCAGCACGTTCTCGCGCCTCGCGGTGACGACCTGCACATCGGCGCGGAGGTTCGGCCGGAGCGGCACGTCGGGCGTCCCTGTCAGTCCCACCATGAAACGGACGGCACCGTTCTCGACGGCCGGATACACCTCCTGCACCACGCCCTCGAGCTGCGTATCGTCGATGCGGACGACCACGGGCAGGCCCGTGCGGATGGTGCCGGCATGGATGTCGGACGCCGTGGCGTCGATGCGATATGAGGACAGGTCCGCGATACGCGCGAGCAGTTCGCCGCGGCGCACGAGCACGCCCTCGTCGGCCACCACCCACGTCAGCACGCCATCGCGATCCGCTTTCGTGGTGGCGAGCTCGAGCAGCCGGCGCCGTTCGTCGACGTCGCGCGCCAGCGTGGCGCGCTCGAGCGCGAGCCCCTCGAGCTGGACGGCCGTGGTCCGTTCCGCGCTGCGACGTTCGTTGCGCAGCTGATCGAGCTCCACTTCCGCCTGCCGCACGCTGAGGGTGGTGCGCCGCAGTTCCTCCTGCGAGATCAGCCCGCGGTCCGACAGTTGCTGGTTCATCGCGAGCGTCGCGCGCCGTGTTTCGATTTCGAGCGTCTTGACCTCGATCTGTCCGTCGACGTCGGCGAGTGCCTTCTCGTATCCGAGCCGCGTCTGCAGCTGCTGGTTGTCTTTCATCTTCAGGTCGCTCTCGGCCCTGGCCAGCGCCTGCATCGACTCGCTGACGTCGAGCTCGAGCACCGCATCTCCCGGCGCCAGCACGGCGCCCGGCCGCGCGAGCACGCGCAGGACGCGCGCGTCGAGCGGACTCGAGACCACGCGCTCGAACGCCGGCACGACGACGCCGGCTGCCGAGACGCTGGCGTCGATCGGGCCGCGCGTCACCGGGGCCGTGCGCAGCCGCGCCGAGCTGATCGAGGGCCGCAGCCACGACGGCAGCCACAGGATGGCCCCCACGAACAGGAGCACGGGCACGAGGACGATTGCGATGCGCCGCAATCGAGCGCGGCGCTGGACGGTGGGGGCGAGATCGCGATCCACGCTCCCCGCAATATCAAGGGGCGTGCCGGAGCGCGAACGCTTCTATCAACGACTTACGGGGATCGATCAGCGGAAAGCGTGCGGATGCGGACGAGGGGTGTGCGGAAGTGAACAGTGAACAGTGAAGGCGGGGAGGCGGCAGGCTGGAAGGAGGCTGGGAGACTGGGAGGCGACAAGCGGGAAGGCTTCCAGCCTCCTTCCAGCCTGCCGCCTCCCCGCCTCCCTAGTTCTTCGTCACCGCCAGCCCGGTCACCGTGGCTTCGGTGTTGTGCGCGAAGCGGACGCCGTAGACGCCGTCGGTGG
>CAZVHY010000141.1:0-9382 GCA_964627115.1 uncultured Solibacteraceae bacterium | reverse complement strand
GCCTGGCCGCCGCATCGGCCATCGCATGCATCCTGCCGGTGACGCGGCTCGTGCGCCGGGTGCCGCTGACGGAAGCGCTCCGCGGAGAATAGCGCGAGAGCCCAAAGCCCAGAGCCTATAGCCTAGAGCCTAGAGCCCAGAGCCTATAGCCCCCCCGGCACGCGTGCGATGCCGGCAGCCGCGTAAATCTCCGGCTCGTCCAGGCTCTCGCGCTCGAGGAGTTGCACGACAATCGCATCGAGCTTGTCGCGGTGCTCCGTGAGCAGCCGCCGCGCCTCGGCGTAGCACTCGTCGGTGATCCGGCGCACTTCCTGATCCACCGCGTTCAGGAGCTCATCGGACACGCCTGCCATCCGCGGATCGCCCTCCGCCGGCAGCACCGACAGCGTGCCGATGCGCTCGGACATGCCCCACCGGCCCACCATGGATCGCGCGATCCGGGTGACCACCTCCAGGTCGCTCTCTGCGCCGGTGGTGACGATGCCGAAGACCTCCTGCTCCGCGGCCATGCCGCCCAGCGCGCCGATGATGCGGCCGCGAAGGTAATTGGCGTCGTAGCCGTAGCGGTCCGATTCCGGCGTGGACAGGGTGACGCCGAGCGCGCGCCCGCGCGGGATGATCGACACCTTCCGCACCGGGTCCGCCCCGGGCTGGAGCATGCCGAGCAGCGCATGGCCGGCTTCGTGGTACGCCGTCCGGCGGCGCTGGTCCTCGGGGATCACGACGTTGCGGGCCGTGCCGAGCTGCACCTTCTCGAGCGCGTCGGTCAGGTCGCGGTGCGTGACCACGTCCTGCTGCCGCCGCGCGGCCAGCAGCGCGGCCTCGTTTGCCAGGTTCGCGAGATCCGCGCCCGTCATCCCGGGCGTCGACGCCGCCAGCCGATCCAGGTCGACATCCTCCGCCAGCGGTATCTTGCGCGTGTGGACCTGCAGGATCGCCACGCGGCCCTTGTGATCCGGCGGGTGGATGATGATCTGCCGGTCGAACCGTCCGGGCCGCAACAGCGCCGGGTCGAGCACGTCGGGCCGATTCGTGGCGGCCAGCACCACGACGCCCTCGTGGCCGGAGAAGCCGTCCATCTCTGTCAGGATCTGGTTGAGCGTCTGTTCGCGCTCGTCGTGTCCGCCCATGGCACGGGCGCCGCCGCGCGCGCGGCCAATCGTGTCGATCTCGTCGATGAAAATGATGGCTGGCGCAACCTTCCGCGCCTCCGCGAACAGCTCGCGGACCCGGCTGGCGCCGACGCCCACAATCATCTCGATGAACTCCGACGCGCTCGCGGAGAAGAAGGGCACCTTGGCCTCGCCCGCTGTCGCGCGTGCCAGCAGCGTCTTGCCCGTTCCCGGCGCCCCGGCCAGCAGCACGCCCTTGGGCGCGCGCGCGCCGAGGCGGCGATACTTCCCGGGCTCCCGCAGGAAGTCGACGACCTCGTTGATCTCCGCCTCGACCTCGTCGATCCCGGCCACATCCTCGAAGGTGGCACGGACCGTCTCGGGATCCACGCGCTTCTGCCGGCTGCCTCCCAGCAGCCCCCCGGCCATGGCCCCCTGCTGCCGCCGGAAGATCCAGACGTAGAAGCCCACGAGCAGCAGGATGGGCGCGAACGAGATGAGCAGGTTCGTCAGGAAGCCGCGCTGCTGGACCAGCGGTGTCGCGCGCACCGTCGCGCCGCCGCCCGCCAGTTCCGAAAGCAGATCGTCGCTCGCGAACGTGGGGCGTTCCGTCGTGAACTGCTGGTAGGTGCGATCCGTTTCGCCCGGCAGCGGCACGGCCTTCTTCAGTTGACCTTCAATGGAGTCGCCGCGGGCGAACACCTCGCCGACGTTCCGGCTGGTGACCTGCGCCTTGAACTCGGTGTACGGGATGGCCTGCGGTCCGGAAAGCCTGTCCTGCAGGGTCAGCACGCCGAAGAAGATCAGGTAGCCGGCCAGCCACAGGCCCATCGTGAGCCAGCGGCGTGCGGGGTTGGGCGGTGTGCCCTTCGGCAGTCCCTCCGTCCGCCACGGCGGCGCGGGCGGCGGTGCCGGCGGGGTGCCTTCGGACGGGGCGCTGCGGACAGGCGGCGGGCGTTGTTGCTGCGACGATGGCATCGGACATATATATTGCCCTAACACCGACAACGCATCACAGCAGGGAAGAAACCGGAATATGGCGACCTACACCGTGGGGTACTTCGTTGGCAGCCTGGCACGCGCATCGATCAATCGGCGCCTGTCGCTGGCCCTGGCGCGCCTCGCGCCGCCCGCACTGCACCTGACCGAGATCCCGTTCAGGGACCTGCCCCTCTACAGCCCCGACTACGAGGGCGACTATCCCGCGGTGGCGCGCGCGCTCAAGGAATCCATCGCAGCGGCCGATGCCGTGCTGTTCATCACGCCGGAGTACAACCGCTCCATCCCGGGAGGATTGAAGAACGCGATCGACTGGGCCAGCCGCCCGTCGGGGAAGAACTCCTTCGCGCGCAAGCCGTCGGCCGTGATCGGCACGTCACCGGGCAAGTTGGGGACCGCGATTGCCCAGCAGCACCTCCGCGGCCTGCTCGGCTACTGCAACTCGCCGCAGATGAACGCGCCGGAGGCCTACATCCAGTTCACGCCGGGATTGATCGCCGACGACGGGCAGGTCACCGTACCGTCGACCGAGGCGTTCCTGCAGAAGTACATGGCCGAGTTCCACCTGTTCATCGAGCGCGTCCTCACCGTCCTGCCCAACACAAAGTGATCGCACCCGGCGCTCCGGCGCAGGTGAACAGGCGGGACGGTCGCATCAGTCCAGCGCCATCAACTCGTCGTCGAGCCGGCTGGAGAGCGGGCCATCCCCGCGAGCGTCGTCCGGCGTCGTCGTACGCGGGCGGGCTACGCGCCGGCGCCCCGGCACGGTGAGCAGCCAGACACCCAGGGCGGCGGCCGCCCCGAACGGGACGATCCGGAGCACGAGCCCGAGCCCCGACGCGGGCGGCTCACTGTAGATCCCGGTCCCGTAGCGGGCCACCAGGTCCGCGACGATGTCCTCGCGTGAGGCGCCGGCGGCAAACCGATCGGCAATCTCACGCCGGAGGTCGCTGGCGGCGCCGGAGGGGCAGGCCTCGAGCGTCAGCCCCGGACAGAAGGGGCTCATCAACGCCGCGGCAAGCTGCTGCGCGCGCCGGTCCGAAGGGGCGGCCTGCGCGACGCTGCCGGCCAGGCACACGACGGCAAGGATCAGGACCGGCACGTGGCGTCGCCATCGCGGCATGTATCGATTGTGCACGGGATCGCACCCGCGCCAGGTGCGTCATCCTGTCGCAGGGCGTCTACGCCTGAGACCCCTCCCGGCCACACCACCGAGCGCCGGCGCGCACGCTACAATCGGCCGCCATGGCCCTCCGCCTCGCCCTTCGCCGCCTGGCCGCCACGCCGGTGTTCACCACCGGTATCATCGCGGTGCTCGCGCTGGGGTCCGGCGCCACGCTGGCCGTGTTCACGGTCCTCAACGCCCTCGTCCTGCGGACACTGCCGGTGCCCGAGGCGGACCGCCTCGTGGCGATCGAAGTGCGGAACACTCGCGGTGAGCCGGCGGCCTTCCCCGTCGCGCAGTATCGCGATCTGGCCGGGCGCCAGACCGTGTTCGATGCCGTGGCCGGGATGCTCGGCGGGTCGGTCGTGAGCACGGTCGTCAACGAGACCGCCCATCGCGCCGTCGTGGACGGCGTGACCGCGGACTACTTCCGGCTGCTCGGCACAGGCGCCATCCACGGCCGCGTCATCGGCCCGGATGACTTCCGCGGTGGCGGCGCCGACGCCGACGCGGTTTGCGTCGTCACCGATGCGTACCGGCAGCGTGTCTACGGCGCGTCCGCCGACGTGCTGGGCGCGCGAATCACGCTCGGCGAGGGGACGTTCACGATCGTGGGCATCCTGCCCGGGACCTTCTCCGGCATTGACGTCGGCGTCCGCACGGATGTCGTCGTGCCCGCGCCGGCCGTGGGACGCATCATCGGCCTCGCACCCGGAAGCGTGCCGCTCCGGCACGTGATGGCCCGCCTGGCGCCGGGCCGGACGCTCGACGAAGCCCGTGCGGAACTGAGCGCCATCTGGCCGTCGATCCTGGCGACGTCCCGCGGCGGCCAGGCACCGGTCAACCCGGACGACCGGCGGCTGGTGGTCTCCGCGGGCGCGACAGGTGTTTCCACGTGGAGGGCGCGCTACAGGAGTCCGCTGCAGGTCACGATGCTGGCGAGTGGGTGGCTGCTCGTCATCGCGTGCGCCAACCTGGCGGGGCTGCAGTTGACACGGGCGCTTCGCCGATCGCGGGACACCGCCGTCGCACGCGCGCTCGGCGCCGGGCCGTGGGACCTGGCGCGGCCGACGGTGCTCGAGTCCGCGCTCCTCTGCGCGGCAGGCCTCCTGCTCGGCGTGCCGCTGGCCGCGCAGGGGGCGCGCCGCGTGACGGGCCTCTTGTCCACCGGCGCCGCCCCGCTCGATCTCGATCTGGCGCCCGACTGGATCTCGTGGACGGCCGTCGCCGTGTTGTTCACGCTGGTGACCGTGCTGGCCGGTCTGGCGCCCGCCTGGCTGGCGCAGCGCCGCGATCCGGGCCTGTCACCCGGCGCGCGCGTGGCGCCCGCGAGCGGCAGGGCCGGAGCGGTGCTCGTCGTCGGCCAGATCGCCCTGGCTGTCACGCTGCTCGCGGGGGCGTCACAGGCAGTCGCGGCGCTGCTGGCCATCTCCCTGCGCGACCACGGGTTCAACGAGGACGGGGTCGTCGCGGCACAGTTGATGAACCGGCCCGGGGGATACGCACAACTCGATGACACGACGTACTACCCGACGCTCGTCGAACGTGTCGCATCCCTGCCCGGCGCGTCGGCGGCCGCGCTGGCCAAGCCGCTGCCGGGGCAGGATGGCACAACCATCACGCAGCGGGTCGCGGTTCGCGATCGCGCCATCGTGTCGGAGGCTGCCGTCGTCATGGTGTCGCCCGGATACTTCGACGTGCTCGGCGTGCCCGTGCTCAGCGGACGGACGTTCGACTGGCGCGATGCCGGGACGTCGCCCCGGGTGGCGCTCGTGTCGCGAGCCCTCGCCCGCGACCTGTTTCCCTCGGGACCGGCGGACGGACTCCGCATCGACGTCGGCACACTCCCCTACCGGACCGGCCTCGAGGTCGTCGGCGTCGTGGAGGACGCCAGCGTCATCAACGTCCGCGACCGCTCGCCTCGCATGGTCTACCTGAGCCTGCTGCAGCAGCCGCCGCCAATCGGACGGTGGCCGGGCCTGCTCGTCCGTACGGCCGCCGGTAACGATGCGATGATCCCGGCCATTCACCGCGCGGTCGATGCGCTCGGCCACGAGTTCGCGGGACAAACGGTCACGCTCGACGAACACGTCACGCGCTCGCTGGGCCGCGAGCGCCTGCTGGCGGCGATGGCCCTCGTCTACGGATGGCTGGCGGTCGCGATGGTGGCGATCGGACTCTGGGCGCTGCTCGCCCACGACGTGACGCGGCGGGTGCAGGAGTTTGGCGTGCGGCTGAGCCTCGGCGCCTCGCCGGCATCGCTGCGGCGTGCGGTCACCCTCCGCGCCCTGGGGCTCGCGGCCATGGGGTCCGCGGTCGGCACGGGGGCCGCATGGATGCTCGCCTCCGCACTCGAGGGCGTGATCAGCGGCAGCCTGGTTGCCCCGTACTGGACGATCGCCGGCGTGGTTACCGCGCTCCTGGGGATCGCACTGGCCGCATCCGCCGGGCCCGCTCGGCACGCCGCTCGCACGAACCCGATGACCGCCCTCCGGAGCGAGTAGCCCGGCACGGCCGATCGACACACCGCCGCGCGGGCCGCGCAGGACGTACCGGCGTGTCGACACGTGCGTCGTCGTGCGCCCCTCAGCACGCCCGCGGGATGTGCGGCTGCGCGTACCAGTCCAGCACCCGCAAGGCGCGAAGGGTGTTCCATCGGCTCGGCCGGCCCTCCCCCTCGTCCATCTCGACAGGCATCCGGCCCGGATAGCGCGTCTCGAGGAGCCACCGGCCATCCTCCCCGCGCTTCGACGCCACGAGGTCGATGGCTTCGGACGCGGCAGGGAACGTCACTGTCCCTCGCGTAGCGCGAACATTGGGTTCATGCGCGCCGCCCTGCGTGCCGGGAGTGCACATGCGATTGCCGCGACCGTCAGAAAGCCGAGCGCGATAGCTGCGAACGTCATGGGGTCTGTTGGCGTGACTCCGACGAGCATGAATTGCATCATTCGCGTGGTGCCCGCTGCAATTGCAAGGCCGAGCGCCACCCCGACCACGGTCAAGCGAGTTCCAAGGAGCAACACCAGCCGAAGGATCGAACCGGCGCTTGCGCCGAAGGCGACGCGGACACCGATCTCGGATGTGCGCTGGCGCACGGCTGTCGATAACACGCCATAGAGGCCGACCGTCGCAAGGACCATCGCGATGCCCGCGAACACAGAGATCAGGAACAGCGCGAAACGGGTCGGCGCCGTCGCCCGATCCACGAAGTCCGTCCACGGCTGCAGTTCCGCAACAATGACTTGCGGGTTGATGCGATGCACCGCTTCACGCACCGCCGGCGCAATCACGGTGGGATTGCCCACGGTCCGAACGACCCACCGGTAGGCCGCCGCGTGACCCATCTGCCCGTCTGTGAGGTAGAGCGCCTCGCGCCGCTCACCGGACAGTGAGGCATGCCGTTGATGCCGCACGACGCCGACGACTTCGTAGGGGACGGGATCATCGGCGTTGCGCCGCACGAGCAGCTGTTGACCGATCGGCGATTGGGTGCCGAACCCCTTGGCCGCCAGCACATCGTCGACGATTACGACTTGACGGTCGCCCGTATTGTCAGCGTCTACGAACGTGCGTCCCTCAAGCAGTGTGGCGCCTACGGCCTCGAAGTAACCGGGCAAGACCGCGTAGTACGTCGCCTGCTGGAACTCTGCGGGATCCGCGAGCGCGGCCAAGGTACCCCAGCGGCCCGCGGAACCGTTCCCGTCAAGCGGAAGAGGGCCGGCGGCGGTTACATGAGTGGCCGCTGGCATCCCGCGAAGCGCGCTGTGCATTTGCCGCATGAACGTCTCGCGTCCCTCGGAGTCTCGCAGACCCGCATTGCTCAGTGTGAAGGTCATCGAATTGGTCGGGTTGAAGCCAGGATCGATGTTGATCAGAGCCGTGAAGGTTCGCACCATCAGCCCGGCACCGATCAGCAGCACCAGCGACAACGCGACTTCTCCCACCACGACGGTGTTGCGAAGCCAGCGGGCGCCGGAAGGCCCCGTCGACCGACCGCCAGTTCGTAGAAGCTCGATCACAGCCGGCCTGGAGGCACGGAGTGCGGGGGCGATGCCAAAAAGGAGCGCGGAGAACACCCCGGTCAACGAGGCGAACGTCACGACCACCCAATCGACTGACACCGTCTCGAGTCTCGGCAGCACGGATGGACTCAACGCGAGCAGCGCCTTCACGCCGACAGCGACGATGCCCACACCAAGCATGACTCCGGCTGCAGACATCACCAAGCTCTCAACCACCAGCTGGCGAACGATCCGGTTGCGGCTGCCGCCGATGGCCGCGCGGATGGCAAACTCGCGTTCACGTTCTGCCGCCCGAATCAGCTGGAGATTCGCCACGTTGGCGCACGCAATCAGCAACAGGAACATCGCGGCGCCCATTAGGACGAGAATGGCTGCGCGAACGTCGGCCACCAGATCGCTGTGCATGGGCTCGACGCGATGAGACAGGCCGGCGGAATCCTTGATGGGGAATCGCCTCCTGAGATTCGCCGTGACACGATTCACCTGCTCTTGCGCCTGTGCTACCGTCACGCCCGGCCGCAAGCGCCCCACGATCCGTTGGTCAACGGACGTGCGTGACGAGGTATGAAAGTCGAGCCGCTGAGCAATCCAGATCGCCGGCGTGCGTTCGATGCCTACATCTGGCGGAAAGAGCAATTCGAGATGCGGCTCAGCCACACCGACGATCATCGCGCGGGCTACTCCCAGCTGTATCGTGGACCCAACAGCGTCAGGTCGACCGCCGAACCGGCGTTGCCAGAACTCATGGCTCAGGATAGTCGTGAGAGGCATCGCGGTCGCTTGCTCCGACGCAGTCACCGGGTTGCCGTCCGCTTCGACAAAGTCGGAACCGAGCACGACAGTGGCCCCAATCACCGAGAAGAAATCGGGCGTGATGAGCGCAACCGGAACGCGTTCGGGTTCGGCGTCGGCAATCGTCACCGGAGCATGGTTCGTACGAACACTCGCCAGTCCATCGAACACCGTGGTCTGCTGCCGCAGGTCGTACAGATCGCCGGGGGGATGGCCGAAATCGCGGACGCCGCGATTCAGAAGATCCGACCAAATGAGCACCAGGCGGTCGGCGTCGCCATATGGCAGCGGACGAAGCAGCACCGCGTTGACGACGCTGAAGATCGCCGCGCTGGCGCCGATGCCGAGCCCCAATGTCAGGATGGCCGTGAACGCGACACTGGGGCCCCGCCGTAACGACCGGACGGCAGATTGAAAGTCTCGGAGACCTTCATCGAGCCATCGCCACACCCACGTGTCGCGCGCGTCTTCGCCAATCTGCTGTACGGGGCCGAACTCGATCGCCACACGGCGACGCGCCTCCAGCTCGTCCAATCCGGATCGCTTGAGGTCCGCGATGCGTCGGTCGATATGATAGGACAGCTCCTGTTCGAGCTCCCGCTCCATCCGCCGCCTTCTTCCGGGCAACAGGTTGAGCAGCTTCCGCATTGAGCTATCCGCCTTCGCCGAAGATCAGGTCGACTGCAGCCGTCAGTCGATCCCAGGTCTCCTTCTCGACCGCCAACTGCCGTTCACCAGCGCGCGTCAGCGAATAGAACTTTGCCTCGCGTCCGGTTTCCGATGGCCGCCATTCGGACTTGAGCCACCGTTTCTGCTCCAAACGATGGAGTGCTGGATAGAGGGAGCCTTGATTGAGCTGTACCGCGGCGCGGGTCACCTGTTGAACGCGTTGCGCGATTCCATAGCCATGCCTGGGCTCGATCGAGAGGATCTTGAGGATCAGCATGTCGAGCGTCCCCTGCGGGATGGGAAATCGTGGCGTGGTCATTGCCTCAACCTTCGACACATGGACCGTATTCCGGATGTACGCCGGAAGTCAAGCGAGAACGCCGGCCGTTATCACCTCTCCGGCACGGCGAACTCCCTCCGCAGCACGAAGGGACCCAGACGGCGCGTGGCGAGCACGCCATACAGGGACAGCCCTGGGAGGGTCGCATGGGGCGCCGCCAGGACAGGCGGTGCTCACAACGCGTTCACGTCGGCATCGGGGACGCGTGCCTTCAGGTGCAGCATCACAGCCGCATCCGCCGGGCCCGCTCGGCACGCCGCTCGCACGAACCCGATGACCGCCC
>CAZVHY010000140.1:0-9384 GCA_964627115.1 uncultured Solibacteraceae bacterium | reverse complement strand
GACAGCAGACTCTGACTCTGCTTATCGGGGTTCGAATCCCTGCCTCCCAGCCACTCCAACTCATTGCTCCTCAGAGACTTGCGGCTCTCTGGGCCTAGCGATTCTTCGCCATTGCCCAACTGGTGCCCACGACAGCCCGATCGCCACGTAGTTTTGGAGGCGGCTCGGTCGTGGGATGACGAAAGATCCACAACACTGCGTTCCCGCGCATCGCGTGCCCGGGGGCCCCTGCAGCCCGGCGTGCGGGAGTCAAGGGGCGAATCCCTGCCTCTCATGTGACGCCATCTCCCAACGCGGCCTTCAGTTAGCGCCGCCCCGCAGCCCGATGAGGGTGTAGTTGTCTACACAATGCCCCAGCGGCGAAGATCCGCGCCGCTCGACACGCGGGCGCGTCATCGTTGGAACGGCGGTCGGGCCGCGCCCGTAGACTCCGCACGACGCCGTAGTCACTGCGGCCGACACGGCGGAGCGATTGAGAGTCGACAACTGCGAACTCGCTCGATCCCGGAACAGTTGAAACGCCAGGACTTGTCAGGGACAGAAGCAATCGCCGACAGCGCGACCACGCGGACGGTGATGGCCGCTCTCAAACGTCCCGCCTTCGACCTCGACAGAATTGCCGTCAAAGGAATTCATCCATCAACGGCCTCGGCTCGCGCCAATGTCGCGGCGAGGAGCTTGGGGTCGGGCTCGCGCTCTCCACGCGTGATGACATTGACGGTCTCCACGAGGGCGTCGTTCACTGCCACCGGCACGCCCAGATCCAGACCACGCCGCACTACGTACCCGTTGATGAAGTCGACCTCGGTGGCGCGTCCGCGCTCGAAGTCTTGAAGCATGGAGGGCTTGAGGTCGCCGTAGGCGTGCAGGATTTCACGCAACCATTGTTCGTAGGCGTCGTCTCGAATCGTGCGGCCGGTCCAGCCGGGCGGAATCGGATTGACCAGCATGCGCTCGGGTCGCGCACCCGTCGCCAGTGCGACTGACAGGGCCTCGTCGTACGTTCGCTCGAAGATGTCGAGCGCACGATGCGCCGTGATGTAGTCGCGCATCGTCCGGCCAGCCACAGCGCCCAGCGTGGTCACCGAGCAGTTCAGGAGCAGCTTCGACCAGATGGCTCCCGGCATGTTGTCGCTGACCCTGACATCGACCGCACATCCGAGCCATTGGTGCACGGCCTCAGCCCGCTCCGACGTCCCGCCTTCGACCTCACCCATCAGGAGATGACCGGCGTTGCGCTGCTCATAGACGCCGGGCGAGATCATCGTCGCCCCCAAGTTCGACAACCCCGCGAGCACCCGCCGGCCGGGAATCCGTTCGTGGAGTATCTGCGACACGCCGCCGTTCTGGATGGGCAGCAGCACGCCCGTCGGACTCAGCATCCCGGTGAGCACGGGCGCTAGGACGATCGCGTCGTACGCCTTCGTTGCCAGCAGAATGAGATCGAACCGCTCGCCGGCGTATGCGTCAACCGCCGCGACGTTGGTCAAGTGCGGAACGAAGACGTCGCCGCCCACGCCGCTTACTCGGAGCCCTGACGTCGTAAGCCGACTCGCTGCGACCTGATCGCGTGTCGCGAGATCAACCGTCGCACCCGCGTCCAGCAGTCGCGCGGCGATGATGCCTCCGAGCGCCCCGATCCCAACGATGAGAGTGCGCATGGCGCTCTTCACACCTGAAGGCGGGTCGACGCCGCAACGACCTCCTCTGAGGTCATGCCGAACAACGGCGGCGTCGCGATTCCCCGCATGCGGAGCAGCAGGTACAGCTGGCCGCGATGGTGCGCCTCGTGTTCGATCATCGCCCGCAGCCACTTCCAGGCCGGAAGCGACGCTCCGGCCGGCGTGACCACTGGCGCCACAAACGCATCCATCGAGAGGCTGGCGAAGATGGTGCGCGACTGCGCGTGCAGCTTCTCCACGTACTGCACGAGCGCCGCACGTCCCGAGGCAAGGCGTTCATCGTGTCCCGGATAGGCCGTAGGACGTCTCGCCACGGTCTCGGCCCACATCCAGCGCTCCATCCCGGCGAGGTGTCGATAGATGTCCCCGACGGAGAACGTCCCCTCCGCCCACCGCCACTCCAGGTCGTCATCGCTCACGAGCGGGAGCAGCGCCATCGTGCGCTTACGTGCGCTCCGGGCGTAGCGAAGAAGCTCCTCGGGCGACCCTGGCGTTTCCGGCATCGGACTCCTCTTCATCGCCGTCGCGTGCCTACGCATCCGCGCAGTGCATCGATGGCCTCACACGATCGTCCGCCTGACGAACTCGCGGAATCCAATGCCGAGTCTGCATGGCTCGTATGCGATCTCGATCCAGCGCCACCATGCTGCGCCGGCATAGTCCGCAGACCGGTGCATACCGCGGATGCAAAGGTTCGATTGGACGCGGCACCGGATCGCCGTTGACGCTGACGACTGCCATGATCCAATGCCATCGACACCAGTTCACTACGAAGTGGTGCGTGTTCCTGCTGGTTCTCCTGGTCGCGGTGAGTCATCGTCCGCTGCAGGCGTCACCGTCCCGCACGACCTGTCCCGCGCTCGACGACACACATCCCGCAACGTCGGTTCCCCGCAACCTGCGCATTGGCGACGAACGCGTGAGAGCGTCGCTGCAGGCGTTGCTCACGCGATCCACACTGGTTCGCGAGATGCTGGCGTTCATCGGCCGCACCGACGACGCACTCCTCACGGTGCGCGGCAATCCTCGGCTGCTTCTGCACGAGCGCGTGGGGGGCCTGACGACCATCGGTCGATTCGATGATGCGCTCGTGATCCACGTCGAAGTCCATCTCGGCGATGGCACAACATCCCTGGCACCGGCGACGCTCGCGCACGAACTCGCGCACGCCGTGGAGGCCCTCGCCCTGCCTCGCGCATCCGTCCGCAGACTTGGCAATCTGCTGATGGCGCGCCAAGGTCGACATGTCCCGTGGTCACCCCGCACGCGCTTCGAGACGGTGTTCGCCGAGGCGGTCGAGAAGGCCGTATCGCTGGAGATGGCCACCGACGCGCCATCAGCGCCGGGCCAACTCGGCCTGCTGCTGGAGCATCATGGGCTGAGCTGCGCGCCGCCGGCTCCGCTGACGGCAACGGGAGCGGCAACGCGGTGAGGGAGGACGGCAAGTGAGCAACGCCATCAATCCATACGCCCGCCTTCTGGAGGGCCGCGACCCCATCGACGTCATGGCATCGACCGCCCGCGTGCTCGCGGAAGCGGTGATCGCCCTCGGTCCTGAGGGCCTTGAGAAGCGCAGCCGTCCGGATGGCTGGATGGCACGAGAGATCGTGTGTCATCTCGCCGATACCGAAGTGGCCTTTGCGTTCAGGATTCGGCAGATCATGGCCGAGGCCCATCACGCGATCCAGCCGTTCGATCAGGATCGATGGAATGCGCTGTTGCCGCAGCGTGGCGTGGACGACGCCCTCGACACGTTCCGGACGATTCGTCGCGGCACAGTCGCGTTGGCGCGAACGCTCTCTGACGCCGATCGCTCGAAGCCGGTCACACACCCGGAGCGTGGCGAGATGACCCTGCTGGATGTCCTGGCCACGATCGCCGGACACGACCTGAACCACCTGCGCCAGCTCGCGTCCACTCGTGAGGCGATGCGCGGCGCCGGTCGATGAAGTGAGGAGCGTGTACGTGGAAATCGCGAAGCGGTCAGTGGCCAACCAATATCGCTGGGGGGACGGTGGCGAAGGCTGGCGTCTGGTGCGCAGCGATGGGGTCAGCGTCATTCAGGAGTACATGCCACCCGGTACCACCGAGGTGCGACACGCCCATCAGCACAGCCGCCAGTTCTTCTTCGTGCTCGCCGGAGTTCTGCGGATCGAAGTCAACGACACCGCGTTCGACGTGACGGCGTGGACGGGTCTTGAGATCCCGCCTGGTACGGTGCACCAGGTTCGCAATGACTCGACAGCGCCCGTTGACTTCCTAGGGGTTTCAGCTCCGCCGTCGCACGGCGATCGTGTATTGGCGTGACGCCGGTCAGGCGACCCGCCGGCGCGATCGCGACCTGGACGTTGCGGCGCGGGCCGAGCCAAACACCTGCTGGAGCCGTGTCGAGAGGCCCTCGAACGTTCCGAGCGCGTCACCAGCCAGCAGCCACACGGCCAGTTCCATCTTCGGCCCGAACCGCACCTCGCGGACGTCTGATGCCCGCGGGTGGTGACGCAGCGTCGAGCGCGGGACGACGGCGGTGCCGAGCCCGGCTGCGACGAGCGTGACGTGGTCCTGCGCCGCGGCGTCGATCTCGAATCGCACGTGGAGTCGCTCTCCGCGCCGGGCCAGTTCCTGTGCGACCAATGCGCGGAATCCGCAGCCGTCGGGATTGAGGATCCAGTCCCGGCCTGGCGCCCCCTTCTCCGCCGTGTGCCGGGACTGACGTGGCGCGATCATCGCAAGCGGTTCGGACCGCACCAGCACCGCGTTGGGCGCCAGCCCGACCGACCACTCCGCGGGCATAAGGACGATCGCCGCGTCGAGTTCTTTCCGGCAGAAGGCGTGGTACAGGTGCGCACTCCACCCGCTCCGCAGGTGGAAGTCGACGTCCGCGTACGCGTCGGCCATCGCAGCAAACGCTCGATCGGCGAGGTTCCAAACCAGGGCGCGCGCCACACCGATACGCACCGACGCACGGGCCGCCGTCTCCTGCGTCGACAGGCCAGGCATCTGGTCGGCCAGCCCCAGGATCTGCTTGGCGATGACCAACATCTGACGGCCGGCCGCCGTCGGCGCCAGGGGTCTGGCGTTGCGGTCAATCAGCACGCTGCCAACCTGCTCCTCCAGGGTCTGGAGGAGCCGAGTCACCGCCGGCTGCGTCCGGTGTAACCGATCGGCCGCCCGACTGACTGTGCCCTCTTCGATGGTCCACACGAACGCGCGAAGCCGGTCAAAGTCCATGCAGATACTTCATATCGTTGGCGTCATGGAATGCAACGTCCGCATGGCGACAAACTGGCTCCTTCGGCGCGTCACACCAGCGGCCGGGCGTCCACGCCGTTCACCGGTCTGGTCCGGGCGCACTCCGCCCAGGCCGCAGCCAGGCGCTTCGTGCCTTCGCGCAGGACGGATGGTTCGAGCAGGAACGGCACACGCACTCGATCGGCCTGCGCCCCGTCCACCGAGAACAACGCGCCGGGCGTGACGGCCACGCCGTGCCTAGCGGCACACTGCGCGAGGAGTCGCGCGTCCACGGTCGGGACCTGCACCCACAGGAACATGCCACCCGCGGGCTCGCGGAAGGTCCACGCCGGGAGGAGCTCCCTGATGGCCGACGCCAGCACGTCGCGCCGGTGCCCGAGTTGCTCACGGCGAATGGCCCGGGCCCGATCGAGGGCCGTGAACAGTTGCGTCGCGATCACCTGCGTCAACACGGGTGAGCCGAGATCCGTGGCGCTCTTGAGCCGCGCCAGTTGACTGATGACGGGCAGAGGTCCACGCACCCAGCCCACGCGCAGGCCGCCCCAGAACAGCTTGCTCAGCGAGCCGATGGAGATGACGCCGCGCTGTGGCGCATGCGCCGCAATCGGAGGAGGAGGAGACGACAGGTCGATCGAGAGGTCCGCCAGGGTGCCGTCCTCGACGATGGGCACGTCGAGGTCGACGGCGATCCGCGCGACGTCACGTCGATCCGACGCCGGCATCACGGCACCGGTGGGGTTGTGGAACGTCGGCGCCAGGTGCACGAGGCGCGGCCGATGGGCCATGACACGCTCACGCAGTGTCTCGACGTCGATGTGCGCCTCGCCGAGGTCCAACGGGACCACGCGCGCACCCGCCAGGCGCAACGCGTCGAGCGCACCGAAGAACGTGGGGCTCTCGATGAGCGCGGTGTCTCCACGCTGCACGAACAGCGAGACCACCAGCGAGATGGCCTGCTGCGCCCCGGACGTCACCAGGATCTGGCTCGCGTCGGTCGGCACGCCCTGGCGTGCGTAGTACCGCGCGACGGCCTCTCGCAGCGGCGGGTAACCGAGCGGCATGTAGTTGCGGTCTGCGAGGAGCGCCTGCTGCAGCTCGGGTGCCACCGTGTAGAGGTCAGCCGGCAGCTCCGCGAGCGGCATCGGCGTCCCCACCGCGAAGTCGATCGTCGTCGCGTCGTCGACGAGCAGCAGGTTCATCAGGGGACTCTGAGCCACGGCTGCGGCATGGGCCTGATGTCGAGCCACTTGCGCGGGGCCGGCAGAGACCCACGTGCCGCTGCCGCCGCGACTCGTGAGCCAGCCATCCGCACGGAGTCGGTCGTAGGCGGAGACCACCGTCGTGCGACTCACCGCCAGCGCGTCCGCAAGGGCACGCTCCGCCGGCATGCGCGTCCGCGGCGGGAGGAGACCCTGCCGGATCGCGTCCTCAATCGCGGTGCCCAGACTGTGATGCAGCGCTCCCCGCCCCTGCGCCCAGTTCCCGAGACGGTCCGCCACGGCCTGCACGCTCGATGTCCCCATTCGCCCCTCTCTGAGAGACCACTCTTTAGAAATGTGGATATTGAAGCACAGTCCAGATAGCCGCAGGATGGCGACATCGACCGGACCACACCCAGGCGACCGGTGACAGGAGATTTCATGAGCGCTCCCCAGACTCCTTCAGCAGAGACCGTTGCGGTGCAGCTCGCCACGGCATTCCTCACGCGCGTGTGGGGACCTGCGCATGACGTGGACGCCATCGATGACCTGATGACGGAGGACTACGTCATTCACTCGGCTGGCACGACTATCCGTGGCCGAACGGCTTTCAAGGAGTGGGTCAGGCAGTTCCACCGCGTGCTATCCGGAGCGGTGAACGATGTGCTCGACACGTTCGCCAGCGCCGACGGAAGTCGCGTCACGTCTCGGTGGCTATGTTCTGGCCGGAACAACGGCATATTCGGATTGCCGGCCGATGACCGGCCTGTGTCGTTTTCGGGAATCGCGATCTGGAAGGTCCGGGATGGACGTCTGGCCGAATGCTGGGTCGAGCGCGCTGCCCTCGAAGCGTTCCGGAGTCTGAGCGACCAGAACCGTTCCCCGAAGCCTGATGGCCCCGAAGATCGAGGGCGCGACATGAAGACAGAAATGGATGAACTCAGGAGTGCGGGAGCCAACGTCGCGGTCGACACACTCGCAGACGGGGCCGCCCTGCTCGAAGTGGCCGCCGAGCGCGCGGCCGGCTATCTCCGCGGCATCGGTGCGCGTCGGGTGTTCCCGGCGCCTGACGCCGTCGCGGCGTTGGATCAACTCGATGGGCCCCTGGCCAAGGGCGGCGTTGACGGGCACGAAATACTCCGGCTCCTCGACGAGGTGGCCTCGCCGGCGACGGTCGCCACGACGGCTGGACGGTACTTCGGGTTCGTGATCGGCGGAGCCGTGCCGGCTGCGGCGGCAGCTGGTGTCCTAGGCGCCGCCTGGGATCAGAACACCGTCATGCGGGCGACGTCGCCTGCGGCGGTCAGGCTCGAAGAGATCGCCCTGGCGTGGGCGCGCGAGCTGCTCGGGCTGCCGGAGCAGGCGCGCGGCGCGCTCGTGACCTGCACGACGGTCGCGAATGCCACGGGACTGGCCGCGGCACGCCACGCACTGCTCGCACGCCAGGGATGGGACGTCGAATCGCGGGGCCTCTTCGGTGCACCAGAGATCCCGGTGATCGTCGGCGAGGAAGTCCACGTGTCGGTGCTCAAAGCGCTGGCCGTGATCGGCTTCGGGCGAGAGCGCGTCGTCAAGGTGCCGACCGACAGCCAGGGCCGCATGCGGGCCGAAGCGTTTCCCCGACTCACGGCACCCGCGATCGCCTGCATCCAGGCGGGCAACGTCAATACCGGTAGTTTCGATCCGGCCGAGGCCGTGTGTGACGATGTGCACAAGGCCGGCGGCTGGGTCCATGTCGACGGCGCATTCGGACTCTGGGCTGCGAGCGTGCCGGAACGCGCGCATCTGACACGGGGAATGGCGGTGGCAGACTCGTGGGCCACGGACGGCCACAAGTGGCTCAACGTGCCATACGACTGCGGCTTCGTCTACGTGCGTGAGCCCGAGCCGCTCTTCCGGGCTATGCGGATGCAGGCCGACTACCTGCAGCTGGGGCGCGATTGGGAGCCGTTGCACTGGACACCCGACTCGTCGCGAAGAGCCAGAGGGGTGGAGGTCTGGGCGGCGCTCAAGGCGCTCGGTCGCGACGGCGTGGCGGATCTGGTCGAACGGACGTGCCGGTACGCCGCGCGCTTCGCCGAGCGGCTGCGCGACGCAGGGTTCGAGATCCTCAACGAGATCGTGATCAACCAGGTCCTCGTGTCGTTCGGAAGCGATGAACGCACGCGTGACGTGATCGACGCGGTGCAGCGCGACGGCACGTGCTGGTGTGGAGGGACGCTGTGGCACGGGCGTCAGGCGATGCGAATCAGCGTATCGTCCTGGGCCACGACGGCAGACGATGTGGAGATCAGCGCCGACGCCATTATTCGACTCGCCAACGGCGGGAAGGACCCCGCGTCCGGACACTCGTGACCGTCGCGTTCGACTACCAGCCCGTCGTGGGGGGAGCGCTTGTGCACCTCAGACCTCTCCAGGAGGGGGACCGCGCAGCGCTCTACTCCGTGGCGTCCGATCCCCTGGTGTGGGAGCAGCACCTCGCCCGGAATCGCCATGAGCCGGCGGTCTTCGACGCGTTCTTCAGCGAGGCGATTCAGTCAGGCGGGGCCCTGCTCGCGCTGGACGCCGCCACTCATCGCATGATCGGCACATCACGGTTTCACGGCTTCGACGAGAGTCGACGAGAGGTGGAGATTGGCTGGACCTTCCTCGCGCGGTCGCATTGGGGCGGGTGTTACAACGGTGAGATGAAGCGTCTCATGCTCGCTCACGCCTTCCAGGTACGTGGAGCGGGTGATCTTCCGCATTGGAGCAGAGAATACGCGGTCTCGCCGGGCCGTTGAACGCATCGGTGCGAAGCTCGTAGCCGGGGAGTGCGGCGCGGAGAACGGAGTCACCGTGCTCTATGAGATCAGGAGTCCTCTCCTCGCGTGACTCATGTTTCGCGACACGGTGGTCGCCACGGGAGAAAGCCTGATCGCGAAGGGGCTCGAAAGAGGGCGTAGTCGCGAACTGAGCGATGCCGACGCTGACTTGGTCTCCACGGTTGTTCCCGCGGTCCGGGAAGAGGCAGGTGGTAGTCGACGATGGCCCGTCGAGGTCGATGGCGTTGCCCAACTAGTGCCAAACCTGGGGGAGAATCGGGAGGAATCGAGTGGACGACAGTGCACGAAACGGAGCACTGTAACCGCTTGCGTCTCAAGCGGTTAGAACCGGAAACCCAGCGCCATCAACCATTTGGAAAAGGCCCTGGCTCCGAGTTCGAATCCCTGCCTCCCAGCCAGCCTAACTTCTCTCTACTGAGAGACTTGCGG
>CAZVHY010000139.1:0-9385 GCA_964627115.1 uncultured Solibacteraceae bacterium | reverse complement strand
GTGACGAGGCGTTTCGCTCTGAAGAGGAGCTCGTGTCCGTGATCGGGTTGCCGGTTCTCGCGGTGATTTCTTCCATGCAGTCCGAAGCCGAGCGCCGTCGGGCGATGTGGAGGTCCGTCGCTGTTAACGGCGGGTGTGCTGTGGTCGTGCTGGCCAGTGCCGCGACCATCGGCTACATCTTGTTCGGGTGAGACCATGTACGAGGCCTTCTTCGGATTCAGCGCCCGTCCGTTCGACCTCACGCCGAGCCCGAAGTTCCTCGTGTTGACCGAGTCGCACCTCGAGGCGCTCAGGAACATGGAGTACGCCATTGCCAGTCGCAAGGGATTGGCTCTGCTGATTGGCGAGGCCGGGGCGGGCAAGACAACTGTGATTCGCGCCGCCATCGAGCGGCAGTCGAACCTGGTGCACTGCGTTCACGTCACCAATCCGACGCTCGACCGCGCGGAGTTCCTCGAGACGTTGGCGGCCAAGCTTGGCCTCTCGTCGAGGGCGGCCGCGTCGAAAGCGACGCTGCTGGCGGAGCTCGAGGCGTTGCTACTGGAGCGCCGCCGCGCAGGGGAAACGAGCGTGCTGATCGTGGACGAAGCGCAGAGTGTGCCGCTGGAACTGCTCGAGGAAATTCGACTGCTGGCCAACATCGAGACCAACGACGAGAAGTTGTTGACCGTCGTGCTGGCTGGCCAGCCGGAGCTGGCGGCGCGACTCAACCACGAGAATCTGCGGCAGCTCAAGCAGCGCGTGGCGCTGCGCTGTGAGCTCCGGCCACTGACCCTAGTCGAAACCGAAGCCTACATCTCGGGCCGGCTGACGGCTGCTGGTGGCCGGCCGAGTACGGTCTTCACGCGCGAGGCGGTCATGCTGATGCACGAGGCTGCCAGGGGGCTGCCGCGCACGCTCAACGTGATTGCCGACAACGCGCTGCTCGGCGGATTCGCCACGGGCGTGCGACCTGTGGGCAGGCAGATCGTGATCGACGTCTGTCGCGATTTCGATCTGCTGCCGGCAGACGTCGGCCTCGCTGAAGTGAAACGCCCGGAACGCCGTGACGTTCAGTCGTCAGGCACGCGGCTCGTGGAGAACCGGGAGGTCCCGGCGAATGAAGCGGTCGATGTGACTGGGATGTTCGGCGCGATTTCGGCGCCACGCAAGCGGTTTTCGTTTTTCCGGAACTGACGGGGACAATAGATGGGACGTGTCGAAGAAGCGATGAGGCGGGCGTCGGTCGCGCCGCTCGAAGAGGTCGTTGGTGCCGAGGAAACGGCACCGCCGGCATCCGTCGAACGTTTTCCCGGCGAGGCACTCAAGGAGATGGAGCGCCGTCCGCTGGTGGCAGCCGAGTCAGCGCCGCCTGTCGTGAGTCTGCTCGAGACTATTGCGCCAGGCCTCGCGGAAAAGGTTGTCATCGATCCAGGCATCGATGCTGCGGCACGCGAACAGTATCGTCGGCTGGCCACGTCGCTTCACGCCGCTCAGGCGACCAATGGTCTGAAGCTCGTGATGGTGTCCAGTGCGGTGGCCGAAGAAGGTAAGTCGCTGACCGCGGCGAACCTGGCCATGACCCTGAGTGAGTCGTATCAGCGACGTGTGCTGCTCATTGACGCAGACCTGCGCTTGCCGTCGCTTCACCGGATCTTCGGCATGGACGAGGGGGCCGGTCTGACCGAGGCGCTTCTCGCTGCCGAAGAAGACTCGCTGCCGCTGCGGCGGCTGAGTGCAAACCTGACGCTCCTGCCGGCCGGGCGGCCGACAGCCGAGCCGATGCAGGTGCTGGCCTCGGAGCGCATGCACCGTCTGCTGACCGACGCGCGCGACGCATTCGACTGGGTGGTCATCGACACTCCACCGGTGGGATTGCTCTCGGACGCACGGATGCTCTCGGAGGCGGTCGACGGTGTGCTTCTCTTGGTACGGGCCGAGGCAACCCCCTACGACATCGTGCAGCGCGCCGTGGCGGCCGTTGGTCCTGACCGCGTGCTTGGGCTCGTCCTGAACCGGGCCGAGGTGCCTGAGGGACCGGACTATCGCTACAATCGCTACTACCAGGCCCTACCGTCCGGCCGGCGGAGAGAACCGGGAACCTGATGCCTGCCCGCTGGAATCTTCGGACGACCCTGCTGGTTGTCTTCGAAGCAGTCCTTATCGCGTCCGCCCTGGTCGTGGCGGCCCGTCTCCGGCTGGGAACGTGGACGAGTGACCTGCTATTGGGCGATGGCGCGTGGAAAGCGCTGCTCGTTATTGCAATCACCCAGGCGTGTCTGTACTACGCCGATCTCTACAACCTGCGCTTGGTCGCGGATCGGCGCGAGCTCTTCATCCGTCTGTTCCAGGCGCTTGCCACCGCATCGCTGATCCTGGCGGCCGTCTACTACTGGTTTCCCGACGCGATCATCTGGCGCAGCGTGTTCCTGCTGGCCGAAGCGTTGGCGTTCATGGGAATCGTGGGCTGGCGGCTGGTGTGGGAGTGGCTGAGCCGCCGCGTCGGCCCTCGCGAGCGCCTGCTACTGGTCGGCACCAATCCTGTGGCACTGACACTGGCGAAGGAAATCTACGACCATCGACACGATCTGGGAGTGGAGATCATCGGGTTCGTGGACTCGGATCCGCAGAAAGTCGGCGAGCCCCTGATCAATCCCGGCGTGATCGGAACCATCGAGGACATTCCATCCATCGTCCGCGCTCGCGGCGTCGATCGCGTCGTGGTCAGTCTCGTCGATGCGCGCGGCAAATTGCCGATGGAAAAGCTGCTCGAGATGAAGCTCGACGGCGTGACGTTCGACCATTTGCCGTCGGTCTACGAGGAATATACCGGGAAGATCGCCGTCGAGAATCTGCGCCCGAGCTGGCTGATCTTCTCCGCCGGGTTCCGGAAGAGTCGGACGCTGGCGGCCATGAAGCGTACGTTCGACGTCATTGGTGCTGCCCTTGGCCTCGTCATCGCTTCGCCGCTCTTCCTCCTGATCGCCTTGGCGGTGAGGTGGACGTCGCCGGGGCCCGTTCTCTACCACCAGCGCCGCGTGGGCCTGCGCGGCCATCTTTTCTGGGTACACAAATTCCGGAGCATGAGGCAGGACGCCGAGGCGCAGACCGGCGCGGTCTGGGCCTCACCGACCGGTGATCCCCGGGTCACGCCCATCGGCCGGTTCCTGCGGAAGACTCGCTTCGACGAGTTGCCGCAGCTCTGGAACATCCTCAAGGGCGAGATGAGCTTCGTTGGTCCGAGGCCCGAGCGGCCGGAGTTCGTGACGGACCTCACGCAAGTCATTCCGTACTATGGGCAGCGACACATCATCAGGCCCGGGCTGACGGGGTGGGCGCAGGTCTGCTACACGTACGGTGCGAGTACCGAGGACGCCCTGCAGAAGCTGCAGTTCGATCTCTACTACATCAAGAATCAGTCGCTTGGCCTCGATCTCTACATCATGTTCGAGACGATCAAGACGGTTCTGCTCGGGAAGGGAGCGTAGCCATGGCTCGTCCCGACGCGGCGGAGGAACCCGTCGTCAATGCGATGAGCATCGACGTGGAGGACTACTTCCACGTCAGCGTATTCGACGGACTGGTGCCTCGTTCGAAATGGGACTCGATGGAGAGTCGCGTCAAGGCGAACACGGTCCGCCTGCTCGAGGTCTTCGAGGAGTTCAAGGTTCGTTCGACGTTTTTCGTCCTCGGGTGGGTCGCGCGTCGTCATCCGGATCTCGTGTCGACGATCGCTCGTGCGGGCCACGAGATTGCGTCGCACGGGTACGCGCATCGGCTGATTTACGATCAGACGCCGGCGGCGTTCCGGGAAGATGTTCGCCGCGCGAAAGATATTCTGGAGCAGGCGGCGGGACGTTTCGTCGCCGGGTACCGCGCGCCCAGCTATTCGATTACCCCTCGATCACTCTGGGCGCTCGACATTCTCGCCGAGGAAGGCTACACGTACGATTCCAGCATCTTTCCCATCCGGCACGATCGCTACGGCATTCCGGTGTCGGCGAGGCGGCCGTATCGAATCGTACGAGGCGCGCATTCGCTCATCGAGGTGCCAGGGTCGACGACGAAGATCGGGCCGTTGAATCTGCCGGTGGCAGGCGGCGGCTATTTCCGGTTGCTGCCGTACTGGTGGACGCGCTGGGGCATCTCCCGCGTGAACCGGCTCGAGGGCCGCCCAGCCGTGTTCTATCTGCATCCGTGGGAAATCGATCCTGATCAACCGCGACTGCCTGCCGGACGTCTCGGGCGCCTGCGACACTACCGGAATCTCGATCAGACCGAGGCGCGCCTGCGGCAGTTGCTGACCGACTTCCGGTTCGATGCCGTCGACACCGTGGTGTCGCAGGTGCGCCAGGCTGGCCACGCCCCCGCGGCGACGCCGGCGCTGCCATATTCCTGGTAAGGACCACCGTGCCGACGATTGCGGAAGAGGTTCCGGAGGTGCGTGTGTCCGATATGAGGACGCCCTTGACGGTGCAGCCGGCGACTGACGAGGCTGCCTGGGACGCGTTCGTCGAGGCGCATCCGCTGGGGACGGTGGACCACCTGTGGGCGTGGCGCCTGGTGATTGCCGACGCCCTTGGCCACGAGAGCGTCTATCTGGAGGCCCGGCGTGGCTCGACGCTTGTCGGCGTGCTGCCGCTTGTCCTCGTGCGATCGCGGATCTTCGGCCGCAGCGTCGTCTCGCTGCCGTTCCTCAATTACGGCGGCATCCTGGCCGCCGACAATGACGTCGAGGTCGTGACCGCGCTCGTCGATGCGGCGCGCGATACCACGTGCCGCTTTCGTGGCAGTCATGTTGAGCTGCGCCACATGGGGCGGCTCTGTTCCTCCTTGCCGGTACGTCAACACAAGCTGGCGATGACGCTTGCGCTGCCAGGCCGGGGCGACGACCTCTGGACGCAGCTCGATCGCAAGGTGCGCAACCAGGTGCGGAAGGCGCAGAAGGCAGAACTGCGGGTGGCCCAGGGCGGCGGTGAGCTCGTCGACGCCTTCTACGCCGTGTTTGCGGAGAACATGCGCGATCTCGGCACGCCGGTCTACCCGAAGCGGCTGTTTACGGCGGTGTTCGAGGCGCTGCCGGATCGCGCGCGTGCAGTCGTCGTCAGCCAGGGAGAACGGCCGATCGCCGCGGGTCTCAGCCTTCGGCTCGGGACGACTGTACTCAATCCGTGGGCATCGTCGCTGCGCGAGTTCCGGCCGCTCTGTCCCAACATGCTGCTCTACTGGACGATGCTCGAGCAGGCCATCGCGGACGGCGCCACGGTCTTCGACTTCGGCCGATCGTCGCCTGGCGGCGGTACGCACCAGTTCAAGCTTCAGTGGGGCGCCGTCGAACGCCCGCTGAGCTGGGAGTACGTGCTGCTCTCCCGCCCCGAGCCGCCAGACCAGGGGCCATCGAATGCGAAGTTCGATCGCGCTATCGCACTCTGGCAGCGGCTGCCGCTCTCTGTGGCGAACCTGATCGGTCCGCTTGTGGCGAGGCACCTGCCGTGACGCCGTCGCCGATCAGTCAGCCGGCGTGACACGACGGTCGCGCAATACCCTCGCGGGCACGCCCGCCGCCACGCTGTAGTCGGGAATCTGCTTCGTCACGACGCTGCCAGCGGCGATGACGCAGTGACGTCCGACGTTGGCGAGGACGATGGCTCCACTGCCAATCCAGGAGCCTTCGCCCACGCAGACCATGACCGGGTTGCCTGGCTGATCGCGGATGGGGATATCGAGTCTCGTCGTGCCGTGGGTGTCTGGTCCGCTTGGAATCTGGACGCCCGATGCCACGAGGACATCGCGTTCCAGGTGCACCAGACCCAGATGGCAGCCGGGGCCAACGTAGACGTGTGCGTCGATGCGCGCGCCGGCCTGGCTCAGGAGCGTGCCGAAGTGCACGCTCGCCGTGTGGTGGAATGACGCCAGTACGCGCGCGAGGAACGCGCCCCTCACGTATACACCCACGAGTCCGGGAAGCCACGCGAGCGCCTGTGTCGAACCTTCCAGCGCACGGTTACCGCCGATCATGCGGCGCCGGACCGCATATGACAGCAGCGCCGGCGCGAGCGCTGCCGTCGCCAGGAGCCGCGCGACGGCCTTGAGCGATTCACGCATGGATCAGCTCCCCGTAGATGGCCTCGAGACGGCGCGTTCGCGTCTCGAACGAGAGATCGGTCTCGATCCGGTGCCGCGCAGCCGTCGCCCTCTGGCGTGATTGCCCGGGATCGGACACCGCGCGAACGATCGCATCTGCCAGTGCCGTGACGTTCTGGCGCGGCACCAGGAGACCTTCTCGCCCGTCCACGAAGAGTTCGGCTGTTCCACCGGCGTCCGTGGCAACGAGAGGCGTCTCCATGGCCATGGCCTCCAGCACAGCATTCGGGGTGCCTTCGTACTCCGATGACTGGACGAAGACATCGAACGCATTGTGGAGATCGGCGATGTCGGTTCGATGTCCCGTGAAGATCACACGTTCGTGTAGTTCCAACAGGCGGGTCTGTTCGCGGAGCGCGGGCAGCAGGCTGCCGTCGCCGACAATGGCCAGCCGCAGCCTTGGAAATGATGGTGCGATTCGCGCGAAGGCTTCGAGCAACTGGTCGAAGCGCTTCTGCCGCTCCGCACGTCCGACGGCTCCGATCAGCACGGTATCCGGTTCGACGTTCAGCGATGATCGAACCTCTCGCGCCCGTTCCGGTCGTCTCCGAAAGGCATCGGGATCGATGCCGTTGAGAATCACCGTGACTCGTTCGGGCGTGGCGCCGAATCGGATGAGCTCGCGGCGGATGTCGCTCGACACGGCGATGACGCGGGGAAAGCGCCCGAGCACCCACTTGTCGGCCGGATAGTAGACGAAGCGCTCACGCGCGCTCTGGCCGGTCCAGCCATGGGCGGTGGCAAGCGCGACGACGCCCGTCCGGCGCGCGAGCAGCCACGCCAGGAGGTCCGTCTTGTACTCGTGCGCGTGCACGATGTCGATGTCGTGGTCGCGCACGATCGTCGTCAGCCGGCCCAGCAGGGAGAGATCGAAGGAATGACGTTCTGGCACCTCAATGTAGTTCACGCCAAGCGAGCGAGCCCACGTGTCGAGACCGAAGACCTTGTCGCGCTCGTCGCGGATATAGCAGACGATGACGTTGACGCGTGCCGTGTCGGCACGCGCCGCGCCGAGCAGGATCGTTTTCTCGGGTCCGCCGCCCGTTCCATGAACGCTCCGAAGTTCGAGGACGTTGATCGGACGCCGTACAGTTGCCGTCGTCATGCCTTCCGCCTGGTGCCGTGTCGCACCCGAACGACGAGCGCCAGCGCACGCGCCGTATCGAACGTCACCGCGAAGAGTACGGCCTCGGCCAGCGTTCCCCCTGCCCGCATCAGCCGGATCGTCCGAAATGCCGTCAGTCCTCCGAATAGACCGAGCGAGGTGAGGGGCCCGGCGATGCCGACGAACGGCCACGTGACGAGGATTCCCAGCAGGCTCGCGAGATACAGCACGGTGAAACCGAGCCCGATCAGGCTCCCGACGCTCTGCGGTTCGCGCAGAGTGACGCGCAGGTTGTCGCGGCCGCGCCACAGTTCCGACAGGAAGACCGCACGCAGGGTGCGTGGATCGCCATGGTGCGTACTGTACAGCGAAGGGGTCGCCATCAGCTGACCACCACGTTCCCGCAAGCGCCGGCAGAGGTCGACATCTTCGCAGCTCTCGAGAGTTTCGTCGAAGCCGCCCGCGTTCTCGAAGGCCGCGCGACGGATCACGAGGTTGCCGCTCGGTAACCAGGACGTGGTGTCGTTCTCCGTGGGGTGACGACGGAGCCGGTCGTACATCCGCTGCACCCATGTGGCGTCGGCCGGAGGGTGGTAGTCCGCACCGATTGCCGTGATCGTATCGGACTGCATCAGTCGAACGGCTTCGCCGACCCACCTTGGGTGCAGTTCGTGATCGGCGTCGACGAATGCCAGCACCGGAGCCGTCGTGGCTGCGACGCCAGCGTTCCGAACGGCCGCCACGACGCGATTGGGAACGCTGAGGACGGTGGCACCAAGATTTCGAGCCGTCGCCGGCGTGTCGTCGGTCGAACCATTGTCGGCCACGACGATCTCGATTGGCGTTGTCGAGGCAGACGCCGCGATGGATGCGAGGCACCGACTCAGGCGCACCGCATCGTTGCGGACGGGAATGACGAACGCCAGGTTCGGCGGGCGGCCCGTCACGCGGACCTCCGGCTCGATCTGGCAGCGCCGTGGAGTAATGCCACGAACGGTTCGAGTTGTCGCGCCCACGTAAGTAGCGTGAGATCGGCTTGTCCCGCGATCGACCGACGTTCGTCTGGCGTCCTCGACAGGAGGGTGTTGATGGCTTCGGCCAGTTCGTCGACGCCATTGCCCGCAACGCAGCCTCGCGCCACGGCGGACGGCAGGGTTGCCATGATGTTCGGCGTCACGACCGTCGGCAATCCCGCCGCCACAGCCTCGAGGACTTTGTTCTGGATGCCTCGCGCCGTCAGCAGTGGCGCCGCCGCTGCGGCGGCGTTCCACAGGTACGGCCGTACGTCCGGCACGGCTCCGGTCACTTCCACACCGTCGGCCCGATTCGCCAGGGCGAGCACCTGACGCGTTGGCTGAGAGCCCACGATGGTCAATTTCGCGTCCGTGTGGACACGACGGACCTTTGGCCAGATGTCTGCGGCCAGGAGCCTCGCGGCCTCGACATTCGGTGCGTAGTTCATCACGCCGCAGAAGACCACCGTTCGGCTCTCGGAAGGTGCCGTCGTCGGCGTCAGAGACGCGACGTCGACGCCATTCGGCACGACATGGATATCGCCCGCTGGCGCGATCTGCTGGAGAGTCCCGGCCTCCTGCGCCGTGACGACCGTCGTTGCGAACGCCGCCGTCGTGGCACGGGCTTCGAAGGCGCGCAGGACGCGATGCTCACGCTGATAGATCCATCGCATCGGCGGGGCAGTGATGCGGGCGAGCGCGTCCCACTTGGCCGAGTCCACGTCGACCATGTCGAGCACGAAGGGGATGGTGCTCAGTGGCTTTTCGAAGACCAGGCGCGCCATCCCCGAGCAGTATGCCAGCACCACATCCGGCCGTCGCCTCTCGACGAGAGCCTGCAACGCCGGTCGCACATCCGGCGAGTCGAGCATGGTGTGCGTGAGCGGCGTCGTGGTGCCGAGCGCGACTGCGCTCCTGAGCGCGGCGCGGACGCGTCGAGTGCGGGCCGTGGTGACCGAAGACACGCCAGCGACCGACGAAGCGCGCGAGGCTTCGTCGTCGTCGTGAACCAGCGACAGCACGTCGACGTCGGCGGCACTGCGGAGCCGTTGAAGGAGGTGGTAGGCTCGGACGCGGTCGCCGCGGTTGGGGGCGTACGGCAGCCGATGGGTGAGAAACAGGACGCGCACGATATCTACTCTCG
>CAZVHY010000138.1:3357-9421 GCA_964627115.1 uncultured Solibacteraceae bacterium | reverse complement strand
GTGCGGGATCGCGAACGTCTTGTGCAGGTTCAGGTGGCACACATCGGCGCCGATGGTGGCCGGACTCGTCAGCCCGACCTGCGCGTTCATGTTCGCGCCGTCCATGTACACCTGGCCGCCGTGCTCGTGCACGATGGTGCAGATCTCGCGGATGCGCGTCTCGAACACGCCGTGCGTGCTCGGATAGGTCACCATCAGACACGCGAGGTCGCGCTGGTGTTTCGCCGCCTTCGCGCGCAGGTCGTCGACGTCGATGTTCCCGTTCGCGTCACACGCCACGATGACCACGGTGAAGCCGGCCAGCGCCGCGCTGGCGGGATTGGTGCCGTGGGCCGACTGGGGGATCAGCGCCACGAGCCGGTGCGCCTCGCCTCGTGAGGCGTGATACGCACGAATGACGAGCAGCCCGGCGAACTCACCCTGCGCACCGGAGTTCGGCTGCAGCGAGACGCCCGGGAACCCGGTCGCCGCCGAGAGCGCGGCCTCGAGCTCGGCGAAAATCTGCGCGTAGCCGGCCGCCTGCTCGACGGGCGCGAACGGGTGCAGACGCGCGAATGCCGGCCAGCTCACCGGCATCATCTCGGCAGCCGCGTTGAGCTTCATCGTGCACGACCCGAGCGGAATCATGGCCGTGTCGAGCCCGAGGTCCTTGCGCTCGAGCTGGCGGATGTACCGCATCATCTCCGTCTCGGAGTGATGGCGATTGAACACCGGGTGCGTCAGGAACGGCGACGTGCGGGCGAACGCGCCCGAAATGACCGCGCGCGCCGGCGACGCGTCGACGGCCAATCGATGTCCCAGCACGCGCGCGAGGTCGGCGAGATCGCCCTCGGAGACGGTTTCGTCGAGCGACGCCTGCACGCGCGTCTCGGACACGGCGCGCAGATTGATCCGCGCCTCATCGGCCGCACGGTGCGCCGCCGCAACCTGCGCCGCCGTGCCCTCGAGACAGATGGTGTCGAAGTAAACGTCGTTGACCTGGCGCCATCCGGCCGCGACGGCTGCCTGCGCCAGCCGCACGGTCTGCTCGTGGATGCGCGTCGCGATCGCCGCGAGGCCCGAGGGGCCGTGATACACGCCGTAGAACGACGCCATGTTGGCCAGCAGCGCCTGCGCCGTGCAGATGTTCGACGTCGCCTTCTCGCGCCGGATGTGCTGCTCGCGCGTCTGGATGGCCATGCGATACGCCCGCCGCCCGTGCGCGTCGACCGACACGCCAATCAGCCGTCCCGGCATCTGACGCACGTGCGCGTTCCGCACCGCAAAGAACGCGGCATGCGGGCCGCCGTAGCCGGGCGGCACGCCAAAGCGCTGCGCACTGCCCACGACGACATCGGCACCGAGCTCGCCGGGAGGGACGATGAGCGTGAGCGCGAGCAGGTCGGTGCCGACGGCCAGCAGTCCACCGGCAGCGTGCACGCGCGCGGCCACCGCGCCGACGTCGAGGATGCGTCCGCGGTCGTCGGGCGACTGCACGTACGCGCCCGCGATCCCGTCGGGCAACGCGGCGGTCAGCGGATCCCCCTCGATGACCTCGATGCCGAGCAGCCGCGCCCGTTCGAGCACGACCGCGCGGACCTGCGGAAACACGGCGTCGGAGAGGAAGAAGGTCGCAGGCCCGCTGCCCTTGCGAACGCGCAGCAGCAGTCCCATCGCCTCGGCCGCCGCCGTGGCTTCGTCGAGCAGCGACGCGTTGGCCACGTCCATCCCCGTGAGCTCGCTCACCATGGTCTGGAAATTGAGCAGCGCCTCGAGCCGGCCCTGGGCAATCTCCGCCTGGTAGGGCGTGTAGGGCGTGTACCAGCCCGGGTTCTCGAAGATGTTGCGCTGAATGACGGGGGGCGTGATCGTGCCGTAGTAGCCGGTCCCCAGATAGCTGCGCCGGACGTCGTTGCGGGCGGCAATGGTCCGCAGCCGCTCGAGGTAGTCGAACTCCGTCTCCCCGTCGCTGATGGCCAGGGCATCCGTGCGGCGGATGTCGGCCGGCACCACGAGCTCGACCAGGGCGTCGAGACTCGGGACGCCGATGACCTCGAGCATGCGGGCGACGTCGCCGGTGCGGGGACCGATGTGTCGCGCGACGAAGGCGGACGAGGCGTCGGGCCTACTTGACGAGGGCTTCATACGCGTCTGCGTCGAGCAGGCCCTCGGTCGGTCCCCCGGTCGGGCGGATCCGAAGCATCCACGCCTGGTACGGCTCGCGGTTCACCAGTTCCGGCGTGTTGGCCAGCGCGGCGTTGATGGCCGTGACTTCGCCCGCGACCGGCGCGAACAGCTCGGACACGGCCTTGACCGACTCGATCGTGCCGAACACTTCCCCCTGCGCGAGCACACGCCCAACCTCGGGCAGTTCGACGAACACCACATCGCCGAGCTGCGCCTGCGCGAAGTCGGTGATGCCGACGACCGCCTCGCCGCCCTCGTCTTTCAGCCACTCGTGGTCGCGGGTGTACTTGAGATCGGTTGGATACATCACTCACTCCTCGTTGCGTCGGCAGCTGGACGGCTCGCCCGCGGGCGCTTGTAGAACGGTTCGGGCACGACGCGCGCCGCAGCCTTCCGGCCCCGCACGTCGATCGTGATCTCCTGGCCCGGCTCCGCCAGGTCGACGGGCACCATGGCCATGCCGATGGCCTTCTGCAGGTACGGCGTCTGCGTGCCGCTCGTCACGGTTCCACACGGCCCATCGCTTCGTAACACCGCGTAGCCGTGGCGCGCGATGGCGCGGTCGATCATCTCGAAGGCCACCAGCCGGCGCGAGAGCCCACGGTCGCGCTGCGCACGCAGGGCTTCGTGTCCGACAAAGGCGGGCTTCTGCCAGCCCACGATCCACCCGAGACCGGCCTCGAGCACCGACACGGTCTCGTCCATCTCGTTGCCGTACAGCCGCATGCACGACTCGAGGCGCAGCGTATCGCGTGCGCCAAGTCCGCAGGGCCTGATGTCGACGCCGGCACCGGCGGCCAGCAGCGCGTCCCAGACTCTCGGCGCCTGCGCGGGCGGCAGGAAGATTTCGAATCCGTCTTCGCCGGTATACCCGGTGCGCGACACCATGGCCAGCGCGCCGGCCACCTCGCCAGGCACGAAGCGGTAGTACTTCAGCTGGTCGAGCTCCATGGTGCAGAGCTCGGCGAGCACACCTGGCGATGCCGGCCCCTGCAACGCGATCAACGCGTATCTGGCGCTGGCGTTGACCACCGCCACGTCACCGCCGAACTCGGCCGCCTGCGTATTGATCCACTGCGCGGCCTTCCGGATGTTCCCCGCATTGACCACCAGCAGATAGTGCTCATCGGCCCAGCGGTACACGAGCACGTCATCGAGAAACGTGCCGGCCGGCGTGGTCAGCGCGCTGTACTGGATGTGCCCGACCGCCAGCCGCGACGCATCGTTCGTCGTCAGGTGCTGAACGAGCGCGAGCGCGTCCGTACCGGCAATTTCGATCTGCCCCATGTGGCTGACGTCGAACAGGCCGGCACGCGTGCGTACGGCCATGTGCTCATCAGCGATGCTCGAATACTGGAGCGGCATCTCCCATCCGCCGAAGTCGACCAGCCGGGCACCGGCAGAGACATGGCGGCCGTGCAGCGGCGTACGTTTGAGATCGGACGAGGACGAAGAGGACATCGGGTGCGTGGGGCGGCACACCAGCAGCGCAGGTGTGCCCGACAGCCCCACACGGTACTATTCGCCCGCAGACGGGTCAAGGCAGCCAACCGCGACGGATCGATCGGCCCCGACCAGCCTCGCCGACGCCGTCGTCGCCAGCGAGAAGCCGTTGACGTCGATGCGCTCCCCCTCGGCTGGCGGCACGTAGTCGAGCAACGCCTGGAGCGTGTGATAGCTGATGTCGAGCGCGTCGCACGCGCGCTTCTTGTTGCCCCGATACCTGTCGAGCACGAGCCGCGCGTAGCGGCTGCTCCACGCCCGCAGCGTCAGCGTGGATGCTGAGGCCCCCGTCTCCTCCAGCAACGGCCATCGCCCGATGTCCCTGGGCAGGTCGCGCACGGTAATCGTGGCCGACGGGCACAAGGCGAGCGCCCGCTCGATGACACGCCCGAGCTGGCGCACGTTGCCCGGCCAGTCGTACGCCACGAGCGCGTCGAGTGCCGCCGGCCCCACGCTGACCGGCGCCCCGGCGCTGTGGCGCAGCAGGAAGTGCGTGACGAGCGCCGGGATGTCACCACGTCGTTCACGGAGCGGCGGCACCATGATGTCGACGCCCGAGAGCCGGTAGTACAGGTCCGACCGGAACAGCCCACGGCGGGCGAGATCCTGCAGGCCACGATTGGTCGCCGCCAGCATGCGGGTGTCGACCGGACGCGTCACACCGCTGCTCCCGACGCGCTCGATCGTCATCTCCTGCAGCACGCGCAGGAGCTTGGCCTGCGCGGTCGGCGACAGATCGCCCACCTCGTCCAGGAACAACGTGCCGCCGTTCGCCTGCTCGAACTTCCCTCGTCTGCCCCTCACGCCCGTGGCGGTCCGTTCTTCGATCCCGAAGAGCTCCGCCTCGAGTAGCGACTCGACCAGCGCGGCGCAGTTGACCGGCACGAACGGACCGTGCGCGCGCGGGCTGCGCGCGTGAATCTCGCGCGCCACGAGCTCCTTGCCCGCCCCGCTCTCACCCTCGATGAGCACGGTGAACGCGGTGCGCGCGATACGCGTGATCTGCGTTCGGAGCTCCTGCATCACGCGGCTCTGTCCGACGAGCATCCTCACCTCCCGTGCACCAGCGCTCCCGCGCGCGCGTTCCTCGCGTCCGCCCGGCTCAGGGGCCGTGGTGGTCGTGGCCGCCGGCCGCGCGCCACTCGACACGGCCGCGATACGTCAGGCCGCCGTGCCCGGCCCGCACGAGACGCCAGCCCACGACCCGCGCGGGACGTCCGACCGCGGGGGAAGGCGGCAGGCCGAACAGCACGACCGCTCGCCCGGGCGCGAGCCGGCACGTCCCCTCCAGTTCGACACCCGCCTCGTCCGAGCCGACGAGCAGGAGTTGACGACCAAGGTGGTAGGCAGGTGGCATCAGTCCGGCGCCCACCGGCGAATACCGGCGTCGAAGTGATACAGCCTGGCTCTTCCAGCGATGCCCGATACGCGCACGGCATACTGCTTTCCGCGCCTCGACACGAGGTACATCGTGCCGGGTGTGCAGTGGCCGGCCGGCGAACAACTGGCCATGCTGCCGGCGCCGAAACGAACGCCGCTGGTCGTCCCGGCCGCGCCATCGATGTCTGGCGTGCCATCCATCAACGCCATCGTCGCGTTGGGAAAGCGCGCGTGCAGGCTCTCCGGCGGGTCATCGCACCGATCGATGCGGGACGCGATTTCGGCCCGTCTGACGCCGTTACTGTTGCCGTCGTGACACCGCCGGACCTGCCAGCGCCCGTCGCTGTCCTGGTCGAAGACCAGCGCGGTGGCGCGGTCGTGCGTCACCGCCTGGAAACGCGCCTGGCGCAGGCGGCCAGCCAGATAACCGGCCGCCGCCCGCACCTCCGACACGTCGGACACCTGCGCGGTCAATGGCACCACCATGCCGGCCAGCGACACGACCAGCACCGCCGCGATCAGCACGTCGACCAGCGCGAAGCCGTCGGCCGGCCCGCCGCGGCGCCGGTGCCCGCTCGTCACTGCGCAGCCTTCGGCGGCGTCACCACGATCTGCGGCTTCAGATCGAGGAATCGCTTCTCGCCAATCCCCGGGATGTTCATCAGCTCCTCGATCTTCTTGAAGCCGCCGTTCTTCTCGCGGTACTCGATGATGCGAGTGGCCATAGCGGGGCCGACGCCGGGCAGTCGTTCCAACTCGGTCGCCGACGCGGTGTTGAGGTTGATCTGAGACGCCGCCGCAGCGCGACTGTCGGCGCCGGTGTTCTGGGCAAACGCGTTTGCGCCACTCACGGCAAGGGCGGCGGCCAGCAACAGCGCAGTCGTGAATCGGTACACGGTCATAGGGTTCACTCCACGCCCGAGGCTGCCACGTGGAGGCAACGTGGCACGCGGACCATCCGCGTCGACCTCGGGCAGCCTGAACCATGGCAAACCGCTCGCCATCACACGCGCGA
>CAZVHY010000138.1:0-3257 GCA_964627115.1 uncultured Solibacteraceae bacterium | reverse complement strand
GCGTCGACCTCGGGCAGCCTGAACCATGGCAAACCGCTCGCCATCACACGCGCGAGGCCACGCGACAGCCATGAAACGCTGGATGACAAAGGACTTGCGCGTTTGTCGCGCGCGGAAACGCCCGCAGGACGTGCGCGTGAACGCGGCAATCTGTAAACGCGCGTTACCGATTCCACACGCGCACCGGCTGTGCCGACAACGCGAGTTGCCGCGAACGTGCGTCGCGCGCAGCCGTGCCGCCCCGCTATGCCACGTATGGGAAAAACTCCACCGCACTCCGCGCAAAATCTGCCGTCAGCGTTCCGTGCATCGTGGGAAACCAGCGGTCACGTGAAGCAGCACCACTGGCAGTCATTTGGCAGGTCGACGACGCGTGCCCACCACCTGGTCCGTTGTGCTCGCCGGCGGTCGCGGTGCGCGGCTGTCGGCCGTCACCGGCGGCATTCCCAAGCAGTACTACGCGCCAGAAGGACAGCGATCGCTGCTCGAGGACACGCTGCTCCGGCTCGCCCCGCTGGCTGATGCGACACACACGGTGACGCTCGTCGACGACACGCATCACGCCCACGTCGAACGGCTGCGCCAGCACGGCTCCATTGGCGACGTGATCTACCAGCCCGCCGATCGAGGCACGGCCACCGGCGTCCTGCTGGCGGCCACCGTCGTCTGGACCTGCGACCCACACGCCATCGTCATCCTGACGCCCTCGGACCATGGGGTGAGGAACGTCGAGGAGTTCAGGAATGGCGTGCGCCGGGCAGTTGCGCACGTCGATGCGCACCGAGACGATGTGGTGCTGCTGGGGGTGGAGCCGCAGGCGGCGTCGGACGACTACGGCTGGATTGTTGGCCGCCAGACCGCCGGATCATCGACCCTGACCGTCGACGCGTTCGTGGAGAAGCCGCAGCGTGCGGCGGCCGAGCGGCTGCTTGCCGAGGGCGCGGTATGGAACACGATGGTGCTCGTGGCGCGCGTGGAGGCGGTCATCGATCTCTATCGCCGCCATGCCCCGGATCTCGCCGGCGCGTTCGAGAGCTTCCGCTTCCTGCCTCCCTCGCGACGCGAGCAGCAGGTCCGGCAGCTCTACGAGCACCTGCCCGCGCTCGACTTCTCGCACGACGTCCTCGAACGGGCGAGCGGCCTGCAGTGTCTGGCCTGGCAGGCGTCAATCGGCTGGACCGACCTCGGCACCCCGGAACGGCTCTCGGCGTGGCTGACCGGCTCGGCCGCAGGCGAGGCGCCTTCCGCCAGCGTACATTGACGTCACACTGACCGCCGCAGTCACCTCAACGGCTCGCGCACGACACCGTGACCGGGCGCGCGGGTCACGTGCAGCGGTCGCGCCGACAGGTCGAAGCCGTGGCGCAGGTCACGCACACGCATCGCGCCGATCACCCAATCGGGTCGGCGCAGCCGCACACACGCGTGGCGCGTATCACGCGAACGGATCGGCGCGGCCACCCGAAGCGGTCGCCGCGATTGCCTGAACCGGTCGCGCCGATCGCACGAACGACGTGCGCCGATCACTTGAACGGATCGCGCGGATCACCGAAAGCCGTCGGCGCACTCGGTGACAGCGTTTTCGCAGACCACTGCGACCGGTCGCGCAGGTCACAAAACCAGAAAAATCTCGCGATCCGGCAAACCGCTTGCACTCAGCGAGTTAACACACGCTCCGAGCGCTCGACCACCTTCCCTGACTGGTGATCGTAACTTCCCTGGTTGCTGATCGTGCCTTCTCCGGTCCGTGATCGTGACCTTGTCGGCTCGTGCTCCTGCCCTCCGCACGTCGTCGATCCCACCTGGCCGGATCGACGCGACAGGTTCCCGACGCGCTGCCACCAGCCGCGCGACATCGTGCGCCTTGCCGCGGCACATGCTGCACGCGACCGCGCTGGGGCGTCGCGGTTGGTGGCGTCACTGGTCGATGTGACCGACGCAGCCGCTCGTCGCTGCTTCGAAGGGGCGATGCACCAGATTCGAAGCCCTGTGCACGTGTGTGACGCGGCTCGACGAGGTGTGGTCGACGGATCGGCGCGGTCACCAGCGCGGTTCTTGCCCCGGATCTGAAGGTCCGGGGCTCCGTGATGGAGGCTGGAACTGGACCCGCAGGGCATAAAGCCCTGCGGCTACGACAGCGGTAGAGACGAATGGACGCGCAGCCTGCTCAGCGCGCGCCGAGGACCGCCTGCTGGTACCACTTCACCGTTTCGCGAAGGCCGTCCTCGAGCGACACCTGCGGCTCGAACTTCAGCTTCTGGCGGGCCTTCACGATGTCGGCCTGCGAGTCGCGAACATCACCTTCGCGGGCCGGACCGAGGATCGGCTCGACGTTCGACCGAAGCAGTCGCTGCAGGGTACCCACCAGCTCGAGCAGCGAGATCCGCCCACCGACCGCGACGTTGAAGACTTCCCCGCTGACGCCAGGCGTGGTGGCGGCGGCCAGCACACCGCGCACGACGTCGCCCACGTACGTGAAATCGCGTGTCTGCCGGCCGTCGCCATGAATCTTCGGCGCCTGCCCGGTGGCCAGCGCCTCGATGAACAGGGAGATGACGCCCGAGTACGGTGAGCCTGGCTGCTGCCTGGGGCCGAAGACGTTGAAGTAGCGCGTGGTGACAGTTTCCAGGCCGTACAACTCACTGAACATCTGGCAGTACTGTTCGCTCACCAGCTTCTGGAGCGCGTACGGCGTCATCGGACTCGGCCGCATGTCCTCGCGCTTGGGCAGCACGGCGCTGTTGCCGTACACGGACGACGACCCGGCGAACACGACGCGCTTGACGCCGGCGTCGCGGGCCGCGACGAGGATCGCCAGCGTGCCGTCGACATTGGCGCGGTTGGTGGCGACCGGTTCGGCCACCGACCGAGGAACCGACGGAATCGCGGCCTGGTGCAGGACGTAGTCACACCCGGCCACGGCCCTGGCGGCAAACGCCTCGTCGGCGACATCGCCGTCGAACACGTCCACGCCCGCCGGCACGTTGGTCCGTTTCCCTGTCGAAAAGTTGTCGGCCACCTGCACCGACTCCCCACGCCGCAGCAGTTCTTCGACCAGGTGCGATCCAATGAACCCCGCACCACCCGTGACCAGATACTTCGCCAATCCGTTTCCCCTTGTCGATGTCCTGACGTCTTCCTGACTTCTGGCTTCTGTCTTCTAACTTCTGCGTTGCCCTATTCAGGCCAGCCGGTCTGCGGCAGTCCCGGTGTCACGCGCAGCGCGTTCTTGTAATAGAGCTTCTTCAGCACGTCGT
>CAZVHY010000137.1:0-9489 GCA_964627115.1 uncultured Solibacteraceae bacterium | reverse complement strand
CGTGAGTTGCGCCATCGGTGGCGTGAGTTCCGGCCGCGGCGTGCGGAGTGACGGAAACGTTCTGGCGCATCTGCGCGGCGGCGCCCGCAAGCCCTTGTTTCGTAAGGAGAGGCGGCGCACACGATCCGTGACGTGACTCCGGAGCTCGCGGCCGTACGTCCGTCGCTCGCAGCCGCAGCTGCAGACCTGACCGACTGTGACTCCGGACCCGAGCGACCGCACGTGCGGAGGTGAGCGTCTGTTGCTCCGGAGCCGGCGCATCGGGCGGCACGGCGGGGTGACGGCGCGAGATTGCGGCGCAACTTGACACCGCGCGTGCTCGTGGTCAGGCGCTCTTGACCATCACCCCATGTTTGCGATTCGATAGACGACGATGAGTCCCGCATCCCACCGCGCGTGTTGTCGCGGCACCCGACGAGCCTTCGACGGCGACGATGCGGCGGCACAGGTCATGACCACCCGCTGACACATCGAGTCCTCCCGGATTCGATCATCGCCAGGCCGGCCGCAGGCACTCCATGTTCCGAGGCCGCATCGTCTGTCGTGATCCATTCGTGAGGAAGAGATGTCCCGATTTCAGTCCCTTGTTGTCCTGCCCGCGCCTGCCAGAGGTTCCCGTCCTCTTGCCCAGCAGGGCGTACTGACACGTATCCGCTGGGCCGACCCGCACACGCGGCTTCTGCTCGACGTCACCGGGCCGGACGGCGCTACGGTGGTCTGGCTGCTCGAGTTCGAATCGGTCGCGGCGCTCGTCCAGCATGGGCTGCGGTCGGCCGACGTGCGTCTTGGTGAACAGGTGCGGGCCCGCGGATTCCACGTGGGGAACGACGCGCACGCGGCCGTCGCGTCGTCGGTGACGTTTCTCGACGGCAGGCGGTTCTACGCCGCTGCTGCCGATTCGACCGCAACCGAACCAATCGCAACCGGCGGCCCGGTGTCCGAACGCCGGCGTTACACGCACGTGGCATCTTCTGCACGGTAACGCTGACGTCGTCGGTGATCGCGATGCGTAACTTGACATCGTGCTTGAGTGTGGCAGGGGCGCCACTTAGTCTGTCTCTCGTGGCTGCCATGGACGCTTCCCCAGAGTCCCTCGTGACCGATCCCGGTCACCGCAGCTGCCGTCTCGCCTCAGGACATCTCGCCTGTTGCTGTCGTTAGCTCCGCCCTGGCAGTCGTCTGCCTCAGCGGAGCACTCCTGTTTCACACAATCAATCTACCTGCGGTGTCAGCGCTCTGAGCGCGCTGCGTAGCGGAATCGCGGCGGTTCGAGTCGCCGACGTGTCCACGCGCGGACAGATGCGCTGAACGTCACCGGTCCCGTTCCCTGCCGGGCCCGTGTCGATACCGATGTATCTGCGGGTCTCGTTGTCGATCGGAAGTTCGTGTTTTCCCGGAAGGATGAAGAGCATGTGGTCCTTATTTCGCGTGACGGCAGCAGTACTGCTGCTGGCCGTCACCAGCGTCTCGGCCGCCGCCCAGGGCGGGACGACATCGTCTATCTCGGGCACCGTCGTTGACGACGCGGGTGCGGTCGTTCCCGGCGCCACCGTCGTGGTGACGCAGACGGCAACCCAGCAGGCCATTACGACGGTCAGTAATGCGTCCGGCATCTTCTCGGTGCCCTCACTCAACCCCGGCACCTATTCGGTGACCGTCTCGTTGTCGGGCTTCAGGAACTACTCGGTCAACGGCCTGATCCTGACGCCCGGTGCGCCGGTGAGCGTCTCGGCCGTGCTGTCGATCGGCGGCGTCGAGGAAGTCGTCGAGGTGTCGGGCAGCGCCGCGAGCCTCGTCAACACGCAGACCCCGGTCGTGCAGGCCACGCTGATGGCCGATCAGATCAACAAGATGCCGATGGCATCGCGCAACCTGATCAACTCGGTCACGTACCTGCCCGGCGTGAGTACGGCAACGACCAACCGCAACTCGCAGGTCAACGGATTGCCCGCCTCGTTCATTGCCATCAGCTTCGACGGCATCAACAACAACGAGAACCTCAGCGGGGAAGGCTTCTTCGCGACGTTGTCGCCGCGTCAGGACGCCATGGAGGCGGTGACGGTGACGACGGCCAATGCCGGCGCCGACGTCGGCGGGCATGGCGCGGTCACGATCAACTTCGTGACGCGGTCGGGCGCGAATCGGTTCGACGGCAGCGCGTACGAATACCATCGACACGCGCGGCTCAACTCGAACTACTGGTTCAACCGCAACGCCGGGCTCCCGAGGAACCAGGTGACGCTGAATCAGTACGGCTTCCGGCAAGGGGGACCCCTCATCCCCAACAAGGCGTTCTTCTTCTTCAACTATGAGGAGGTGCGCCAGCCGAGCAACGCCACCCGCAATCGCACGCTCTACAACGAACGAACGCAGGATGGGTGGTACCGGTACAACGTCACGTCGGGCGGCGTGACGACCGTGCGTGAGGTCAACGTGCTCGACCTGGCGCGCGCCGGCGGCTTCAACGCCGCGCTCGATCCGACCGTCGCGCGAACGCTCGGCCTGATCCGGAACGCGGCCGGCACGACGGGTCTGATCACACAGCAGACCGATCCGAATCTCCTGAACCTGGCGTGGCAGTCGTCGGGCGTGCTCCAGGACCGGCAGCCGACAGCCCGCATCGACTACAACTTCAACGCGCGTCACCGGCTCAGCAGCACCTTCGCGCTGCAGAAAGCCACGCGCGATCCCGACCTGCAGAACAACGGCGACGTGCGGTTCCCGGGCGCCAGCAACTACGCCATCTATTCGGCGACCCGGCCGCTGATTTCGTTCGCCTTGCGATCGACGCTGTCGCAGAACCTCGTGCACGAACTGCGGGCCGGCGCCCGTTGGTCCCCGTCCTATTTCAGCGTCCCGGAGTCGGCTGGCCCGCACACGTTCGAAGACACCGGAGGGTATTCGCTGTCGCTCGGTCTCAACGCGACGGGATGGACGACGGAGAATACGCCGCACTTCCGCAACGCGTGGAACTATCAGTTCTCCAATACGCTGACGTGGCAGCGTGGCCGCCACAGCATCAGTGCCGGCACCGAGTTCTACTTCGGCAATATCACCATCTTCGACAACCAGACCGCACCGGCCATCACGTTTGGCGTGGCCGACAACGACCCGGCGACCGCGCTCTTCACGACCGCCAACTTCCAGGGGGCGTCGACCGCGCAGCTCAACTCGGCCGCCGCGCTGTTCGCCACGCTGACGGGGCGGGTGACGTCGGTCGGCGGCGAGATCGCCCTCGATCGGAACTCCAATCAGTACGAGCTCTTCGGCCGGCTCTATCAGCAGGCGACGCTCAACGTCTACTCCGCGTACATCCAGGACAACTGGCGCGCGACCAACACGCTCACGCTCACGGGTGGCTTGCGCTACGGAGTCCAGACGCCGTGGTCGCCCATCAACGACGTGCTGTCGCAGGCGACCTACGACGACGCGTGCGGCGTGTCCGGCAAGGACGCCAACGGCACCTGCCGGTTCTTCCAGCCAGGCGCCTCCGGCGGCATCGTCCCGTCGTTTACCGCGTTCAACCGCAACACGGCGACGTACAAGACGGACTGGAACAACCTGGCGCCCGTGATCGGCGTCGCGTGGCGGCCGAACGTGCAGAGCGGTTGGCTGCGCGGAGTGCTCGGCGATCCGGAGTCGGCGACCGTTCGCGGCGGATATTCGGTGCAGTACGACCGGCAGGGGCACAGCCAGTTCACCGATGTGTTCGGCGGCAATCCCGGCGGAACGCTCACGGTGACGCGGAACCAGGCCAATGGCCTGCTGGCGCCCGACGGCAACTGGCCGGTCTACCTGAGTGACACCGATCGCCTCCGGCTCGCCGAACCCTGCCCGGCCGGAATCGTCAACGCCGGCTGCAATCCCGGCACGGTGAGTTACCCGATTCCCGTGCGCGCGAATCGGGCCGACAACATCAATGTCTTCGATCCCGACATCCAGATCTCGTCGGCCAGGTCGTACACCCTGGGCTTCCAGCGTTCGTTGTCGCCTCGGACGGTGATCGAGGCCCGGTACGTCGGCACACGCGGGAGCCAGCTCTGGGGCTCGCAGAACTACAACGAGCGCAACCTCGTCGGCAATGGATTCCTGGACGAGTTCCAGGCGGCGATTCAGAATCTGCGCGTCGCGGTGGCAAACGGCTGCGGTCAGACGGGCCAGCCGGCGTGCTCGTTCGCGTATCGTGGCCCCGGCACGGGCACCACGCCCCTGCCGATCTATCTCGCGCACTTCAATGGCTCTGCCGACGCGGGCAATCCCGCTGCCTACAGTGGCGCGAACTGGACGAACGCCACGTTCGTCGGACGCCTCGCGCCGCACAACCCGAATCTCGCCCTGGCGGCGCAGGATCTCGACAACGACGCGGCACGCCGGGCCAATGCGATTCGCGCGGGTCTGCCGGCGAACTTCTTCGTGCTCAACCCCGACGTCAACGCGGTGAACGTGAGGACGAGCCAGGGACTGAGCAACTACGATGCGCTCCAGATCGAACTGCGCCGGCGGCTGGCCAACGGGCTGGACGTCAACGGCAGCTATGTGTTCGCGCACCAGGAGAGCTCGTCCTACCTCGGCCGAAACGGTGGTGACCGCTACGTGCTCGATCCGGCGGCGACCGTACGGCATGCGTTCAAGGCGCAGTGGAACTGGCAGGTGCCGGTCGGGCGCGGCGAGCGGTTCGGGGCCGATCTGCCGCCGGTCGTGAACGGCATTCTCGGCGGCTGGTCGCTCAACGGCGTCGCGCGCGTGCAGGCACGCGTGCTCGACTTCGGTAGCGTGCGGCTGGTCGGCATGACGGCCAGGGACCTGCAGCGTGAGTACGGGTTCCGGATCACCGACGACCCGGCCAACCCCGGACGGCAGATCGTGAGCATCCTGCCCGAGGACATCGTCCTCAACACGCGCCGCGCGTTCAACACCAGCGCGACGACCGCGAACGGCTACTCGGAGGCACTGGGGGCACCCGATCCGAACGGCCGCTACCTCGCGCCGGCCCAGTACGACGGCTGCATCTCGGTCGCGGCCGGCGACTGCGCGCCGCGCAGCCTGCTCATCCGCGCACCGTGGTTCACGCGCGTCGACATCAGTCTGTCGAAGCGGATCCCGTTGGCGGGACGGACGAACATCGACCTGAGCGTCAACATCTTCAACCTGTTCGACAACGTCAACTTCACCCCGGTCGCCAATCCCGGCACCGGCGCCACGATCTTCCAGGTGACCGGCGCGTATCAGGACGCGAGCAACACCTACGACCCGGGTGGGCGTCTGGGTGAGCTCGTGTTCCGCCTGAACTGGTAGGACGGAAGGACCAACGATCATGATGACTGCACAGTTGTTTCGACGCGCTGTCGTGCTCGTCACCGCCATCGTGGCGGTGACGGCGGCGAGCGTGTCACCGGTGTCGGCGCAGGTGCCGGCACCGGACCAGTTCTTCGGATTCCGGATCGGTACCGATGGCGAGCTCGCGCGTTATCCGAAGGCGCTGGAGTACTTCCAGCTCCTGTCGAAACAGACCGATCGCGTGAAGTACGAAGAGCTCGGCAAGACCACGCTCGGCAACCCCTACGTGCTGCTGACGATCAGCTCGCCGCAGAACCTGCGGCGGCTCGACCGGCTGGTGGAGATCAGCCAGCGCCTCGCCGATCCGCGCAGGACGAGCGAGGCGGAAGCCGCAAAACTGGCGGAGGAAGGGCGCCCGTTCTTCTTCCTCTACGCCACGATCCACTCGAACGAGATCGGCAACGGCCAGTCGGTCATCGAGATCGCCCATCGTCTGGCGACCGAAACGAGCCAGGAAGTGCAGGAAATCCTGAACAACGCCGTGGTCCTGATCGTGCCGTCGCAGAACCCGGACGGCCAGTACCTCCTCATCGACCACTGGTACGACACGAAGGGCACGCAGCTGGCGCGTAACTATCCGGACCTCTATCACGTCTATGCCGGGCACGACGACAACCGCGACTGGTTCATGTTCACGCAGAAGGAGACGCGGCTGAACGTCGAGAAGGTGCAGAACGTCTACAAGCCGGTCGTCACGCACGACATGCACCAGCAGGGCGCCGGCAGTTCGCGCATCTGGGTGCCGCCGTTCGACGAGCCGTACGATCCGAACATTCATCCGCTCATCGCGCGGCAGCACGCCGAGCTCGGATCGGCCATGGCCACCGCGCTCCCGTCCGAGGGCAAGACCGGCGTCGAGTGGGGCACGCGCTACGACATGTGGACCGCGGCTCGGCAGTACATGCTGTACCACGGCGGTGTCCGCATCCTCACCGAGATCGCGAGTGCGAACTTCGCCGATCCCTACCCGGGCCCCGGCGGCCGAGGCGGCCCGATCGGATCGCAGACGTCGCGCGTGAACTTCCCGGTGCCGTTCACGGGGACGACGTGGACGCTCAGGAACATCATCGACTACGGCAACACGACGGTGTATGCCGGACTGACGCACGTCGCGAAGAACCGCCGGCAGTGGCTGAGCAACTTCTACAAGATCCACAACGACTTCGTGAACTGGTCGGGATCGCCCTATGCCTTCGTCGTTCCGGCTGACCAGCGCGATCCGTACTCGACCTATCGTCTGATCGACATCCTGCGGACCGGCGCCGTCGAGGTGCACCAGGCCTCGGCACCATTCACCGCCGGTGGCCAGAACTACGCGGCAGGCTCGTACGTCGTGAAGGTGGCGCAGCCCTACGGCGGGTTTGCCAAGACGCTGCTCGAGAAGCAGGTGTATCCGGATCTCCGTCTCTACCCGGGCGGTCCGCCGAAGGCGCCGTACGACGTGACGACGCAGACGCTGGGGCTGCTGATGGGCGTCGACGTGCGTCCCGTCGAACAGCCGTTCGATACGCCGCTGCAACTGGTCACGAGTCATCAGCCCATTCAGACGCCGGTGCCGGCGTCGGCGAACTGGGCCTATGTCTTCGGCCCGGAGTCGAACGCGGGGTTCATCGCCGCGGCGAGACTGCAGAAGGCCCGCATCCCGATCTTCCGGACGTCGTCTGCGGTGACGAACGGCGGCCGCACGTGGGCGCCGGGGACGTGGATTGTGCCGCCCACGGCCGACGCGCGTCAGGTGCTCGTCGACGTCGCGCGCGACACGGGGCTGGTCGTGGCGGCGGCAGACACCGCGTTCGAGACCGCCGGACATCGTCTGCGTCCGGAGACGCGCATCGGCCTGTGGAAGGGTGTGAACAATGCATCGGGCGGCTGGCTGAAGTGGCTGTTCGAGCACTACGCCTTCAATCACGACATCGTGAAGGCCGGTGACCTCAGCGGCAACATCTCCGATCGCTTCGACGCCATCGTGCTGCCCGACGGCGTCAGCCGCAACACGATTGTCAACGGTCTGAACACGGAGCGGTACGGCCCCGAGTGGGCGTGGGCCGCGGGCGTCGGTGACGCCGGGTGGAACAGGCTTCGCGACTGGGTCGAGAACGGCGGCACGCTCGTCGCGATCGGCAGCTCCGTGACGACGGCGCGCGAGCTGTTCGATCTGCCGCTCGAAAACGCGCTGCCAACGGGCGCGGCCCGCGGTGGCGGTGCCGCATTCGGCGGCGGTGGCAGGCAGGGTGGTGCCGGCGCTGCCGGTGGCGGGCGTGGCCGCGGCGCCGGACCCGGCGCGGCAGGCGGGGGCGCGCCACAGGCGCCCGATACCAACGCCGTGCTCCGCGAGGCGTTCTCGAGTCCCGCCAACCTCGCCTCGGCGCTGAACGAGCGCGTGATCGATTCGCGCAACCTGTTCTACAGCCCTGGTGCGCTGTTGCAGAACGAATTCGACACGTCGCATCCCGTGGCGTACGGGTTGCCATCGGCCTGGCCGATCTTCTTCGAGAACAACCAGGCGCTGCGTCTCGTGCCGTCGTTCACGCACCGTGGGGAAGTCGTCGCTAGGTATCCGGGGCAGGGGCCCATTCTTCAGAGTGGGTGGCTGCTCGGCGAGCCGTATCTGCGCAACCAGGCCAATGCCGTCGCGTTCCGCGTGGGCAAGGGCTACGTCGTGACATTCGCCTCGGAAGTGACGTTCCGTGCGCAGCCGGAGGCCACGTTCAAGCTGGTGTTCAACTCGATCTTCCACGGTCCGTCGACGGCCGTGGGCGCCGCTGACCTGGCGTCGCTGGCCACTGGAGGAGCGACACGGTGAGCCGATCGTTTGTCACACATCTGGAGTGCGCGGCGTCCTGCGGGGCGCCGCCACTCGATCCCTGGGCACGTCATCACCTCTGCCGGTGCGGATCGCCGCTGCTGGTGCGCTACGACCTGGAGGCTGCGCGCGTCTGGTCGCGTGAGAGCCTGCGCGGTCGCGAGCCGAACCAGTGGCGGTATCGCGAGCTGTTGCCTCTCGAGGCAGACGAAGAGCCGGTGACACTCGGGGAAGGGTTCACGCCGCTCTTTCACGCTCGCCGAATCGGCGCGACGCTCGGGCTCGATCACCTCTACGTGAAGGACGAGTCGCTCAACCCGACGAACTCGTTCAAGGCGCGCGGGCAGTCGGCTGCGATCACGCGTGCCCGGGCCCTCGGGGCCGAGGTCATCTCTATTCCGTCAGCCGGCAATGCCGGTGGTGCGGCGGCCGCGTATGCCGCCAGGGCGGGACTCGCCGCGCAGGTCTTCCTGCCGCGTGACGTGAAGAAGCCGTTCATCGACGAAGTCCGCGCGTACGGTGCGCAGGTCACGCTCGTCGACGGGCTCATCACCGACGCAGGACGAGTTGCGGCCGAACGCGGGGGACCGCTCGGCTGGTACGACGTGTCGACGCTGAAGGAGCCATATCGCATCGAGGGCAAGAAGACGATGGCGTACGAGCTGGCCGAGCAGCTCGACTGGCGGTACCCGGACTGGATCGTGTACCCGACCGGCGGCGGCACGGGCATGGTCGGCATGTGGAAGGCGTTCGAGGAGCTCGAAGCCATCGGATGGGTTGCCCCGCAGCGTCGTCCGCGCATGGTGTCCGTGCAGGCCGACGGCTGCGCGCCGATCGTGCGCGCCTTCGAGACCGGCGCGAACCGCGCGGACGCGTGGGCCAACGCGTCGACGGTGGCCGACGGTCTGCGCGTGCCGCGCGCGATCGGCGATTTCCTGATTCTCCAGGCTGTGCGGGAGAGCGGCGGCACGGCCATTGCCGTGTCCGACGACGCGATGATCCATGGCGCGCGCGAACTGGGTGCCGTCGAGGGGATCAGCGCGGCACCGGAGGGCGGCGCCGCGTACGCCGCGATCGCGTCGCTCGTGAAGGCCGGCACCATCGGCCGCCATGACCGCGTCGTGTTGTTCAACACGGGCGGCGCGCTGAAGTACCTCGATGCCGTCGCGCCGTGAAGACGCCGAGGCGCCGATGTCGGCCCGGCCGCTCGTGGAGATGACGGTGGCCGTGGCGGCGGGGGCTGCACTCGGATGGCTGTTTCCGCCGGCAGGCGCTGCCGTGCGGCCCCTGGCCGATCTGTTCCTGCGCGCCATTCAGATGCTCATCGCGCCGCTCGTGTTCTCGACGGT
>CAZVHY010000136.1:0-9637 GCA_964627115.1 uncultured Solibacteraceae bacterium | reverse complement strand
GGCCATGGTGCTGACGGAGGCGTGCTGTCGTGTCGACCCGCAGAATTGCCGTCTCGTCGCCGCATCGGTTGCCGGCTGACGTTCGCTGGTATCCCGTCCTTTCCCTTCTCTCTCAGAGGTCTACAGCGTCCGTCCATCGCGGTTCGGCGTCGCTGACGACGCGCGCGCCAGAGTCTCGACCCTGCTGCTGTTGACCGCCCGCGATCCGGGGATCGCGGGCGGGGCACCGCTTCACCTGCCAGACACGCGCTGACGTCGCCGGTTCTCCCGGAGGCGGACCCGTGCGCGCGGCATGGCCAACAGGGAGAGATACATGTCTGAGAAGAAGTTCGGGCGAGGTTCACTCGCCGTCGTCATCATTGCCCTCGCCGCAGGGGCGGTCATCGGCACGCGTTACCTGACGGGGGCGTCCACGGCCGCTGTGGACGCGCTGGCGCCCGTGGGGACGGTAGCCGACATCATGCGCGTGCTCGATCCTTCGGCCGACGAACTGTGGGGCGCCGTCGCGACCGATGTCAGCGTTGACGGCATCGTCGAGACCGCGCCCGCTGACGAAGAGGCGTGGCTCGCGCTCGAGACGCACGCGATCGCACTCGCGGAAGCCGGCAACCTCCTGCTCCTGCCCGGTCGCCGCGTCGACGATGACGAGTGGGTGCGTCGAGCGGTGCAACTGCGCGAGGCCGGTGTCGCGGCGCTGGCGGCGGTGCGGACGCGCCGCGCCGACGCCGTGCTCGACGTCGGGGAGCAGATCACGCGGTCGTGCGACGCGTGCCACGTGACGTACTGGGATTCGAATACGGCGCTGCTTCACTGACGGCAGTGGAGAACAATCGACGGACTCGACCGACGAGCCCGACGCAGAACGGTGTCGTATCCGCCGGGGCGGCGCCCGCTCCGGCGCCGACGCTCTGGGACGATCGCTACGGCTCGGGTTCGTTCCAGCGGTTGCTCGTGCTGCTGGATCGACCATGCATCTCCTTCGCGCGTATCGCGACGGAGTTCGGCGTGTCGCGCGAGCGCGTGCGGCAGTGGCATCGCGAACACCGGCCCGGCGCTCCGACGGGGCATCAGCGGAGGGAGCGCTGCCGGAAGCTGAAGGCGCGCCGGCGCCTGCTGGCCGACGACGTGTTCGGCGCGTTGCATCGGCGCCTGAGCGACGAGCGTCGCGAACCGCGCTTCGACCTGTTGCCGTCGTCGGGTGGATTTCGCCTCGGGGCGGTACGCGTGAACGGCTGGATCGTCGCCCTGTGCGACGGACGGACCCTGGACGATGTTCGGCGACGCCGGCCGTCGGATGTGTGGGTGATCAACGCGCCGGACGCCGACTTCTTCTTCGTCTGGCTCGGTGGCGCGGATTATCTGTTGCTGCCGCGAACGGTGGCCGAGAGCGTGCTGCGCGGGCGGACGCTCAGCGTCGCCAATGAGCTCGTGGCTCCGTACTGCAATCGCCTGGCCGATCTCGAGGCGGCAAAGCCCGGGTGGTCCGAGGCCTGAGTCGTCAAGTTTCGTTGGTGTTCCGATGGTCGTGTGGCTCAATCATCCGCGTATGCCGCGTTCCGGATTTCTCCGCTGTTGTTGTCGATGCGACCAGCCACGTGGCCGTTGCCACGCGAAGGGAAGCCGCCGGAGTGCGCCCGCGATCCGGTGTGAGTGACGCCGGTATCCCCTTCGTGACCCGCAACGGCCCGACCTCGTGTCGGGCCGTTGCACGTACGGGACCGGCGGGGGAAATGAGGAGCGATAGCGATATGGAGACGAAGAGGATGAGACGGTTGGGCCTGCTCCTGCTGGCCGGCGCGATCGTGACGGCCAGCGCCGTCCGGTCGTCGGCCCACCATGCATTTGCGGCGGAGTTCGACTCGAACCAGCCGGTGGAACTACGTGGCGCGGTCACGCGGCTGCAGTGGACCAATCCACACAGCTGGTTGTACATCGACGTGGCCGGTCCGGCCGGCGCGAAGGAGAACTGGGCTGTCGAGTTCGGCGCTCCGTATTCGCTGCTGCGCCGCGGCTTGCGCCGCACGGACTTTCCCCTGGGATCTGAGGTCGTCGTCAAGGGATTCCGGGCCAAGAACGGCAAGCCCGTGGCCAACGCCTCGAGCGTGACGTTCCCCGATGGCCGCTCGTTCTACACCGCGGCGGCCGACAGTCCAGACGGCGGCCGTCAGGGCGGCGCGCCGGAGTGATCGTGCGTATGCACTCCTTTCGTCTGACTGCCGCTGCCGTTCTTCTCGCTGTTGGCGTGCTGGCGGTGACCGCGACCGGCGGACAGGGCGCCGCCGCGCCGTCGCCGGCCGGCGCGCCAGCCGCGATTCCGCGGACACCCGACGGTAGGCCCGACTTCACGGGGATCTGGGAAACGCTGAGTGCCGCCGACTACGGGCTCGAGCCGCACGCCGGGCGTCCGGGGGCGCCGCCGTTTGCCGGCGCAGTCGACGGCGGTGAGATTCCGTATCAGCCGTGGGCGCTCGAACAGCGGAAAAAGAACTTCGAGGTGCGTGCGACCGCCGATCCGCGGACGCGGTGCTACACGCTCGGCACGCCGCGCGGCATCTACTACCGCGAGCCATTCCAGATCTTTCAACGGTCGTCGGACATCACGCTGCTGTTCCAGTTCGGGCACTCCGTGCGGACCATCTACACCAACAACACGCGACACCAGCCCGGGCCACTCGACTTCTGGGCCGGCGATTCGCGTGGCCGTTGGGACGGCGACACGCTCGTCGTGGACGTGCGCCACTTCAACGGCTTCACCTGGCTCGATCGGACCGGGAACTTCCACAGCGACACGCTGCAGGTGGCGGAACGCTGGGTGTTGATCGATGCGAACACGATCGACTACCAGGCCACGCTTACCGACGAGCAGGTCTACACGCGGCCGTGGACGCTGCGCGTGCAGTTGCATCGCCACCGCGAGCCGGCGTTCCAGCTCATCGAGAACTACTGCTTCACGCACGAGTACGACAAGTACTACCCGGTGCCGCTGGAGTGAGAGTGCAAGTCGGACGTTTGAAGCCAGAAGCCAGAAGCCAGAAGTTCATGAAAGTTCGAAGTGGGCAGTTTGAAGTTCGAAGGCAAATGACGGGAGCGTCATGATGCAGACGTCACGATTCACACGCAGCAGCACCGGCGTGGTGCTCGCCGGCGCGCTTGCGCTGGTGGCGCCGCTGGCGATCGGGGCCCAGGGGCAGACGGGACAGGCACCGAACGAGCCGCAGGCGCAGGGCCCCGGTCGCGGTCAGGGCGCCGGGCCAGGCCAGGGCCAGGGGCAGGGGCAGGGACGCGGTGGGAACAGCTGGCGCGAAGGACGCATCTATCAGGCGACGCCCGGGGAGTGGACGGGGCCGCGTCTGGCCGATGGTCAACCCGACGTGCAGGGGCACTGGTCGAACACGATCAGCAACCACAACAACCTGACACGAGCCGCGGGCGGCGGGCGCGGAGGTGGGCAGCCGGTCAGTCTCGTGTCCGATCCGCCGGATGGCCAGGTGCCGTTCCAGCCGTGGGCGCGTGCGAAAGCCGAAGAGTTCGCCGCGCACCTCAACGATCCGATCCGTCCGGAGTATGTCGAGCCGCTGGCGCGGTGCGCGCCGGCCGGTCCGACGAAGTCGTTCCTGTGGCACGGCTACGAGATTCGCCAGTACCCGGGCTATATCGCGTTCTTCTTCGACTCGGGGACGCGTCTCGTCAAGCTCGACGGTTCGGCGCATCTGCCCGAGTCGATCAGGTTGTGGAACGGCGACTCGCGCGGTCACTGGGACGGCAACACGCTCGTCGTGCATGTCGGGAATGCCAACGGCAAGTCGCGCTTCGGACGGACGGGCGAGTTCGTCAGCGAGCACGCGACGATCGTCGAGCGTTTCGTCTTCGACGACGGCGATCGCGAGCGATTCACCTACCACGCGACGTACACGGATCTCACGGTGCTCACGCGTCCGATGACCATCTCGATTCCGAATCGGAAGGTGACGCCCGACACGCCTGGCGACGGCTGGAACAACCAGACGTTCCCGGCCGAGCACGACGGCCCAGACGTGATCCTCGAGGTCCACGAACGCACCTGCGTCGAGAACAACGGCAATCACGGAGAGGTGGCGCTCAGCGAACAGGCGACCGCCGCGCCCGGCAGTGCCCGGGAAGGAGGGCGACCGTGAACGACGTCTGTTGCTGTAGCGCCGGCGGCACCTCCGGTGCCCGCGGTTCGATCGCGATGAGGTGGCGCGTGCCCTGACACACGCGCCGGCACGCACGTCGTCGTATCGAACCGAGGGCCCGGAGCTCTGCTCCGGGTCCTTTTTTTGTGTTCGAAAGGGGGGGCGCGAGGCCGTCCGCCCACAGTCTTCGAAGGAGATGCAGAGGAGTTCTTATGTCATTCATGTTCAAGAGCAGAAGCGGGCGTCTTGCCCTGATGTCGTTTGTCTGGGGCATCGGGCTGGCGCTCGCGTGGCCGAGTACGGCGCGGGCCCAGCAGGCTGACGCCGCGATCATCGTCGGCACGGTCGTCGACGAAACCGATCGGGCGCTCCCTGGAGCGACCGTGACGCTGACACACGCCGGGACCAACGCCGTGACCGTGGTCCACGCCAACGAGCGCGGCCAGTACCGCACACCACCGGTACGTCTCGGCACGTACGACGTCGGGATCGAACTGTCCGGATTCCGCAGGTTCGTCCAGCGCGGCATCGTGCTCAACATCGGCGACGTGCGAACCGTCAATGCGACGCTGCACCTGGGCGAACTGAGCGAGACGGTGACGGTCGACGCGGTGGCGCCACTCCTGAGCAGCGCGGATTCGACGGTCGGCACCGTGATCACCAACGCGCAGATCGGGGCGCTGCCGCTCAACGGCCGCGACTACCTGCAGCTCGCGTCGCTCTCGGCGGGCACGGGACCCCAGAGCGGCCAGGGCGTCATCATCGGCGGTCAGTCCGGCACGCAGGTCGCATTCCTGCTCGACGGGCAGGACAACAACAATCAGCAGATTTCGACCGGCCACACCGGGCAGAAGGAGATCGTGAAGCCGTCGGTCGATTCGATCCAGGAGTTCAAGGTCGTCACCAACGGCTACTCGGCCGAATACGGTCGCTCGTCGTCGGGCGTCGTGAGCGTGTCGCTGAAGTCGGGCAGCAACCAGCTTCGGGGTGTGGCCTACGAGTTCTTCCGCGACGACCGGTGGGACTCGAAGAGCTACTTCGCGGCGGCGAAGCCCGACTACAATCGCCACCAGTTCGGCGGCGCTGCGGGCTTCCCGGTTCTGCGCGACCGGACGTTCTTCTTCGGTGACTTCGAGCAGGGCATCATCCGGCGCGAGAGTGCGACGGTCTCGACGCTGCCGGCGACGGCAATCCGGGGAGGGCAGTTCGCCACGTCCATCCGCGATCCGTTGACGGGCCAGCCGTTTCCGAACAACCGCGTCCCGGCCGATCGTCTCGACCCTGTGGCGGCACGGATCCTCCAGTATCTTCCGCAGCCGCAGACGGCGGCGGCGACCAACAACTACGTCTACAACAGTCCGTCGGATCAGTACGAGCGCCGCTGGAACGCGCGCGTCGATCACATCATCAACCCGAGACACAACGTCTACTTCCGCTACAGCCAGCAGCTGATCGACGTCAGGCCGAATTCGCCGCTGCCGCCCGATGCGCAGGGCAACTATGTCGCAAGCGGCGCCGGTGAGATCTCCGACAACCGGAGCTGGGTGTTTGCCTACAACGGCGTGTTGTCGCCGACCGTGGTCAGTTCGGTACGCGTCGGGTGGAACAAGATCGACTGGGACGAGACCGTGCCTTCGCAGGACCTGCGTGGCGTGGGCATCCCCGGCGTCGATTCGTCGCAGCCGGTGTTCTCGCAGATCAACATCACCGGATATCGCGGCCTCGGCATCTCCAACGTGCCGAACGACGACGACTCGTTCAACCGGCAGATTTCCGGCGACATCACCTGGACGCGCGGGGCGCACACGCTCAAGGCGGGTGTTCAGGCGTACTGGATGGGCATCGACTTCTACAGCTCCCAGCGCAGCAGCGGTATCTTCGACTTCAACGGGCAGTACACCGGAGATCCGTTCGCCGACTTCCTGCTCGGCTCCGCGTCGTCGGCCAGCCTCTCGAAGTGGGCCGTTCTCAACTTCCGGACGCCCTACACGCACGTCTTCGCGCAGGACGACTGGCGTGTCGGCCGCCGGCTGACGCTCAATCTCGGCCTGCGCTACGAACTGAGTCCGCCGGCCGTCGACGTCAACGACGCCATCGGCAACTTCGACCTCGACACCGACCCGGCCAATCCCCGCATCGTCCTGGGCGGCGAAGAAGGCAACAACCGGGCGGGGCGGTCCACCATCGGGGTCAACTACCACCAGTGGGCGCCGCGTCTCGGCTTCGCCTACAGCCTGCCCGGCGACCACACGGTGCTGCGCGGCGGCACGGGGATCTTCTACTCGAACATGATCACGGTCGGCGGCATGTCGTCGCTCGAGATCAACCCGCCCAACCATGTGCGCGTCAGCCTGAGCACCGATCGCAACGCCGCGCCGACGATTCTGCTGAACCAGGGCTTCGCGCCCGACGCGCTCGACGCGAGCAAGGCCAGCAACGTGACGCTCGTGTCGTGGGATCGCAGCAACAAGACGCCCACGGCCTATCAGTGGAATCTCAACGTGCAGCGTCAACTGCCCGGTCGCGTGCTCGTGGAGGTCGGCTACAACGCCAACCGCTTCGTCAACAACTGGCGATCGATCGATGCCAACTGGGCGCTGCCCGGCCCGGGCAATCTCAACAGCCGCCGGCGGTACCAGACCGCTCTGGTGCCGGGCACCGACGACGTGATCACGCTGTCGAGCGTCACGCGCATCCAGAAGGATGGCTGGAGCCAGTATCACGGACTGCAGACGAAGGTCGAGAAGCGGTATTCGGCGGGTGTCTCGCTCCTGGCGTCGTACACCTGGTCGAAGACACGAGGTCTCGAGGGCGGCTACCAGGATCCGAACAACATCGACGCCGAGATCGGCCCGACGGGAACCGACCGCCCGCACCATTTCGTGGCGAGCGGCGTCTACGAACTGCCGTTCGGCCGCGGGCGGACATTCGGCCGTGACTGGAACACGCTGACGGACGCGGTCCTCGGCGGGTGGAGCGTCAGCCCGATCGTGACGCTCACGTCAGGCGCGCCGCTCAACGTGACCGTCAGCGGCAACCCGTCGAACACCGGCGGTACGGACCGGCCCAACATCGTGGGCGACTGGCGGATCGACAACCAGACGCCCGAGCGGTGGTTCAACACGGCGGCGTTCGCGGCCAACGATCAGTATACGTTCGGCAACGCGCCGAAGAACGTGCTGCGGGGGCCTGGTTACGCCAACCTCGACATCGTGGTCCGCAAGGCGTTCCAGTTGACCGGACGCGTCACGGCCGATCTGCGGTTCGAGTCCTTCAACGCGACGAACGTCGTGAACTGGGGTAATCCGAACACGCAGGTCGGCAATCGGCTCTTCGGGGTGATTTCCTCCGCCGGCGCCGCGCGGAACAATCAGGTGGCCGTCAAGTTTTCGTTCTGAGGACGGGGTGGTGTCTCTGGCCGGGCGGACCGTTGTGCCCGCCCGGCCGGTTGGCTCAAGACGCGGAATCCAGATCCAGGCGAATGACACGGAGAGCCGTTATTTATGGTTGACATCTGTGTTATTTGCTCGAAATCAGATGTAGCACCTCTTGGAAGCCTGCTGTCGGGCTCCAGCGCCGCTCTGGCGCGCTCTTTGCGTTACGTCGGCGTGATGAACGCGTCCCCGTCCTGCTGTCGTCGCTGCGTTGCATGTGTGCCCTGTCGGCACACGTGTATGACGCCGACGGCCGGCAGGTGACCGAGGACGCCCTCCACGTGTAAGTCCTCCTCCTGCCGAGTCCTTCGGCGGTTCGCCCACGCATCAATCCGCTTCATGAGTTTGCAGCCGGCTGCGTGCCGGCATTTTGAGTGGCCGGTCCAGCGACCGGCCGGGAGCATGTCTGCCATGGTTCGTCGTGTTCTCGCCAGCCTCCTTCTGGCGATGGTTCTGATTGGTCCTTCCGAGGTGCGGGCGCAGGATGCCGCCGGCACTGTCTCCGGTACTGTCCGCGATTCGCTGGGCGGCGCCATTCCGGGCGCGAGTATCCGCGTCGTCAACGAGACCACGAATGCTGCTGCCGACGTCGTGACCGACACACAGGGGGCGTACCGCGTCGCCGATCTGCAGCCCGGTCCCTATCGGCTCGAGGTCACGTTGAGCGGCTTCGAGACCATCCTCCGCCGCTTCACCCTCGCGGCCGGTGGCGCGCCGATCTTCGACGTGTCACTTGTTCCATCGCGTTTCGCCGAAGGCATCATCGTGACGGCCCGACGTGTGGAAGAAGCCGTGCAGGACGTCCCGATTCCGGTGTCGGTCGTCGGCGGAGAGCAGGTCGCCGAAGCCGGCGCCTTCAATGTGGCGCGCGTGCAGGAGATCGTCCCCACTGTGCAGTTCTATTCGACGAACCCGCGCAATACGTTCGTCAACATCCGCGGGCTCGGACTGCCGTTCGGTCTGACGAACGACGGTGTGGAACCGGGCGTCGGCATGTATGTCGATGGCGTGTTCTACGCGCGTCCCGCATCGACGACGCTCGACTTCCTCGACATCGCGCAAATCGAAGTGCTGCGCGGCCCGCAGGGCACGCTCTTCGGCAAGAACACCACGTCGGGCGCCATCCTCATCACCACGCGCCGGCCGAGCTTCACGCGCGACACAGCGGTGGAGCTCTCCTACGGCAACGACGGTTTCGTCCAGGCGAAAGGCTCGCTCACCGGACCGCTCGGTTCGAAGGTTGCTGGCCGCCTGTCGTTTTCCGGCACGCAGCGTGACGGTACGGTGCAGAACGTCGCCACCGGCAACCCGCTGAACGACCTCAACAATCTGGGAGTCAAGGGGCAGCTGCTTTTCGTGCCGACGGAAAAGGTGGCGATCACGTTCTCGGCCGACAACACGCGACAGCGTCCACAGGGCTATGCGCAGGTCATCGCCGGCGTGGCGCCGACACTGAGAGCCGCCAATCGTCAGTGGGCGGCCATTGCGGCGGATCTCAACTACGCGCCGCCGAGCTACAACCCCTTCGACCGCGTGACCGACACCAACAGCGAGTGGCGGTCGTTCCAGGATCTCGGCGGGACGTCCGTGAACCTGGACTGGGACCTCGGCCGCGGCCGGCTGACGTCGACCACCGCGTGGCGGTACTGGAACTGGATGCCCGCCAACGATCGCGACTGGACGGGGCTCGACGTGGTCTCGAGATCGCAGGCGCCATCCGAACACAGCCAGTGGACGCAGGAAGTGCGCTATGCGGGAGATCTAGCGCCGTCGCTCGGCCTGGTGCTGGGCTTCTTCACCTTCGGCCAGCAACTCGACACGTCGCCCACACACAAGACGGAGGCCGGCGCGGATGCATGGCGGTACTCGCTGACGCCGGGTCCGCTGGTCACGACGCCGGGCCTGCTCGATGGCTACGGCGAGGACACCGTGTTCGACTTCAGCAGTTCGAGCTCGGCGCTGTTCGGCCAGCTCGAGTGGAGGGTGACGAATCGCTTTCGACTGCTGCCCGGCATCCGCTTCAACTACGACCGGAAGCAGCTCTCGTTC
>CAZVHY010000135.1:0-9638 GCA_964627115.1 uncultured Solibacteraceae bacterium | reverse complement strand
CTCGAGCAGCCGCATGTTGGCGGTGCATCGACCGGGGTGGGGATCGGGCCGATCCTGGGTCAGGCACCGATCGAATTGTGCGATGGTCAGCAACTGCGGGGCCGATCGCGGGAGCGCCGGGTTGAACAGCGACCAGTTCGGGCGCACGAGCGGCGTGCAACTGGAGTCCGACGCGCGCTGGAAACGTGAGAGCCCCTGAGCCCCACTGGCATAACAGGCGGGCGCCACTTTGTCTTCCGCCGACAGCCCGGCGATCCTCGTCCTGACGTCGGCCAGCTCCTGCTCGATCGTCGTCACAGCCGCTTGTAATCTGGCGATTTCCGGCAACAGCTGATCAGCGGTCCGTGCGAGCTCGTCGTCCACCTTCATCATGGTGTCCAGATAGTTCGGATCCTTCAGCATCGCGGCGATCTGCTTGTGCTCTGCCGCGCGCTTTGCGCGCTTCGCGGGGTCCACGCGGTCGTCATACCCCGCCTGCACGCGGGCCACGCCGTCGCGTTCGTTGGCCAGCCGCAGATCGATACTCTGCACGACGAGCTCCAGCGTCTGGGCCACGGTCACCGCGGTCCAGATCGGCGCGTCGGTCTTCTTGATCACGATCGTGTCGCTGCCGTAGCGCGGCAGACCGAACACATCAGGCTGCGGCTGGGCGAGCCGCACCACGTCCACGTCGAGTTTCTCGAACTCCGGCACGCCGCTATCGCGGGCCGCGAACAGGGGCTGCGACACCTCGTTGACGAAGAACGCCAGCAGTGCCGTTTCGCCGCCGTCCTCGCGCCTGCCGTTGCCGTACTCCACGATGGGGAAGGCGCCGAAGTAGAACACCGCCGGCAACGGCCGCGCGGTCAGCGCGGGCTCTCCGGGGACCGGCAGGTACCGGCCCGACGCCAGGCCGAGCGCGCCCGATGTGTCGACGCTGAACCCGATCGGGTTCGTGATCCCGTCGGTGTTCTTGACGATCGCGTTCAGGCGCAGCAGATGCCCTTCGAGCTCCTTCACATCAGCCGGCCGGGCGCCGAGTATTTTCCGGGGATCGTCGAAGGCGGTGAACGACCATGGCTTCCACCTGCCGGGCGCATCCGTGACGTAACGCATCTGGGCGACGAGCGCCGCAGAGACGCACACGGTAAGCAGTGACAGCGTTAGCAATACTCGGCGCATGGGGAGCCTCCTCGGCAGGTGCCGAAGTGTCCCACGACGCGATTCGATGTGTCCACCGGCCCGCGCCAGCCATTGACGGCCGGCGCGGGCGTCGTCTCTCTACCTGCGTTCGATCGTGTACGGCAGCGTCAACTTGCCCGAGAGCACGTCGAACACTTCGTAGACACCGAGCATCGGCTTGTCGTGGTCTGCGGCGTGTTCCCCGCCCGGCGCCGAGACCTCCATGTAGCAGGTGACGGCATCGTAGCGGAACGATGGCGAGGCGCCATCGAGTCGCAGGCGCGAGACAGGCACGAGCACGCGCAGCGTCCGCTCACGCGCGAGGACGGAGAAGCCGGGCGAGTCCATGTACATCGGCATGCCGGGATTGGTCGGCGGCAGCACGACGGCATCAGCCCTGGCGAATGCCTTCACGCTCAGGCCGCCAGGCACGCGCGTGTCCTCGACGAGCACCACCCAGTGCGTGTGCCAGGAGACGCCGTCGTTGCCGTAATTGCCATCGCCGTTTTCGTCCCAGAGCGGCGTGTCGTCGAAGTCCGGGTGCGAAGCGACAGCCAGCGCAAGGATGCCCTCGGTCTGGCCGAATCCCACCGCGGTTGGCGCCAGTGTCGTGGGGAACACGTAGCCGAGCACCGGTGCGCCATCGAGCCTTCCGCGCGCCTTCGGCGTCGTCCTGCCGGCGGTGCCGGCGACCTGCTGTTCGAACACGAGCAGATCGAGATCCGCCACGTGCGTCACCGACGCCGCCGTCAGATCGAAGTCCGCATTCTTGTAGCCGGATGGTTGTTGTGCGCTGGCCGGTGACGAGAGCGAAATCAGCAATGTCACCAGACCGATCGTATAAGCCGTGCGTCGTGTCATGATCGTCTCCTGACGACGATGCTAGTGACGAAGCACGGAGCTGAACAGCAGGCACAATTCAGTAGCGTAGGTACAAAACGGTGCCCATCGAACGTATAGCCGGTTCATCGGACGTCCCAATCGTCCGGCACATTGTCGAAGACGTCGTGGGGTGCAAGTGGACGCTCCACGTGCTGGCGCAGGTGCGTGAAGGCATCAACCGTCCCGGCCAGCTCGTGAGGACGGCGGAAGGTCTGACGACGAAGGTGCTGAACGAACGGCTCGCGAAGCTCGTGCGATACGGCGTGCTCGAGAAGCAGTCGTTTCCCGAAATCCCGCCGCGTGTCGAGTATCACCTGACGCCGCTCGGCGAACGTCTCAACGGTGTGCTCGATGCCGTCGACGCGCTGCAGCGCGATCTCGAGCGCGGCACCGTGTAGGACGCTACTTCGCCTCGCCTTCACATTCAGGACACGCGTGTGCGACGAAGCGCGCCCATTCCACGAGGTCGTCGGCCTTCGGCAGCGACGCCACGTCACGCGCTGAGTCGGTCATGACGATCTCGCCCCAGCGGTCGGCGATGAGGACCGCTGGCGGCGGCAGGCCGTCCACGCGATCGCGCGTGATGACGACGGTCGTCTCGTGCTGCTGGAGCGCCTCGTCGTGTGCGGCGAGATCGGCGATGTAGGCGGCTTCGTGTTCGTGATCGTCGCCGGTCAGGGTGACGAGCAGGAGATTGCGCCGCTGCCAGATGTCGGCGTACGCGAAGGCTTTGCCGTCGATGCCCTGGAGCGAAATGTGCGGGACGTGGTCGCCTCGTGTGAGCATGACGCTTTCATTTTACGGCGCTGACCTGACCTGGCACACCGTCGGATAAACTGACGACGGCATGCCGGTCGTCGATTCCGCCGAAATTCTGAAACCGCCCCTCAAGTGGGCTGGCGGGAAAAGGTGGCAGGTCCCTCATCTGAGGCCGCTCTGGAAGCCGCACGCCCATCGCCGGCTGGTCGAGCCGTTCTGCGGCGGGTTGGCGGTGTCGCTGGGCCTCGCGCCCGCGAGCGCCGTGCTCAACGACGCCAATCCGCACCTGATCAACTTCTATCGGTGGCTGCAGAAGGGCCTTCGGATCGACTGGGCGATGGAGAACGATGAAGCGGCCTATTACCGGGCGCGCGATCGTTTCAATGCGCTGCTCGACAGCGGCAAGGCGAATGCGAAAGAAGCGGCCGGGCTGTTCTACTACTTGAACCGGACCGGCTACAACGGTCTTTGCCGGTTCAACAGTCGCGGTGTCTTCAACGTGCCGTTCGGACGATATCGGACGATTACCTACACGTCCGACTTCCGCCCGTATCGAGACGTGCTCGCGAACTGGTCGTTCGCGATTGGCGACATTGCCGACGTTCAGATCGAGCCGAACGACTTCGTTTACGCCGATCCACCCTACGACGTGGAGTTCACGCAGTACTCGCAGGGCGGCTTCGGGTGGGAGGATCAGGAACGCACGGCCGAGATTCTTTCGAAGCATCGCGGCCCTGTCGTGCTCGTGAACCAGGCGACCGAGCGCATCGAGCGGTTGTATCGATCGCTCGGCTACACCATCGATCACCTCAACGCTCCGCGCCGCATCAGCTGCAATGGCGATCGCACGCCCGCGCGAGAGGTCATCGCCACGAGGAATCTGTGAGTCCACGCAACACCAACACCGGTGGCGTGCTCGAGGCGATGGTGCTGCCGGCCCTGAAGCGCGGCGGCTACAGCTGTGCGATGCAGCTCACCGTTGGCGAACGCTGTGGCGGTGGCGTGCACAAGGCGGACGCCGTCGCATCGAAAAACGACGAAACCGTGCTGGTGTCACTGAAGTGGCAACAGTCGAGCGGCACTGCCGAGCAGAAGGTGCCGTTCGAGGTGATGTGCCTTGCGGATGCCGTTCGGGCGAAACACGCGGCGCGCGCGTACCTCGTGCTCGGCGGCGACGGCTGGAAGCTGCGCGACTACTACACGTCAGGAAAGCTCGCGGAACACCTCGTTCATGCCCATCTCGTCCGCGTCGTCACGTTCGAAGCGTTTATTCGGATGGCGAACAACGGCGAGTTGTGAGGGCTTCCGATGGACTTCTGCCAGGATTGCCACAGTCCAGAGTTCTGGCTGGTCGTGCGGACGACGCAAGTAATTGTCTTCATCCTCCTTGCATGGGTGGCCTACCGAATCGTCCGCAGATATAGGCGGTAACGCGCGTTGGGTTTGTGATCGCCCTAATTCTCCGCCTTCTTGATTTTCGCTTTTTGTTCGCTGTAGTGTGGCGGGCATGGCCGCCCGTCCGCTCCGTGTCGTGCCGATGTCCACGCCCGCCACGGCTCCGGCCGCGGCACCGGCGTGGGGACTGGCCGAGCTGACGGGACGGTTGGTCGAGCTGTCTGGCTCGGTCAGGGCCGCGCATCTTACTGCAGCATTTGGACTTGTACTCGAGGCCCAGCTCCGGGGCGACCGCGCCGCCTGGGTCACGCTCGAACAGAGCTCCTTCTTCCCGCCCGACGTCGTTGATGGCGGCATCGATCTCGACGCCCTGCCTGTGGTGCGCGTCCGCGATGCCCGCATGGCCGGCCGCGCAGCCGATCACCTGGTCCGCTCCGGCGGATTCGGGCTGGTCGCTGTCGATCTGTCGCCGGGCATCGCGGCTGACGGGAAGTCCCACCCCAATCCGGCCGCGCTGCCCGTGCCGCTGCTGACGCGCCTGCTCGGCCTGGCGCGGCAGCACGACACGGTGGTACTCATCCTCACCAGGAAATCGCCCACGGCATCGTCGCTGCATTCGCTGATTTCGCTGCGCGCCGAAGCGGCGTGGCGCCGGCGCGACGGGCGATACGAGCTGTCGATCGACATCCTGAAAGACAAACGAAAAGGACCGGGCTGGGACTACGTGGAGGTGTGTCGTGGACCGGCTGGCCTGCGTTGACGTCGTCGCGCTGCCACTGCAACTGCTGCTTGGTGAGCACCCGGACTGGCGCGCGTGCCCGGTGGCGGTGGTCGAAGACGATCGGCCGCAGGCGCGCGTGTTGTTCGTCAACGCCCGGGCGCGTCATCTCGGCGTGCGCACGGGCCAGCGCTACGCCACGGCATTGGCGATTGCGCACGAGCTGCACGCCGGTGCGGTGTTGCGATCGCAACTCGAGCGCGGCGTGCAGACGATTGCCGATCTCCTGCGGACGTTCTCGCCGCACGTCGAGCCGTCGGTAGAGACGCCCGGCGTGTTCTGGCTCGACGTCAGCGGCCTTGGACGCCTCTATCGATCGTGCACCGCGTGGGCGACGAGGGTACACGAGGGCCTTGGGCGCGAGGGACTGCAGGCATCGGTCGTGGTCGGGTTCACGCGATTCGGCACGTACGCGCTCGCCATCTCCAGCCGCGGCGTGTTGTGCTGCCGCCACCACACCGACGAGCAGACGCGCGTCGAACGTGTACCGCTCACGAGACTCCCGCTCGATCCAGATGTCCGAGATCGCCTGACCGCACTTGGCGTCGCCAGCGCCGGCGACTTCCTGCGTCTGCCGGCCGATGCGATCCGCCTGCGGTTCGGCGCTGAAACCGACGCGTTGTTCCGGCTGGCGTCGGGCCATTCGTGGGCGCCGCTCGTGCCTGTGCCGGCCGATCCGATCTTCGAGGCCACGCCGGTGCATTTCGATCGCGCCGAGGACAACGTCGAGCGCCTGGTGTTCCTCATCAAGCGTCAGCTCGATCGCCTCATGGTCGATGTCGCCGCCCATCACCAGGCAATCGTCGGCATCACCCTGCGTCTGAGGCTCGACAATCGGGCCAGGCGAACCGAGTCGATTCGTCCGGCGACGGCGACACTCGATACCACACAGTTGCTGGCGCTCATCCGTCTGCGGCTCGAAGCGATCAAGCTGACGAGCGGCATCGTGACGATGGGCGTGAAGGCGGACACCTGTCCGGCGGACGCCGATCAACATCGCCTGTTCGTGGAGACGCGTCGAAGCACCGAAGCCGCGAACCAGGCATTCGCGCGGTTACGTGCCGAGTGCGGCGAGCACAGCGTGGTCCGCGCGCGTCTCTGCGACGGCCATCTCCCCACGTCGCGATTCGCCTGGGAACCGTTCACGCAGTTACCCGAACGTGCGTCACCGCGCGTGATGGCGGCTCGTCCACTTGTGCGGCGGATTCATGTCGCTCCGCCGGCCGTGCCGGCGTCGGCATCGATAGATGTGAGCGAGAAAGATGGAGAGTCACGGCGACACGGTCCGTACGTCGTCTCCGGTGGGTGGTGGGGCGATGCGGTAAAGGGCGACGAACCCGCGTTCGGCGTCCATCGCGAGTACTACTTCGTGCACACGAACGACGACGAGCTGTGGTGGGTCTACGTCGACTATCGGCGCCAGCGAGTGTTCCTGCAGGGGCAGGTGGAATGACTTCGGTGGCTGCACGGCTGCATGGCGGCACGGCGGCGGGGCACGCTGACGCGGCAGTACGGCGGCACGGCGGCACGGCCGCGGGCGGCTACGCGCCGCTGTGGTGCAAGAGCAACGGCTCGTTCCTGGAAGGCGCCAGCAAGCCCGAGCAGCTGGTGGTACAGGCCGCGCTGTTCGGCATCACGTCGATCGCGATCACCGATCGCGACGGTGTCTACGGCATCGTGCGCGCGCATGAAAAAGCGAAAGAGCTTGGCGTGCACCTGGTGATTGGCGCGCAGGTCACGGTTGAAGATGACGCGACGTCGACGGTCGTGCTGCTCGCGCAGGATCAGACAGGCTACGCAAATCTCTGCCGCCTGCTGACCATCGGTCGCCAGCGCAAGCCCAAGGGCGAGTCGGCAGTGACGTGGAGCGAAGTCTGCGGACACGCGGTCGGTCTGCTGGCGCTCTGGGGCGGCGATCGCAGTCTTCTCGTTGCCGAGCCGGATCCGGATGTGGTGGCTTCCTGTCTCGGCGAAGCGTTCGGCGATCGTCTCTACGCCATGGCCGCACGCCATCGTCGCGATACCGAAGTCGCTGAAGAAGCACGACTGCGGGCTCGCGCCGCCCGTTACGCCATTCCCGTCGTCGCGGCGGTGGAAGTGCTTTATCACCATGCGTCGCGCCGGCCGCTTCAGGACGTGATGGCCTGCATCCGTCACGGTACGACGATTCACACGGCTGGACGCCTGCTCAAGCCCAATGCCGAGCACGCGCTGCTCGATCCGCAGCGGTTCGCCGCGTTGTTCGAGGACGATCCCGAAGCCGTGGCTCGGACCCGCGAGGTGGCCGATCGCTGCTCGTTCTCCCTCGATCGCCTGCGCTACCGCTATCCACTCGAGCGGCTCCCGACCGGCATGACCTCGTCATCCTGGCTGCGCGAGCTGGCCGTGGCCGGTCTTCAGAAACGTTGCGGAGGCAACGTGCCGGCCAAGGTGATGAATCAGCTCGAAGTCGAGCTGCAGATCATCGACGAGCTCGACTACGGCGGCTACTTCCTGACGATGCACGAGATCGTGAAGTTCTGTGGCGACAGGGGAATCCTGTGTCAGGGGCGGGGATCGGCGGCCAACTCGGTGGTGTGTTACGCACTTGGCGTGACGTCGGTCGATCCCACGCGCGTCGATCTGCTGTTCGAGCGGTTCCTGTCGCGCGAGCGGAAGGAGCCGCCGGACATCGATCTCGACGTCATGCACGAGCGCCGCGAAGAGGTGATCCAGCACATCTACGAAAAGTATGGTCGCCGACACTCGGCGATGGTGGCCAATGTCATCCGTTACCAGCCGCGATCGGCGGTCCGCGATGTCGGCAAAGCGTTAGGGCTTTCGGAGACGATGCTCGATCGGGTATCGAAGCTGCTGTCGCATCACACGGGCATCGAGAATCTGGCGATGCAGCAGGCCGGCCTCGATCCCGCGGCGCCGCTGCACCGGCACCTCGTGCGGTTGTCACGGCAGATTCTTCAGGCGCCGCGCCATCTGTCGATTCATCCCGGCGGCTTCCTGCTTGGCCACGAGCCGGTGCACGACATCGTGCCGATCGAGAACGCCACGATGAAAGATCGCACCGTCATCCAGTGGGACAAGGATGACGTGGAGTCAGTGGGGCTGTTCAAGGTCGATATCCTCGGCCTTGGTGCGCTGACGCATCTCGACTTGTGCTTCAAGCTGCTCAAAGAGCATCGTGGTCTCGATCTTTCGATGGGGACGATCCCGGAAGGGGACGAACCGACCTACGACATGATCTGCCGCGGCGAAACCGTCGGCGTGTTCCAGATCGAATCACGCGCGCAGATGTCGATGCTGCCGCGCCTGAAACCCAGGAGCTACTACGACCTCGTCATCCAGATCAGCATCGTCCGTCCCGGGCCGATCTCGGGTGGCATGGTGCACCCGTACTTGCGGCGACGAAACGGCGAAGAAGCCGTGGTGTTTCCGCACGACTGCCTGAAACCGGTGCTGGAACGAACCAAAGGGGTTCCGTTGTTCCAGGAGCAGGTAATGCGGATCTCCATCGAAGCCGCCGACTACACGCCTGGCGAGGCCGATCAACTGCGGCGTGACATGGCCGCATGGCGGAAGTCGGGACAGCTCGAGCGGCATCGCGATCGGCTGATCACGCGGATGACCGCCAAGGGCATCGCGCTGGAATTCGCCGAGCGGATCTTCGAACAGATCAAAGGCTTCGGCGAGTATGGCTTCCCGGAAAGTCACGCCGCGTCGTTTGCGCTCATCAGCTACGCCGGGTCATATCTGCGCATGCACTATCCGGCGGAGTTCGTCTGTTCGCTGCTCAACGCGCAGCCGATGGGCTTCTATTCGGCGGCGACGATCGTCGAGGACGCCAAGCGTATGGGCGTCGAAGTGCGGCCGGTCGACGTGCAGTGCAGCGAGTGGGACTGCACGCTCGAGGCCATCGATGATCCGCCAGCCGTCGATGGTTCGCCGCAGACGATGCGATTCGCCGTCCGCATGGGCCTGCGCTACGTGAAGGAAGTCGGTGAGTCGATCGGCAAGAAGGTGGCTGAGGTGCGAAAGGCACGGTATGCGTCGCTTGGCGACATGGTGCGGCGGTCGGGCGCGAGCGAACGGGTGATGACGGCGATGGCCAGCGCCGGCGCGTTCGAGTCGCTCGGCCTTTCCCGGCGCGATGCCTTGTGGGAGGTGCCTGGTGTCGTTCGCGAGGCCAATCTTCCGCTGCCGTTCGACGACGACGAGAAGCCGGCCGCGCTGTTTCCGCCGCTCGCGCAGGCCGAGACCATTGCCTGGGACTATCGATCGTCGGCGCACAGCACGCGTGGTCATCCGCTGGCGCCGCTTCGATCGCAGCTGCACGCGCAAGGCATCGCGGATGCCGTCACCATCCGTGCGCTGCGCCCTGGTGCGCGCGTGCGGTACGCGGGGCTCGTCATCTGCCGCCAGCGGCCGCAGACGGCCTCGGACGTGACGTTCATGACCCTGGAGGACGAAACCGGCTTCGTGAACCTGGTGATTTGGGACCGGGTGTTCAAGGCCCACTCGGTGCTCGCGCGCATGGCGCACTGGCTGGGCGTGACCGGCAGCATTCAGGCCGAGTCCGGGGTGGTGCACCTCATCGCCGAACAGCTCTGGGTGCCCGAGGCGATCGAGAAGCCGGAACACCTCAACAGCCGCGATTTTCACTGAGGAC
>CAZVHY010000134.1:0-9762 GCA_964627115.1 uncultured Solibacteraceae bacterium | reverse complement strand
ACCCCAGCCGTCAGAACACGCAGACGGGCCGGCTCACGCAGGCCATGCTGCGGAGCGCGATCAGGCAGGCAGTGGGGGCTGCGTAGGGGCCGGCCTTGTGCCGGCCCACGCCGACGCGGGACGGTACGGTGCCAGGGAGGCGGCTGTGCCGTGGGCGGGCACGAGGCCCGCCCCTACGATTTCTTCTTCGGCCGGTACACGTGCACGGAGTGGCCGTAGAACACGTCGGCGGCCTCCATGACGGTTTCCGACAACGTCGGGTGCGCGTGGATGCTGAGCGCCAGGTCGCTGGCGAGCGCGGCCATCTCGACCGCCACGACGCCCTCTGCAATCAGGTCGCCGGCGCCAGCCCCCACGATGCCGACGCCGAGCACGCGCTCGGTGGTCGGATCGATGACGAGCTTCGTGAGTCCTTCCGGACGGTCGATGGCCACCGCACGGCCTACGGCCGCCCACGGGAACTTCGCGATGTCGACCTTGCGCCCCTGCTTCTGCGCCTCGGTTTCCGTGAGGCCGCACCAGGCGACTTCGGGGTCGGTGAAGACGACCGCTGGAATCGCCTGCGGCTCGAACACCGAGTTGTGGCCGAGGATCGACTCGACGGCCACGCGCGCCTCGTGTGACGCCTTGTGCGCGAGCATCGGCTCACCGACGACGTCGCCGATGGCGAAGATGTTCGGCTCGTCGGTGCGCAACGACGCGTCGACGCTGATGAACCCGCGCTCGCGCAGCTTCACCTTCGTCTTGTCGAGCCCGTCGATGGCCGAGTTCGGCTTCCGGCCGATCGAGACCAGCACGCGGTCGAACGTCTGTTCCTTGTCCGCGTCAGCGAGCCCCTCGCCTTCGATCTTCACCTTCACGCCGTTCTTGGTGTCCTTCATCTCGGCAACGCGCGCGTTGAGGATCACCTTGTGCAGCGTCTTCGTGAGCCGGCGCTCGAGGATGGTCGCCAGGTCGCGGTCAGCGCCGGCGAGGAGCGTCGGCGTCATCTCGACGACCGTCACCTTCGTGCCGAGCGCCGCATACACCGAGCCGAGCTCCAGGCCGATGTACCCGCCGCCCACGACGAGCAGCGACTTCGGCACGTCGGGCAGGTCGAGTGCCGCCGTGGAGTCCATCACGCGCGGGCTGTCGATCGACAGACCGGGGACCACGGCCGGACGCGAGCCCGTGGCGATGATGGCGTGCTCGAACGACAGCGTCTCCTTGCCGCCCTTCACCAGATCGATGCTGAGCGTCTTCGCGTCGACGAACGACGCGCGCCCCTGGATGTAGGCGATCTTGCGCTGCTTCGACAACTGCCCGAGGCCGCCGACCATCTTCTGGACGACCGAATCCTTGTAGGCCCGCAGCTTGTCGAGATCGATCTTCGGCTCGCTGAAGCTCACGCCCCACGCCGACGCGTGTTTCGCTTCGGCCACGAGCTTGGCCACGTGCAGCAGCGCCTTCGACGGGATACAGCCGCGATAGAGACAGACGCCGCCGGGATTCGGCTCGGTATCGACGAGGGCGACCTGCAGGCCGAGGTCTGCGGCGTGGAAGGCCGCGGCGTAACCGCCGGGGCCGGCACCAATGACAACCAGTTGCGCAGATGACATAAGCGTGTGACTTCAGGTCAGAGGAAGGCCGTCAGCGGCTGCTCGAGCGCCTCAGCAAGGAACCGCAGGAACCGCGCGCCATCGGCGCCGTCGATGACGCGATGGTCGTACGACAGCGACAGGGGCAGCATCTCCCGCGCCTCGAATTCACCGTCCGTGAAGACCGGCTCGGTCGTGCCGCGCGACACCCCGAGGATGGCGACTTCAGGCGGGTTGACGAGCGGCGTGAACGCCGTGCCGCCGATGCCGCCGAGGTTGCTGATGGTGAAGACGCCGCCCGACATGTCGTCGAGGCCGAGCTTCTTGTCGCGCGCCTTCTGCGACACGGCCGCCAGGTCGGCGGCAATCTCGGAGATCGTCTTCCGGTCGACGTCGCGGATGACCGGCACGAGCAGGCCGTTCGGCGTGTCGACGGCAATGCCGATGTGACGATACTGCTTGTAGACGATCGTCTGGTTCGCCATGTCGACCGACGAGGCGAACTGCGGGAACCGGTCGAGCGCGAGCGCGACAATCTTCACGAGCACGGCCGTCACCGTCAGCTTGCCGCCCGCCTTCTCCACGCGCTTGCCGTAGGCCTGCCGGAACGCTTCCAGTGCCGTGATGTCGGCCTTGTCGAACTGGGTGACGAGCGGGATGGCATTCCATCCGGCCGAGAGGTGCTCGGCTGTCTTGCGGCGGATGTTCGACATCGGCTGGACGTCGACCTCGCCCCACTTCGAGAAATCGGGCAGCGGTGCCGCACGGCGCGAGCCGCCACCACCGGCCAGCAACGCCTTGACGTGTTCCTTGACGTCGGCCTGGCCGATGCGTCCGCCGGGCCCTGTCCCCGGGACTTCGCCGATTTCGACACCGAGCTCACGCGCGTACCGGCGCGTGGACGGTGCGGCGGGCACCTGCGCGGCGTCGCTGCGTGCGGGAGCCGCTGGTGCAGACGTCTGGCGGCCGCGCGAGATGTCGACGACGGGTGCCGACGGCCGCGACGGCGCCGGTGCGTCCTCCGCGTCCGCCTCGCGCGCGTTCTGCGCGGCTTCCGTGGCGGTCTTCGCGACCGATTCGGCCCCCTTCGTCCCGCTGTCGCCAGCCGGCGCCTTCTCCGCGTTCCCGGCCTTCGGTTCGTCGGCCGTCGCGTCGGCGGCCGTCTCCTCGACCACCATCACGACCTGACCAACCGCCGCCTTCTCCCCAGCCTTCACCCGAATCTCGATGACCTTGCCCGCGGCAGCGGCCGGCACCTCGATGGTGGCCTTGTCGGTTTCGAGCTCCATGACCGGCTGGTCCTTGGCCACCGTATCGCCAACCTTGACCAGCACACGGGCGACGTCGCCCTTCTCGATGTTCTCGCCCAGCTCGGGCAGCTTGAATTCAACGGGCATCCGTCACTCCACTAATTACTCCGAGGGGCTTCGCCCCTCGGACTCCCCAACGAGCGCACTTGCGGGGACCCCACAGCCCCGCGCCGTGCGCTCGGGCTCACGCGCTTCCGCTCGCTCGCAAGAGCAAGAAGGGCTTCGCCCCTCGGACTCCCCGGCGAGCGCACTCGCGGGGGGCCCTTCTACCCAATGCCTACACCAGCGTCGGGTCGACCTTGTTCTGATCGATCTCGAGGTCCTTGAACGCCTGCTTGACCACCTTCAGATCGATCTGCTTCTCGCGCGCCAGCTGCGACAGCGTGATGGCCGCGACATGCCGCGCGTCGACTTCAAAGAAGTCGCGCAGCGACGCGCGGTCCTCGCTGCGGCCGAAGCCGTCCGTGCCCAGGCTCACCATGGGCCGGCCCACCCAGCGCGCAATCAGATCCGACTGGCTCTTCAGATAGTCCGACGCCGCGACGACGACGCCCTCGGTGCCGGCGAGGCACTCGGCCACGTACGACGTCTTCGGCTTCTCGCCGGGGTGACGCAGGTTCCAGCGCTCGACGCGGTGCGCCTCGCGGTAGAGCTCGTTGTAGCTCGTCGCACTCCAGACGTCGGCGGCCACGCCGTACTTGTCGAGCAGCGCCTGCGCCTTGACGACCTCGTTGAGGATCGCGCCGCTGCCGAGCAGCTGCGCACGCGCCTTTGCCTTCGCGCCCGTCTCCGACGCGCGGAACCGGTAGAGACCGCGCAGGATGCCGTCCTTCGCGCCCTCCGGCATGGCCGGCATCGCGTACTGCTCGTTGAGCACGCTCAGGTAGTAGAAGCAGTCCTCACCTTGACCGAACATCCGGCGGATGCCGTCCTCGATGATCGTCGCCAGCTCGAAGGCATAGGCGGGATCGTACGACCGGCAGGTGGGCACGGTCAGCGCATAGGTGTGGCTGTTGCCATCCTGGTGCTGCAGCCCTTCGCCGGCCAGCGTCGTCCGGCCGGCGGTGCCGCCGAGCAGGAAGCCGCGCGTGCGCGAATCAGCGGCGGCCCAGATGAAGTCGCCGACGCGCTGGAATCCGAACATCGAGTAGTAGATGTAGAACGGAATCGTGTTCACGCCGTGCGTCGCATACGCGGTGCCGGCTGCAATCCACGACGACAGCGAACCCGCCTCGTTGATGCCCTCTTCGAGGATCTGTCCGTCCTTGGCTTCCTTGTAGTACAGCAGCGTCGAGATGTCGACCGGCTCGTAGAGCTGGCCGATGCTCGAGTAGATGCCGACCTGGCGGAACAGCGGCTCCATGCCGAACGTGCGCGCTTCGTCGGGCACGATCGGGACGACGAGCTTGCCGACCTCCTTGTTCTTGAGGAGGTTCGCGAGAATCTTGACGAAGACCGCGGTGGTCGACGCCTTCTTGTCGCCGGTGCCGGACGCGAATTCCGAAAACGCGCCCGACAGATCGGTGTCGAGTGCCGGCGCAGTTACCGTGCGCCGCGGCACCGCACCGCCCAGCGCCTGCCGGCGCTCGGCCATGTACACCATTTCGGGCGACGACGGGTCGGGCCGGAAGAACGGCGCGTCGGCAATGACCTCGTCCGAGATCGTGATGCCGAACCGATCGCGGAAGTACCGCAGATCGTCGTCCTTCATCTTCTTCTGCTGGTGGGTGACGTTCTTCCCCTCGCCCGCCTCGCCCATGCCGTAGCCCTTGATCGTGCGGACCAGGACGACGCTCGGACCGCCCTTGTGGTGCGTGGCGGCATGGTAGGCGTTGTAGACCTTCACCGGGTCGTGACCGCCCATCTTCAGCTTCTTCAGGTCGTCGTCCGACAGATGCTTGACCAGGTCGAGCAGACGCGGATCGGTGCCGAAGAAGTGCTTGCGCATGTACGCGCCGTCTTCGACGACGTAGCGCTGGTACTCACCGTCGACGACCTCGGCCATGCGACGCGCCAGCAGCCCTTCGTGATCGGCGGCCAGCAGGCTGTCCCACTCCGAGCCCCAGATGCACTTGATGACGTTCCAGCCGGCTCCACGGAACAGGCCCTCGAGCTCTTGGATGATGTGGCCGTTGCCGCGCACCGGACCGTCGAGCCGCTGCAGGTTGCAGTTGATGACGAAAATGAGATTGTCGAGCCGTTCGCGCGCGCCGAGCGTGATGGCGCCGAGCGACTCGGGCTCGTCGCACTCGCCGTCGCCGAGGAACGCCCAGACCTTGCGATCGGACGGCGCCTTCAGTCCGCGGTTCTCGAGGTACTTGATGAAACGCGCCTGGTAGATCGCCGTGAGCGGGCCAATGCCCATCGAGACCGTCGGGTACTCCCAGAAGTCGGGCATCAGCCACGGATGCGGATACGACGACAGGCCGGGGTGCGCCTTCAGTTCGTGGCGGAAGTTGCGCAGGTGCGCTTCCTCGAATCGGCCCTCGAGGAACGCGCGCGAATACATGCCGGGCGAGGCATGGCCCTGAAAGTAGATGACGTCAGCGCCGCCCTCGGCCTCCTTGCCACGGAAGAAGTGATTGAAGCCCACTTCGTAGAGCGTCGCGGCCGACTGGTACGTCGAGATGTGCCCGCCAATCCCGTCAGACTCGCGGTTGGCCCGCACGACCATGGCCAGGGCGTTCCACCGGACGAGACTCTTGACGCGCCGCTCCATGACCCGGTCACCGGGCATCGGCACCTGTTCGTCGACCGGAATGGTGTTGATGTACGGCGTGGTCGCCGTGAACGGCTCGCGGACGCCCGACTGCCGCGCGCGCACGCGCAGAGAGTCGAGCAGACGGATGACGCGGGCCTTGTCGCCCTGAGCCAGGACGTAGTCGAGCGATTCGATCCACTCCCGGGTCTCGACGGCCTCGAGGGCCGCGGCATCGATTGGCGCAAGATTCTTCATGATAGGAGGCTCACAGCGTGAATATGACGACCCCTCATTCTACTTCGGAGCCCGACCGGAAGATAGATAACGGCCGCCGGCGGCCTCGCCATGTCATCGCGATCGAATCACGTCGAGCGCAAGATCGGGCCGATCTGTGATGAGGCCCGTGACACCCCACCCCAGCAGCATCCGCATCTCTGCGGGATCGTCGATGACCCAGGCGTGCAGCGGCAGGCCGGCCCGCCGCAGGAGATGCACGAGCGACGGACGAAGAATCTGCCGGCCGTGGTAGCGCAGCGGCAACTGGAACAGACGGCAGCCGGTCTGCCGCGGCGCGAGCCGGAACCACGCGCGGCGCAGCGTGCTGCGCACCTCCTCTGTCGACGCCGACGTCGGGATGGCCGAGGCGCGCGCTCGGACGGCCGCCAGCACGGCCTGGCTGAAGCCGCCAATCACGACATCGGCGTCCCGGCCGCAGCGCCCGATGACCTCGAGGACCGGCTCCACGATGGACGGATTACGTCCCTTGAGCTCGAGCACGATGGGCGTCGCCGGCAGGCGGCGCAGCACCTCCTCGAGCCGTGGAATGCCGATGCCCTGCTGGCGGAACGAGGGCCGTCCGTCGAGGTCGCGAAACGCCGCGCCGGCGTCCATGCCGGCCAGTTCGGCCGCCGTGAACGACGAGACCGCCCCGCGCGCGTCGGTCGTGCGGTCCACCGTGTCGTCGTGAATGACCACGACCTCACCATCCTTCGACAGGTGGACGTCGCACTCGACCGCGCCCACGCCGAGCGCGACGGCATGCTCGAAGGCCGCCAGCGTGTTCTCGGGACGCAGGCCGGCGCCGCCGCGATGCGCGATCACGAGGGGCGTATCGAGCGAGAGGAGGGCGTGGGGCATGGCGTAGTATTGTCCTATGGCCCGTCCCCGTTCACGCGGCGCACTCCGTGACGAGGTGGCCGCCGGCCGTCTCGTCGTTCGATCCGTCAAGGACGAAATCCGCAGCAACCTGATCGACACGCTTCGCGCCGGCCGGCGTCTCTTCCCCGGCATCGTCGGCTACGACGACACGGTGATTCCGCAGGTCGTCAACGCGCTGCTCTCGAAACACAACTTCATCCTGCTCGGCCTGCGCGGTCAGGCGAAGACCCGCCTGCTGCGGGCCCTCGCGACCCTGCTCGATCCCGACATTCCGGTCGTGGCCGGGTGTGAACTGCACGACGACCCGCTGCACCCGCTCTGCGCCGCGTGCCGCATGCGGCTCGCCGCCGATGGCGACGATCTGCCGGTCGACTGGCTCCCGCGCGACGCCCGATACGTCGAGAAGCTGGCCACGCCCGACGTGACGATTGCGGATCTGATCGGCGACGTCGATCCCATCAAGGCCGCGCGATCGGGCCGCGAGCTCGGCGACGAGCTCACGATGCACTACGGCCTGCTGCCGCGGGCGAATCGCGGCATCTTCGCCGTCAACGAGCTCCCCGATCTCGCGAGCAAGGTGCAGGTCGGTCTGTTCAACATCCTCCAGGAAGGCGACGTCCAGATTAAGGGCTACCCCGTCCGCCTGGCGCTCGACGTGTTGCTCGTCTTCAGCGCCAACCCCGAGGACTACACGGCGCGCGGCAAGATCATCACGCCACTGAAGGACCGCATCGGGTCGGAGATCCGCACGCACTATCCGCGGACGCGCGACGAGGCCATGGCCATCACGTCGCAGGAAGCCTGGACGGCGCGCGACGACCGCGGCGCTGCGGGCCAACTGCCGGTGACGATTCCGCGCTTCGTACGGGAGATCGTCGAGCAACTCGCCTTCCAGGCGCGCGGCGATCAGCACGTCGATCGGCGATCGGGCGTCAGCCAGCGCCTGCCGATCACGGCGATCGAGAACGTCGTCTCGAATGCCGAGCGGCGCGCGTACCTGCACGGCGAACCCGATGTCGTGCCACGCGTGAGCGACGTGCTCGCCTCGCTGCCCTCACTGACGGGCAAGATCGAACTGGAATACGAGGGCGAGTTGAAGGGCGCGGAACAGGTGGCCAGCGAGCTCGTGCGCCAGGCCGTGGCCACCGTCTTCGACGCCGATTCGGCCGCGCTCGACACCCGCAGCATCATCGACTGGTTCAATGACGGGGGTGAGATCGATCTGTCCGACACGACACCGGCCGCCATGCTCCTCGATGCCGTGGCGGCCATTCCCGGCGTGGCTGAGGCCATCGAAGGCCTTGGCGCCGGCCCCGACGCACCCGAGAGCAGCCGTGCGGCGGCCGCCGACTTCCTGCTCGAGGGGCTCTGCGCGCTGAAGCGCATCAGCCGAAGCGACGGCGGCCGCCTGCTCGGTTCGTCGCCCACGCCGCGGCAGCGCTCCCAGCCTGCGCATTTCGACGATCTGGTGGCCGACGACGAGAGCGACGAGGACGATGACGACCTGCTCGCGCGCGGCCGGAAGAAGAAGCGCTACTACAACTGACGGGCCACGCCCATGAAATACCGCTACACGCGTTTCGTCGAAGACCTTGCGGATCAGGTGGACCTCGACGCGCTGGTCTCGAAGCTGTCGAGCCTGCTGCTCTCGAGCGGCTTCGACAATCCGTGGGATCCGCAGAGCGAAGACGACCGCACGATGCAGGCGCTGCACGACGCCATCCTCGACGCGCTGCTCAACGGTGGCGCGCTGTCCGACGACGTGATCAACCAGCTGCTGACGCATGACGGCACCGAGGAATCGGCCGCGCGTCAACGTGAGCAGATCGAATCGCTCATCCAGCGCATCATTGAGAAGCTCACCGAACAGGGCTATGTCAGCGTGACGGGCCAGCCGCAGGGTGCGTCGTCGGACGGACGCGAGGGCGGCGTCGGCACGGCGACGTTCCAGGTGACCGACAAGGCGCTCGACTTTCTCGGGTATCGCGCGCTGCGCGACCTGCTCGGATCGATGGGGCGCAGCGCGACCGGCCGGCACGACACGCGCGAACTGGCCACGGGCGTCGAGGCCGGCGGACCGCCACGGCCGTATGAGTTCGGCGACACGCTCAACCTCGACGCGTCAGCCACGGTGCTGAATGCGGCCCGCCGCTCGGCGGCGGCTGGTCACGGCGGTGCGATTGACGTCGACGTCGAAGACCTGATGGTGACGCAGGGCGACTATCAGAGCTCGTGCGCCACGGTGCTGCTGCTCGACTGCAGCCACAGCATGGTGCTCTACGGCGAGGACCGCTTCACACCCGCCAAGCGCGTCGCGCTGGCGCTGGCGAGTCTCATCCGTCACCAGTATCCGGGCGACGCCATCAACGCCGTGCTCTTTCACGACTCGGCGGAGGAAGTGCCCATTGCACGACTGGGCCGCGTGCGCGTCGGGCCGTACTACACGAACACGCGCGAAGGCCTCCGCATGGCGCGCCGCATTCTCGAACGGCAACGTCGCGACATGCGCCAGATCGTGATGATTACCGACGGCAAGCCGTCGGCGGTGACGCGGCCCGACGGCCGCATCTACCGCAACGCGTTCGGCCTCGACCCGTTCGTGCTCCGCGAGACCTTCGCCGAAGTCGCCGCCTGCCGCCGCGCCGGCATCATGATCAACACGTTCATGCTGGCCCGCGACTACGACCTGGTCGCCTTCGTCCGCCGCGTCGCCCGCATCTGTCGCGGTAAGGCCTACTTCACGACGCCGCACACGCTCGGCCGATACGTCCTGCAGGATTACCTCACGAACAAGACGCGGACGGTGCACTGAACTCGGGTGTAACGCGGGACGACAGGTGCGACGGGCGAAAGGTGGCTGATGTTCGCCAGTATCTATAGAACGGGCCGTCGTGCCATCCCTGCATCGCAAAGTTGACAGGTATCAGGTTCCTGTCGCCCGTCGCACCTGTCGCCCCCGACGCTCTACCTCGGCCGGTACTCGAGTCTGATGTTGCTGGCCATGGCCACGGGCCGG
>CAZVHY010000133.1:0-9785 GCA_964627115.1 uncultured Solibacteraceae bacterium | reverse complement strand
CGCCTGCCGCGCGTCGCGATCGGGATCGACGCGCGCCTCGGTGGTCGTGTCGAAGATCATCATCGCGCGGTTCGAGTCGGTGAACGGCGCCCACGCCGGGATGCCGTCGTGGTTCGGATCGCCCGTGCGCGCGAAAGCAACGAGCGATCGGCTCATCTGCGACGCGAGCTGTCGCGCCTCGGCGCCGCCGCCGGTCGCCTGCAGGCAGAGATCGATGTTGTCGAACCAGAACGCCAGGTCCTGGCAGTGGAACGCAAGCGGACGACCGTCGAGCACAGGCGTCTTCCAGCCGAACCAGTAGTGATAGACGGGCGCGCCGTTCTGCGCGGCCTTGCGCTCGGTCTGCATGACAGCACCGCGGCGGAACATGTCCGCACCGATGAGGCCCGCAATCTCGAACGGCTGCGCCGACGGGAACAACGCACGAAACGCCTCGATCGCCCGCGTCGCGCGTTCGCCGATCTGTGGCGTCAGCCCTTCCTGCAACTGCTCCCACGTTGTCTCGCGCGCCTGCGGGTTGTTGATGCCGGTGACGAACTCGTGGAACGTGCAGCCGACAAGGAACGGGATGTCGGCGGACGGCGCAGGCGCCGCGGGATCGAACGGGACTTCCGGTAGGACGACGCCGTCGACGACCGGCTGCCAGCCGAGATTGATGACCGGTAGCGTACCGGGAGCGGGGAAGCCGAACGGCACGACCTTCTGCTGCGCGGCCAGCGCGGCGTTGACCAGCGCGTCCGCGCTCACCGTGTGCAACCGGTTGAGCTGCGACGCGCCAATGCCCAGCTCAGCCATCACGCCCCGCGCCAGACGCTCCGCATCCTCAGACGAACTGGCGCCGATGAACGAACCGCTCATGGCCACGGCCTTGTGGAACAACCCCTTCGCGCGCGGCATGGCCATGAGGGTCGTGACCTTGCCGCCGCCGCCCGACTGCCCGAAGATCGTGACGTTGCCGGGATCGCCGCCGAAGTTCGCGATGTTGTCGCGCACCCACTCGAGCGACTGCACGAGATCGAGCATGCCGACGTTGCCCGACTGTGCGTACCGCGCGCCGCCGACGCGCGACAGGTCGAGAAAGCCGAAGACGTTGAGGCGGTGGTTCATCGAGACGAGCACCGCGTCGTGCTCGCGCGCGAGACGCTCGCCGTCGTACGGCCGCAGTTCCTGGCTCGATCCCGACGCGTACCCGCCGCCGTGAATCCAGACGAGCACCGGCCGGCGGCGTGTGTCGTTGACCGCCGGCGTCCACACGTTCACGCGCAGCATGTCTTCGCCCGCGAAGCCGTCATCCCATTGATAGAGGAACTGCTCCTCCTGGTTGACCCAGCCGGCGCGCGGTCCGTGCGGCGACACCGGCCCCCACGCCACCGTCGGCAGAACGCCGGTCCACGGCGTGACGGGACGCGGCGGTGCGAAGCGGTGCTCACCCGCAGTGGTGTCGCCGTAGGGAATGCCCTTGAAGATGAACACGCCGTTGCGCGTGAACCCGCGGACGCGTCCCGCGGCCGTCTGCGCGATGGCCGCATCGGGCGTGTCGACGCTGCCGGACGCCTGGGCGCCGCTCGCCGCAGGGGAGGGCGTATCGGAGGCGCACCCGGCCGTGACGATGGCGGCCGATGCGCCGGCGAGGGTGGCAACCTGCTTCATCCAGTTCCGGCGATCGGTCCCGGGCGTGAGCGACGAGTCCGTCGCGTGTGTCTTCGTGGGCGTCATTCCAGCGTTCTCCTTCGAATCGTTCGCGGTGTGTCGCCAGGGCGCACGTTCGCGCGCCAGCGGCCGCGCGGCCCGCAGCCGTGCAGCCGCCGTGTCACTGGCGGCAGTCGAACAACTGCATGCAGAAACCGCTACAGCCTATCCGAATTGCGAAGGACACAGTTGAGTGCTAGATTATTCACCAATGAACTAAATGCCCCCCGGCGGCACCGATGAGCCGCCGGGGCGACGCTTCTGGTTCATATATGGATGATCGGCCCTCGTCCGGCGCCGCAGTCGGCGCCGATGTCCTTGCCCGGAGATACCCATGTCGACTCGCGCCCTGCTTTCGCCTTACACGACCGGTGACTTCACGCTGCCCAATCGCCTCGTCCTCGCCCCGATGACACGCGCACGCGCCCTGCCCGGCAATCTCGCCAACCCGGTGGCCGGCACCTACTACGCTCAGCGCGCCTCGGCCGGCCTGCTCGTCAGCGAGGCCACGCAGGTGAGTCCGCAGGGCGTGGGCTACGTGCGCACGCCGGGCATTCACTCCGCCGAACAGGTGACGGCCTGGGCGGTCGTGACCGAAGCGGTGCATGCCGCAGGCGGCCGCATCTTCGCGCAGCTCTGGCACGTGGGGCGCATCTCGCATCCTGACTTCCTGCGCGGCGCGCTACCGGTGGCGCCGTCGGCGTTGCCGGTGGCCGGTGACGTGTTCACCCCCGAGGGACGCAAGCCGTACGTGACGCCGCGTGCCCTGCTGACGGACGAGATACCGGACATCGTCGCGCAGTTCCGCCACGCCGCCGCGAACGCGAAGGCGGCCGGGTTCGATGGCGTGGAACTGCACGGCGCGAACGGCTATCTCCTCGATCAGTTCCTGCGCGACTCGTCCAACGTGCGAACGGACGAGTACGGTGGGTCGATTGCCAATCGCGCGCGTCTTCCGCTGGACGTCGTCGACGCCGTTGCCGACGTCTGGGGCCCGCGGCGCGTGGGCTACCGGGTCGCACCGTCGTTCGACATGTTCGGGATGAGCGACAGCAATCCCTCCGCGACGTTCGGATTTCTCGCCCGGGAGCTATCGAAGCGCGAAATCCTGTATCTACACGTGTCCGAAGCCATCGCCGGTCCGCGAGTGTCATCGGCGCCGCGCGTCACGCCCGAACTGCGGCGCGCCTTCGACGGCATGCTCATCGTCAACGGTGGCTACGACTTCGCGTCGGGGGAAGCGGCGGTGGCCGCAGGCGACGCGGACCTCGTCGCGTACGGTGTCCCGTTCCTGGCCAATCCGGATCTGCCCGAGCGGTTCCGACTCGAGGCGCCGCTCAATGCGCCGGATGCCAGCACGTTCTATACAGGCGAGGCGAGAGGGTACATCGACTATCCGACGCTCGCGACCGTGCCCGCGTAACGAGCGCGTAGGGGCGGGGCTTGCCCCGCCCGGGCGGCCCAAGGGCCGCCCCTACGAATGCTCGCGGGCACCCTGCGTTCCGTCGAAAGGCTCGAACGACTTCGAACGAGACGCTTTGTCGATGGTGCCACGGCCCCGTATCATGCGGCCGTGGTACAGAAGGGAACATCCACGATGAGCCTGGCCGCGCTCCTGCACACGGCGAACGTCGCGCAGGCGGAGGTGGAAGCGAGGCTGGCGGACGCCGGCCTGTCGCTGCCGAAGCTGATTGCGCTGCAGGCGCTGTCGGCGGCCGGCGAATCGCTGCCGCTCAATCAACTCGCCGACCGGCTGTCGTGCGTGCGATCCAACATCACCCAACTCGTTGACCGCCTCGAGGCCGACGGGCTGGTGCAGCGCCAGCCCGATCCGCACGATCGGCGTTCGCGGCTCGCCGTCCTCACCGCGGCGGGCCGCAAGGCCTGTCGCGACGGGTCGAAGATCAAGACGGCAGCGGAAGTCAGGCTCCTCGGCGCGCTCAGCCGACAGGAGGCTGAGCAACTGAGCGCACTGCTCGGCAAACTGGTAAGAACCGACACCTGCTAGCGCATGCTGTCGAGACGCTGACGGACGCGAGCCGCGTCGGCGGCGCGACCGGCCTGTTCGAGCAGGCGCGCGTAGTCATCGGCCATCGACGCGTAGTAGCCGGCGGCCTCGCTTCGAAATAGTGAGGTCCTCGGGGCGCCGCTCCACGCGTCGTACACCTGACGTTCCGCCTGCGCGTATGCGCGAAGCGCCTCGTCTCGTTTGCCGAGCGCGGCGTGTGCGCGACCCAGACCGCGCAGGCTCAGCGTGCGGTCGAGACTGAAAAACGGCATCTGCCGGAGGCGCGCCTCGATCCGCTCGAACAGGCGGATGGCGGATGTGTGATGGCCGAGCTCGACCAACGCTTCTGCTTCGAGGCGATTGGGACGCACGGGCAGCGTCACGTCGAGCCGCGTCAGCGTGTCGGCCACCTCGCTTGCGAGATGGCAGCGCTTTTCGGCGGTGATGAACGCATGGCGCCGAGTGGCCTCGAGGCAGAGCAGCAGCGCATCGCCGAGGTGCATCAGGCGCTGTTCATCCTCCTGCGAGAGCGGCTGGCCCGCGAATGACACGACGGCCGTTGTGCGATAGCCGCCGGGCCGGCCGTTGCGCATGTTCGGAGACATCTGCCACGTTCTGACGGCGTCGGCCGCGGCTTGTTCGAGCATCGGCGCGCCGTGCAGCAGAGACGTGTGCGTCACACGACCGTCGGGCGACACCCCGATCTCGAACAGCACGGGGCCGCGGACGCCTGAGGCGCCGGCGAGCATCGGCAGACGAGGTTCAGCGCCGGCGGAGCGACGCGTCAGCAGCATCTCTTCCTGTGGCACGAGCCGCTCGTCAGGCACCTGACGCGCGGCAGGACCCGCGAGCGCGACAACGGACAGGGCCGCTGCGGCGATCGCTCGTGTCACGGCGCCTCCACGGCAATCGATGCGACGACGTCGGCGGCGCCCTGCGATCGCGCGATTCTGAGCCCGGGAAGCGCCGGCAACGTCGTCCACGCCGCTGCGTCGCCCGACAGCGCACTCGCAACGGCTGACTGCAGCTGATCGACGTATGCGGCTGCCGTGAACCATTGGAAGTTGCGCGCCGTGTAAACGACGTCGTAGCGGCCATCGGTCGACGTGCGCCAGGCGGTCAGCGCGTTTGCGAACGTCGCGATTGGCTGTCGAAGGACCAGGCCACCGTCGGCGCGCTGTTCCCCGAGGGCGTCACCCGTGAACACGACGCGGTCGTTGAGGCTCAGCAGCGTGATGTCCGACGCCGCGCGTCCGGTCATCGGATGCACCTCGAGCACGAGCGGACGGCCGTCGCGGTCGGCGCCGAGATCGATGCGACTACCCGCGCCGATGCGATGCACGGTGGCCGCACCCGCTGGCGGCGTCACGCCATCGGGCAGGTGCAGGACATCGCTGGAGAACTGTGTCAGACCGCCCGTCTGGCCAGGCGTATTGCCGGTGACCGCCACGTCGACGGGCACGCGTCCAGCGAGCCGCGCCGCGAGCGCACGCAGGCCGGACGTGCCGTCTCCGGCGCCAATGAGCAGCGCGCGTGTGGATCCGACGACGAGATAGATAGTGTCGCTCGCGGCCGGGCCGCGAATGAGGAAGAGGCCGCTGCGCACGTTCCTCAGGCCGGCAAAGCGATCGCCCTCGGCTGACGCCGGCAGCTCACCTGGCAGCGTCACCGCGCGCCACGCCGCGGCGTGCCTCGGCTCGAATGGCCACGCGTCCGACGACACGTTGCCCATGGTCCAGACGATCTGCGCGGAGTCGACGGTGGCGATCGCCGCCTGGCGGCCGACGGTGCGATACGGTTCGGAGACCACGGTGCCGTCGAGAATGCCCTCAGCGGCGCGGACCTGATCGTCGACGTAGCGCTTGTCGAGCGGACGGCCATCGAGGGGCGCGCGTCCGCGCGCATTCTGTTTGATCTGATAGAAGTGTGCCGGCAGCACGTCGACGTGCGGAAACGGACGCAGCACCTCCTGGAGATGACGCACGGAGTGCAGGTAGTGCGTCATGGCGCCGAAGTGCGCCCAGACATACGCGGAGCCGATGGCGTCGCCAGTTGCGATCATCCGGTTCTCGCGATCGAGATATCCGGTCGAGCCGGGTGTGTGCGCGTGCAGGTCGATCGCAGTGATCGTGCGATCGCCGAGAGCGATCTCGCCGGCCGCCTGCCCGTTGCCGCGTGCGCTCGCGCCGCCGCCTTCCTTGATGGGCACGTAGTTGGACGGCGCACCCTTGGCCGGCCAGTCGAGCTCCGGGTAGTAGACCGTGCGGTCGCTCATTGCGGCGTTCTTGCCCGTGTGGTCGCCATGACTGTGCGTGTTGGCGACCACGAAGTCGACGGGCGACGGCCGCGGCGTGGCGCCGTCGTTCTCGTGACCGAGCAGGTGACGCACGACGGTCGTCAGATCGTTCTTGCCGGGTTCGTCCGGCGTGTTCTGCGCGGTATCGACGAGCAGCGCGAGCGCGCGCCCCTCGAACAGGTACATCGACGAGCCCTGCGCCGTGCCGGCCGCGGTGTTCGGCAGATAGTTTTCGATGCGCCAGGTGCGCTGGCCCTTCGCGTTGGTGGCCAGCAGGTACGCGGTATACGCGCCCCACGGATTCGGCGCGTCGAAACCGTTGCCGAGCGCCATGCCGCTGTCGTTGAAACGTTCGGCCACGAAGCCGGGGACGAGGCGATAGTGCTCGACCGGGGGCGGCGCTTGCGTGTCGCGGGCAGCCGTCACACCGGCGGCACACAGCAGTGCGCCGGCCACGAGCCAGCGCCGGACGTTCTTCGGTCGAGCCATCATCTCTCCTTGCGAAACCGCGGCAGGGCGGGTGCCGTCGCGCACATCTGTACCAGAAGTACCGGCAATCGGCTACTCTCGACCGCATGACGACGCGCCACTGCCTGACGCTGGATCTCAAGGACGATCCGGATCTCATCGCCGAGTATCGCCGCCATCACGAAGCCGTCTGGTCGGGTGTGGTCCGGAGTCTGCGTGACGCGGGCGTCGTCGACGCCGAGATCTACCTGCGCGGCACGCGCCTGGTGATGATTTTCGACGTCGACGCGCGCTTCTCGTTCGAAGCCAAAGCCGCGGCTGACGAAGCCAATCCCGTTGTCCAGGAGTGGGAGCGGCTGATGTGGCAGTTTCAGCAGGCACTGCCCGACGCGCCACCGGGCGAGAAGTGGCAGCGCATGGAGCGGATTTTCAGCCTGAACGAGTGACGATTAGAAAATGCCCTCGCGCACTTCGTTGCCCGTGCGCTTCGCGTGCAGCGTCACCACGTGCTCGCCCGACACGGGCTCGTTCTCGGGCAACGGTGTTTCGCTCTTCTTCCTGCCCATCTCCAGCACGCTCTTCAGGCCGGCGAGAATCGGCGACCCCTGCACCGCAGGCGCTTCGCCGTAGTAGTCGAACCACGGCAGGCCCGCGCGTGTGTAGTCGGCGGCCGTGGGGGGCATCGTGGGCGGCGCGTCTCCGGTGAACGCGCGCCACATCTCCGAGTTCGCGAGGTGCACGAAACACCGGGAGCTCGTCGCCTGGGCCCAGTCGTCGAAATCGAACGGGTCGTCGTAGATGTCCTGCTTCATGCGGCCACCAGGCGCGAGACCCATCGACGAGGCTGCAGCGCGCGGCCGGAATGACATCGCGTCGAGCTCGAGATCGTACAGGGCAGCGGCCGGCTCGCTCGTGCGGCTGATCTTCGGGAAGCGCCGCTCGAAGACGTCGCGTTTCATGGGGTAGACGGCGATCTGCACACCACCATGTGTCGCTTCGCCGGTGATCTGTTCTTCAGCCGTGTAGCCGCGGCCGAGCGGCATGGCCACGAACTGACGAATGATGCCTTTCGAGACACAGAAGCCATCGAGCCAGGGCTGTCGAGGGGAGACGACGTAGTCCTGCGGCGTTTCGTGCAGGCCCGTCGTCCATTGCTGACCGGTAACGGCGTTGATCTTGCCGGCGGCAATGCGGATCGCAAAGGGGTAGGAGGCCTCGCGGTCGTGGTCGCGGCCGGCCTGGAATCGGATCCACATCGCTTCGGCCTGATACATCGGCAGCATCACGCCACCACGCTGCAGCCACGTCGCCGGCACGTTCCGGCCGTCGTCGACGTGACGCAGCGGGAATGCGCCGAGGCCGGGGGGCAGCGCATGAGCACGCTCGTCGTCGGGAATGCGGAGCGTCCGCTGGAACTCGATGGTCAGGCGCGCGGACGGGTGGACGTCGAGGAAGGAGAACTGCAGGCGATTGTGCTGGAGCTCGATCATGGGTCACCACTCTCCGTCGCGGACTTCGCGCACGATCCGCAGCACCGCGTGATCGGGCGCGTTCCGCAGTTCACGAATCAACTGGGCGAACAGCGTCGGACGCCTGCGAATGGCCGCCTGCAGGTCGCTCGACACCTTGCCGGCCAGCGCCAGCAGCACGTCGGCGTCCTCACCGAGCTCATGGGAGAGCGCGGCAATGGTCTGCTCGGACGGCGGCGGCTGCTCGCCACGCTCGATCTTGCTGAGATAGGAGGGCTCGATGCCGACCCGTCCCGCGAGCTGGCGGACGGAGAACGCCGGGTCTTCGAGGCGCTTCGTCTCCCGCACGCGGCGGATGTAATCACCAAACGCGGCCAATGTGTGTAGTAGATACTACACAGGCTACATGAGTCAAGGCGAGCGGGCGGGCACGGGGGCCCGCCCCCACGCCCGCCCCTACGGCAGTCTCAGCGGTGATCCTCGAGGCGCACGAGCTTGGCGCCCCACGGGCAGTACCGGCCGATGACGTCGACGAATTCGGCGATGTTGGCATCCACGTACGAGGGGCGGCCGTCGCAAACCTCGATCGCCGTGTCGACGATCTCGATCTCTTCGGGATCGAGGTGCCACGCGCGCGGGGCGTTGTGACTGGCCGTGCCGGGCCCGCGCAGGATGCGGCCGTTCGGAATCTGACCCAGGGTCTCGCCGTCGCGGATGCGCACGAGCCGCTGCACCGCGGCCGGATTCCGCACGAAGACCGAGAACCGCTCACCGGTCACTTCGTAGACGGCGACGACGCCGCCCTTCAGTTCCGGCGAAGGGTCGGTCGGCGACGAACACGCCGAGGTGGCGCCGATCGCGAGGGCAAAGAGAGCAACGGAAACGAGGCGATTGAAGGACGGACCGAACATGCAGACACCTTTCAGGGAGGGGGCGTGCGAGGGAGGCACCTTCAGCATACCGCTCACACGACCGCACGACACCGCTTGACTCCTTTTTGAAATAACCATATGGTTATGTAACTTCACGGATATGGACATGACGAACCGCCTCGACGCCACGTTCCTTGCCCTTGCCGACCCGACGCGGCGAGCCATCCTCGCCAGGTTGGCGCTCGGCGAGGCCACGGTGACGGAACTGACCGAACCGTTCGACATGAGCCAGCCGGCCATCTCGAAGCACCTGAAGGTGCTCCAGCGTGCGGGGCTCGTCAGCGCGGGCCACGACGCACAGCGCCGGCCTCGGCGCATCGAAGCGGCGCCGCTTGCCGAGGCGAGTGCGTGGCTCGACGCCTACCGCGACATCTGGGAGGCGAATTTCCAGCGGCTCGACGTCCTGCTCGCCGAGCTCCAGGCGACACCGGCGCGGCGGACCGCGGGGCAGGGATTACGTACACGGGCGAACGCGTCGCGTCCGGCATCCACTCGACGACGCACGAAGAAGGAGACGCGATGACAACGTTCGACAAGGCCGACGTGACACTGCCCAGTGACCGCGAGGTCAAGGTGGTCCGATCGTTCAAGGCGCCGCGCGCGCTCGTGTACCGGGCGTACTCGGAGCCCGAGCTGATCAAACGCTGGATGCTCGGACCGCCCGGATGGACCATGCCCGTCTGCGAGATGGACGTTCGCGTGGGCGGCGCGTACCGCTGGCGGTGGCGCAGCGAGGACGGGGCAACCGAGTTTGGCTTCTTCGGGACGTTCCGTGAGGTCGAGCCTGGTGTGCGCACGGTGCATGTGGAGTCCTACGACCCCGGCAATACGGGACAGGGTGAGCCGGGCGGCGAAGCTGTCATCACGACGACGTTCAGCGAAGAAGGCGGCGTCACGACGGTGACGACGCTGATGGACTTCGG
>CAZVHY010000132.1:5521-9807 GCA_964627115.1 uncultured Solibacteraceae bacterium | reverse complement strand
GCTACAACGTGGGACCACGCGTGAGCCCGGATGGGAAGACGATCGCGTTCTTCTCGGAGCGCGATCGCTTCTCGGTCGACCTGTTCCTGGCCGATGCGGAAAGCGGACGGATCATTCGCAAGCTCACGACCTCCGCCAACGATCCACATTTCGACAGCCTGCAGTTCCTCAACTCCGCCGGCGCCTGGAGTCCTGACGGGCAGACGCTGGCCATCTCGGCCATTCGATCGGGACGTCCCGTGCTGGCGATGATTCAGGTGTCGAACGGACGCGTCCGCCGCGAGGTCAAACTTCCGGGCCTCGACGATGCGATGCACCCGACGTTTGCGCCTGACGGCGCGTCGGTCGTCGTGAGCGGGAACAGCGGCGGGGCGATCGATCTCTACCGCGTGACACTGGCCGATGGCCGGATCGAACGCCTGACGAACGACGCATACGCCGATCTCGAGGCGGTGTTCACGCCAGACGGCAGCGGCCTCGTCTTCGTGACCGAGCGTTTCAGCACCGATCTCGAACGCCTCGAGCCCGGCGCGTTGCGCCTGGCGTATCTCGATCTCGCATCGCGCCAGGTGCGGGCCATTCCGGGATTCCTGCACGGCAAGCACTTGAGTCCCCAGGTCTCGCCCGACGGCCGGTTCGTGACGTTCGTGGCCGATCCGGACGGCGTCAACAATCTCTATCGGATGTCGATCGACGGCGGGCCGGCCGAGCGGCTGTCGTCGGTGGCGACCGGCATTGCGGGTATCACGTCGACGAGTCCTGCGCTCAGCATGGCTGCCGACGGCCGGCTGGTCTTCAGCGTGTTCGAGGACGACGGGCACGCCGTATATCGGCTCGACCCGGCCGACACCATGACGAACGTGCCGCCGATGGCGGTGGCCGAGGCGGCCCTGCTGCCCGGCCGCAGCGTGCCGGGCGGTGATGTCTACGCGCTTCTGTCGAATGTGGATCGTGGTCTGCCGCCGATGACGCCGCTCGTCGAAGGCGAGACGTACCGGCGGAAGCTCGCGCTCGACTTCCTCGGCCAGCCCATGGTGTCAGCCGGCGTGAGCTCGCTCGGCGCGCGCGTGGTGGGCGGCATGTCGGCGTTCTTCAGCGACATGCTCGGCGATCGCGCGCTCGGGGCGCAGGCGCAGATTGGCGGCACGCTCGCGGACTTCGGCGGACGTCTGACCTACGTGAACCGGCAGCACCGGTGGAACTGGGCCGCGTCGCTGGCGGCCGTGCCGATGAGCATCGGTTACCTCACGCGCCGCGACAATCCGGACACGGGCGACACCGAGATCAGCGCCATCATCGAACGGCAGCAGGTGCGCGGCGGGTTCTTCACCGCGATCTATCCGTTCAGCACGACGACGCGGTTCGAGACGTCGGCCAGCGCGGAGGCCTTGTCGTTCAGCCGCGAAACACGGACGGCCACGTACGAAGGCGGGGGACGCAACCTGATTGGCCAGACACGCGAAACCGTGCCGCTCGGCCCGGCGTTCTACATGGGCTATGGCAGTGCCGCGCTCGTGCGCGACACGTCGCTGTTCGGCGCCACGCATCCGGTCTTCGGCGAGCGCTCGCGTCTCGAGGTCGGCAGAACCACGGGAACGGTGGAATACACGAACCTGCTCGCCGACTGGCGGCGGTACTTCATGCCCGTGCGGCCATGGACCATCGCGGTGCGTGGCCTGCACTACGGCCGGTACGGGCGCGACGCCGATCACGAGCAGCTCATCGATCTGTATGCGGGATACCCGGAGTTCGTGCACGGCTACGGCATTGGATCGTTCTCGGCGGTCGAGTGTCTGGGTGGATCGGTGGGCGAGGAGTGTGATGTCTTCCGCAACCTGCTCGGCAGCCGCATGGCCGTCGTCAACGTCGAGGTGCGCGCGCCGATTCCCGGCGCGTTCATGGGCGACGTCCGCTACGGACGTCTTCCGGTCGACATCGCGTTCTTTGCCGACGCGGGGCTGACCTGGACGGCCGACGAACAGCCAGACTTCGCCGGCGGCTCACGCCGCCTCGTCCGCAGCGTTGGCGGCGCCGTCCGCGTGAACCTCTTCGGCCTCCTGCCGCTCGAACTCGCGATCAGCCGCCCGCTCGATCGCGTGGATCGCAAGGTGCGGTGGCAGATTGGGATTAGACAGGGGTTTTAGGGTGCGATGGTGCCAAGGTGCCAGGGTGCCAGGGTGCCAGGGTGCGAAGGTGCCAGGGTGCAAGGAAGCTGATCCTTGTCTACCGATTGAATAGGCGACAGAACAGCGCGGCCGTGAATTGGGACGACAGCGTGGTGTCTATCGGAGAACGTCGACAAGAATCAGGTTCCTCGCACCCTGGCACCTTGGCACCATCGCACCTTGGCACCCGTGCCCCCCCGGTCAATGTCTTCCCAGCAGTTCCACCTGCACCCGCGCGTCGTTGAAGCACGCGCCACCGGCGATGTCGGTGAGTGAGTCCGGCACCAGCGCGTTGCCGGTCGACCCGTTGTAGGTGCTCTTCGCCCACAGGCCTTTCGGCAACGCGACCGTGCCCGGACGCACCTCGGGTGTGATGTTCGCTTCGCAGTGGACGTCGCCGAGGTCGTTGAAGATGCGGATCGGATCACCGTCCGCAATCGACCGCGCGTGCGCATCGTCAGGATTGATCTTCAGCTTCGCGATGCCGGGGCGGTGCTCGCCGAGCGTGGAAGAGATCGTGTGTTCGCTGGCAGGACTGATGAGCGCCAGCGGATGTTTCGTCGTCGACGGATCCGGACGATACGCGTAGGGTGGGGCGGCGTCGGCCGTCAGGCCAGTCGGGAACAGCTGGATGCGTCCGTTGGCCGTGCCTGGCAGGACGTCCACGAACTGCACGGGCCTGCCGCCGCCCGGCGCTTCCGGGCGCGTGCCGGACATCAGCGCAGCGCCGACGGCTTCAGGCATCCGCGACGCGGCGTCCATCAGCATTCCGGCTTCTCCAAGCCCGTCGTCTTCGCCGAGATCGAGGCGGATCGACAGCTCGCGGAACAGCTCGTGGTTCGATCGCGACTCGCCAACCGGTGCAATCACCGGCTGCACGAGTTGCAGGTGATAGGCGCCGTACCCCTTCGCGATGTCGTACTGCTCGAGGAAGGTTGTCGCCGGCAGGACGAGATCCGCGTACATCGCCGTGTCGGTCATGACCTGATCGTGGACGACCGTGAAGAGGTCGTCGCGGAGCAGGCCTCGCCGCACTTCGTTCTGATCGGGCGTCGTGGCCAGCGCGTTCGAGTTGTAGACGAAGAGCACCTTCACGGGCGGATCGGTGAACGTGTTCAGCGCGCGGCCGAGCTGGTTCATGTTGACGACGCGCGTCGGCGGTGCGGGGTGATCGATCAGGCGTTCCTGCGTGATGCCCCAGGCGCCGGAGTTGCTCATCGTGTAGCCGCCGGCGCGCACGCCGAACTTGCCGCCGACCGCGGGCAGCGCCAGGATCGCCATCGACGAGGCGCCGCCGTTGCGGTTGCGCTCCTGGCCCCAGCCGCAGCGGACCACGGCAGGAGAGGTCGTGCCGTACCACTCGGCGAAGGTCGCGAGCGACTCGGGCGTCACGCCCGCTTCTGCGGCTGCACGCGCAAGCGGCCACGCGGCTGCGGCCGCGCGCAACTCGTCGACGCCGTCGGCGTGTGCGGCGAGGAACTCCGTGTCGGCCCATCCGCGCGCGAACAGCTCGTTGACGATCGACAGTGCCACGACCACGTCCGTGCCGGGTTTGACTGCGAGATGCAGATCCGCGAGCCGTGCAAGCGGCGTCGCGCGCGGATCGATGACCACGAGCTTTGCGCCCTGTTGTTGCGCCCGCCGGATGTGGCTCACCAGGTGAATGCCGGACGCCGACGGATTGCAGCCCCAGAGGACGATGAGGCGGGCCTCGGCGTAGTCTTCGTAGGCGACACCCGGCATCTTGCCGTAGAGCGCCGTTGCGGTGGCTCCTGTCGGCGCCGCGCACACCGTGCGGGCCAGGCGCGACGCGCCGAGGCGGCGGAAGAACCGCGCGTCTTCGAGCTCGTTGGTCAGGACGCCGTTCGAGCCGCCGTAGTAGTAAGGCAGGATCGACTCCGCGCCGAACGTGTCGCGGGCTTCTTCGATCCGGCGGACGAGCAGGTCGAGCGCTTCGTCCCACGTCATGCGCTCGAACTGGTTGCGGCCCTTCGGGCCCGTGCGCAGCATCGGGTGCAGGAGCCGGTCGGGGCCGTACAGGCGCCGATCGAACCGGCGCACCTTGCCGCAGATGTACCCGGCGGTCGACGGCGCCTCGTGGTTGCCGTCGATCTTCACCAC
>CAZVHY010000132.1:0-5421 GCA_964627115.1 uncultured Solibacteraceae bacterium | reverse complement strand
CCGGAGGAGGTCACATGGCGAGCTTTCAGGATCGGGTGATTGGGGCGATGCGGTTGCAGCCCTCGACGTTCGAGGACGTGGAGCACGACCAGACGGCGACGTCGCAGGCGGCGATGGTCGTCACCGGCGTCGCGATTGCCGGCATCATCGCGTCGATCCGCTACATCACGGTGATGAGCGCGATCTCGCTCGTCGTCCTGCAACTCATCGGCTGGGTGATTGCCTCGTTCGTGGTCCTGCTGGTCGGGACGAAGCTGTTCCCCGGCAAGAACACACAGGCTGACCTCGGTCAGATGCTGCGGACGATGGGTTTTGCGCAGTCGGCCGGCCTGTTCAATGTCCTCGGGATCATTCCGCTCCTCGGCTGGCTCATCCAGTTCGTCGTCGGCATCTGGGTCCTCGTGGCGATGGTCATCGCGGTGCGGCAGGCGCTCGACTACGACGACACCTTGAAGGCCGTCGTGGTCTGTATCGTGGCCTGGGTGATCATGTTCATGGTGACGTTCATTGCGGGCCTGTTCGGCATTGGCGCCGCAGGCCTGGCCGGCGCCGCGTTCTAGCCCCGTGACCACCGCGACGCCCGTCCCGCGCGTCGTCGTCATCGGCGGCGGGTTCGGCGGACTGACCGCCGCCAGGGCGCTGAAGAAGGCGCCGGTCGAGGTGCTGCTCCTCGACCGGCGCAATCATCACGTCTTCCAGCCGCTGCTCTACCAGGTGGCCACCGCGGGGTTGTCACCCGGCGACATTGCCGCGCCCATCCGCTGGATCCTGCGGCACCAGCCGAACGCGCGCGTGTGGCTGGGTGATGTCGAGTCGATCGATCCCGCGGGGAAACGCCTGCGTCTCACCGACGGCGGGGAGGTGGCCTACGACTACCTCATCGTCGCGGCCGGCGCCACGCATGCGTACTTCGGACACGACGAGTGGCGCCAGTACGCGCCCGGGCTGAAGACACTCGAGGACGCGCTCGATACCCGGCGCCGCGTGCTGCTGGCATTCGAAGAGGCCGAGCGTACGACCGACAAGGCCGCGCAGCGGCGGCTGCTGACGTTCGTGGTCATCGGTGGCGGTCCCACCGGTGTGGAGATGGCCGGCGCACTCGCCGAAATCGCCCGGCACACGCTGGCACACGACTTCCGGGCCATCGATCCCGAGTCGGCGCGCGTGATCCTCATCGAGGGCGGCCCGAACGTGCTGGGGAGCTACCCGGAGGAGCTGTCGGCGTTCGCGCGGCACGCCCTCGAGCGGCTGGGCGTGAACGTCTGGACGGGCAGCATTGTCACAAATGTCACCGAGGGGAAAGTTCACGTCGGCGGCGAGACCATCGAGGCCGGCACCATCCTGTGGGCGGCCGGGGTGTCGGCCTCGCCCCTTGGCGCGAAACTTGGTGTGCCTCTCGACCGGGCTGGACGCGTGCTCGTCAACGACACCCTGACCGTGCCGGAACACCCGGAGATTTTTGTCATCGGCGACCTCGCGGCCCTGAAAGGGACCGATGGCCGCTGGCTGCCCGGCGTGGCCCAGGTGGCGATTCAGCAGGGACGCCTGGCGGCCGCCAACCTGCAGCGCCAGCTCCGCGGTGAGCCGCTGCAGCCGTTTCACTACCGCAATCTGGGGAGTCTCGCCACCATCGGCCGGAACAAGGCCGTGGCCGAGATCCCGGGCTGGACGTTCAAGGGCTACGTCGCGTGGCTCTTCTGGCTGTTCGTGCACGTGATGAACCTCGTCGGTTTCCGCAACCGGCTCTCCGTGCTCACGCAATGGGCGTTCTCGTATGTCACGCACCAGCGATCGGTCCGCCTGATCACCTTCGACACCGATCGCCATGACGCCGGGAGGACCGCGTGAGGAAACGTCCGGCGCCCGGGTGGCTCGTGTTGTCGGTACTGGCCGCCATCGTCGTGCTCGCGCCCGTGCCCGCACTGGTCGTCGAGACCGCGTACTCGCGCGGCGTGTATCCGTGGCTGCAGAGCGGCCTTACGTTCGTCAGCAACCTCCTTCCCGTGGCGGCGCTCGACGTCCTGCTCGTTGGTGCGCTGATTCTGGCCATCGTCCGGGCGGTGTTCATCTGGCGCGGCCGCCGCGGTGTCGTGGCCGAGGCGTGGGAGGCGATTCGGCGCATCCTGCGGGCGGTTGCCGTCATCGTGCTGCTGTTCATGTTCGCGTGGGGATTGAACTACCGGCGCGTGCCGCTCGGCGAGACGCTGGCCGCGCCGCCAAGTCCCGGCACCGCGAACCTCATGGCGGCCATGGCCGACGCGAACGCGCTGGCCGCGTCGCTGCGTCCGCGGCTCGGCGCCGACACCGAGATCACGTACGCCGCGGCGGCCGAACAGTTGCGCGGGCCGATGGTCGAGGCGCTCCGCATGGCGCGGCGTCCCACGCAGTTCCGCGCGGGACGTCCGAAGTTCTCGCTGATCCTCGGGCCGTTCTTCACGTGGGCCGGCGTCAACGGCATGCTCAACCCGCTGGCGCTCGAGTCGATCGTGCATGCCGACCTGCTGCCCTTCGAGCGGGGATTCGTGCTGGCGCACGAGTGGGCGCACCTGGCGGGACAGGCCGACGAGGCCGAGGCGAGCGCCATCGGCTGGCTCGCGTGCATGAAGGGCGGCCCGGCGCTGGCGTACAGCGCGAGTCTGTATCTGATTCTCGAAGCGGGTGGGGCGCTGCCGGGCGACGCACGCACGAGGGCGTTCTCGTCACTCGACGCGGGCGTGCGCGCCGATCTCGCGCGCATTGCCGAGCGCATGTCGCGGCAGAAGCCGCAGGTGCAGCGCGCGGCTTCGCGTGTCTACGATGAATATCTGAAAGCCAATCAGGTGCCGGACGGCACGGCCAGCTACGGCCGTGCGCTCACGCTGATCCTCTCGCCCGACTTCCGGCGGGCGCTCGACGAATACCGCGCGCCGTCAGGCGACTGATTCGTCGCCGGGGGCCGTGCGGAACGGCCGCAGGTCGCGCGCGATGCCGACCCACGAGAGCATCGTGAGGATGTAGTACGTCGGGTCGATCTCCCACCACCGGATGCCCTGACGCACGCTCGACATGTAGTAGTGGTGATTGTTGTGCCAGCCTTCGCCCATCGTGAGGACGGCCAGCACGAAGTTGTTGCGGCTCTCGTCGGGCGTCGCGAACCGGCGCGTGCCCCAGATGTGCGTGAGCGAGTTGATCAGGAACGTGCCGTGGTAGAGCGCCACGGTCGACGCCAGGAACCCCCACACGAACGCGTCCCAGCCGCCAATCAGGAAGATCGCCACCGCATAGACGATGGCCGGCGCGAGATGGAAGCGGTCGAGCCAGCGCAGCTCCGGGTACTTCGCGAGATCGGAGACGCGCTTCTGGTCGTAGGCGTCGTACTCGTCCGACAGCACCCAGCCGAGATGTGACCACCAGAAGCCCTCGTGCACGGGCGAGTGCAGGTCTTCCTTGCGATCCGAGTAGAGGTGATGGTCGCGGTGGTGCGCCGCCCACCAGAGCGCGCCCTTCTGCGCCGAGGTCTGCGCCAGGCACGCCATGGCGAACTGCCAGAAGCGGTTCAGCTTGTAGGAGCGATGGCTGAAGTAGCGATGGTAGCCGCCCGTCACGCCGAACATCCGGAGGTAGTACGACCCGGCGAACCACGCGATCATTTCGAGTGAGAACGGAACGGTGAACACGAGCAGGACCGACGCGTGCATGAGCAGGAACGGCACCATCGTTCCCAGATCGTAGCGGCGGCCTTTGAGGACAACTTCAGCCATGCAGAAATCTCAGGGGCCGCCGGACGTCGGCAGGCCAAACGGCGATTCAGTGTAGCAGACGGGCAATCGCCCTCGCGGCGCCCGCTACCCCAGGCCGAGGGCGCGGACGAAGGCGTCGAGCCAGGCGATGAGCTTCTGCCGGTGTTCGGGGCCGAGCAGAAGTAGCTGTTTCTGCACGGGCTTGAGCGCGCGGAGCGCCGGGTCCTGATAGTCGAAGTAGCCGGGCCGGCGGATGAGGTCTGGCGTTACGGCCGGCGCCGGCGTGTCCTTCAGCATGCGGACCGCGCGCAGGATGGTCTGGTCGAAGTCGCCGTCGGGCTGGCCGAGGTCGACGTACGCCTCGTCGACGAGCGGCTTGACGTTCACGTAGAGCTGCGCCGCATCGACGGGGGAGACCGACGACATGGCCTCGATGATCTGGTTCCAGCGTGCGTAGCTGACGGGGCTGACCGGGCCGGTATCGGTGCCGAGAATCTGCAGCCGCGTGGCCGGCTGCAGCACCTTCAGCCACTCGATTGGCGTGCGGCCGTCGGCAATCTGCACGACGCCGGCCGTCATCCCGCGGACGATGGGCGGCGTGGCCAGCAGGCGCGCGAGTGCCGGGTGGTTCGACAACGCGGTGACGAGATCGCGGATGAACGCGTCCGAGTCGACGAGGGTCGGCAAATCCAGCGGCTGCTGCGTCGGGCGGACGGGCGTCGCGGCCTCCGGTGCGGTGGCCGACGGTGCGGCCGTTGTCGGCGTCGGCTGCGACCGGCTCATCCACCAGAACGTCAGCAGTCCGCCAGCGACCACGCCGGCCAGGCCGATGGCAATCCAGCGCAGCAGCGAACCGCGTTCGGGTTCCGGTTCGGGCGGCGGATCGTAGGGGGACGGCACCGGCGTGGGACGGTCGAGCGGCAGGTCATCAAACGCCATCGGATCTCCTGTCGGGCGGCCGTCCGCCGGCTGGTCGGGGCCGGTCAGGCCGGCGCGGAGGCGCACGCGGCTTCGGCCGCATCCACCGTGTCGAACCGCTCGAAGACGTGCGTGAGATTCGACAACGCGAGCAGTCCGAGCACGCGCGGCGGCGTGGCCGCCAGCACCAGACGCCCGCTGTGCCGGCCCATCAGCACGTGCGCGGCAATCAGTTCCCCGAGCCGCGTGCTGTCGACGTACCGCACACCCCCGAGATCGACTATGACGTGCCGGACGCCCTTCTGGACGAGGGCGGCAACGGCCTGCTTCAGCAGGTCAGGCTGGTCGTTGACCGTGAGCCGCCCCGCCAGCCGCAGGATGCCCACGTCGTTCACTACACGTTCCTGTATCTGCACAAATCCTCTCCGGGGATTGTAGCAAGGAGGCCGGGGGGGGCGGCGGGGCTTCAGCACAGGACCCTCCGTCCTTTGGGTCCTGCGGGTCCTTTGGGGCCTTCAGGTGCGTCCTGAGGTGCTTCGGGTGCTGCTGGTTCTTCAGGAACGCGTACCCAGACCAGTGCGCCACTTCCAGAAGTTGGCCCGCGTCAGCAGGTTCCTGTGACCTGGAGGACTCAAAGGACCGGCAGGACCACCGGGACCGACTGCCTTGGGGCCCTCAGGTGCGTCCCGAGGTTCTCCAGGTGCTCGAGGTACTTCAAGTCGGCTGAAGAGAGGTGACCGCCCACTTCTCAGAAGATGACGCGCGCCAGCTCGTTCCTGTGACC
>CAZVHY010000131.1:7813-9837 GCA_964627115.1 uncultured Solibacteraceae bacterium | reverse complement strand
TTCATGCTGCTGGCGCGGCGGGCGTTCGGGACGATGCGATCGATGTCGCGCGTGGTGATGCCGAAACGCGCGAGCCGCGGGATGTCGAGGTCGTCGCACAACCGCCGCACCCACGCGACGCCGTCGGCGGCGACGGCGTCGCGTGCGCCGGTGACCAGGCGCGCCACGCGATCGAAGCGCGCCAGCGCGTCCGTGTGGCCGGCGCGGCGCAGCGCGGCGATGTTGGCCGCCATGACGTGCGGCAACAACGCCGCGCAGATCGCGCCGTGCGGCACGTCGAACATGCCGCCGATGGGCCCCGCAAAGCCGTGCACCGCGCCCAGTCCCGCGTTGGCGAGCGCCATGCCGCTCCAGAGGCTCGCAATCGCCATGTCCTCGCGCGCGTCGAGATCGTGGCCGTTGCGCCACGCGCGCGGCAGCGCCGCGGCCGCGCGCGGAATGCCCGCGACGCACAGCGCGTCGGTCATCGGGTTGGCGCGGATGGAGACGAAGGCCTCGATGAGCTGCGTCAGCGCATCGAGGCCGGTGGTGGCGGTGACGTCGGGCGGCACGTCGACCGTGAGTTCGGGATCGACGATGGCCACGCGCGGCAGCATGTGCACGCTGCGCAGGCTCACCTTCACGCCGTGCTCGCGGGACGCGAGCACGGCGTTGCGGGTGACCTCGCTGCCGGTGCCGGCCGTGGTCGGCACGGCCACCACCGGCAGCGCGGGCCGCAGGAGCGGCCGCCCGGCGCCAATCACCTCGAGATAGTCGATGAGCTCGCCGCCGTTGGTGACCAGCGCGGCAATGGCCTTGCCCGTGTCGAGCACGCTCCCGCCGCCGACCGCGACGACGACGTCACACGCGGCGTCGCGGGCGGCCGCGGCGCCGCGTGTGATGTCGTCGAGGTACGGCTCGCCGCCCGTCGGCCACACGGTGACGGTGGCGCCTGCGGCTTCGAGCACGTCCCGCGCGCGCGACGCGCGGCGGGGCGTGCGGCCGGTGACCAGCAGCACCTGGCGTCCAGACGCCACGGCCGCGGCGCCGGCCTCACGGACGGCGCCGCGGCCGGCAATGACACGGGAGGCGGTCGAGAACGTGAAAGGTGTGGACACGGACACTCCGAAGCCGCGAGCGGAGCGAGCGCGCTGAGGAGTCGGCGTCAGTTCCGCGCGGGAGGCGTGGGGGTGGGGCCCCACGCCCGTCAAAAAAGTCGACGGCCCGCCGCTGGCAGCCGCCTTCTACCAGTCCGCGTCAGCGGGATCGATCCCGTTCGCCTTAATCGCGTACCTGGTCTCGGCCATCATGTCGGTCACCGCGTCGCGCCAGCGCAGGTAGTGCGGCGCCTGGCGATGGGCCTCGATGGCGGCCTCGTCCTTGAAGGCTTCGATGATGACGAACTTCGTCGGGTCGTCCTGCTGCTGCACGAGCGCGAACTGCACGATGCCCGGCTCGAGCCGGCTGTTGCGCGTGTTGTCGAGCGTGGCGGTCGTGAAGGCCTCGAGCGACTCCGGCTTCACGCGGATGTGGACGAGTTGGACGACCACGCGTCAGCTCGCGCTTTCCGCGCCCGCATGCTCCGGTCCGCGGCCGCCGAGCTCACGGTCGAGATCGAGGATCGACGCCGGATCGTCCTTCACCATGTGGAACTTGGCGACGATCTCGCGGACGGTCTTCTCTTCCTCGACCTGCTCGGTGATGAACCACTGGAGCTCGGCCATCGCGGCGAAGACCTTCTCCTTGAATGCGAGCTCGTAGAGCGCATCGATGTTGCGGCTGACCTCCTGCTCCTGGGCCAGCGCCGCTTCGAAGACGGCCACGATCGAATCGAACTCGCTGCGCGGCTGATCGACCGCCTGCAGCTGCACGGCATGATCGCGCGCCAGCACGAAGTTGAAGAGCTTCATCGCGTGGCCGTGCTCTTCCTGACTCTGCATGCGCAGCCACCGGCCGGCGCCCATCAGCTTGTGATGTTCGCACCACGCCGCCATCGACAGGTACGAGAACGACGCATTGAACTCGGCCGAAATCTGGCGCGTGAT
>CAZVHY010000131.1:5050-7713 GCA_964627115.1 uncultured Solibacteraceae bacterium | reverse complement strand
AGCCGAACTTCTGGCTTCTGTCTTCTAACTTCTGGCTTTCGATCGGAGCGTCGTGGTCGCCTAGGCGACCGTGACGCTCCGATCGAGATACACGTCCTGAATCGTCTGCAGGAGCTTGGCGCCTTCGGCCATCGGGCGCTGGAAGGCCTTGCGACCCGAGATCAGGCCCATGCCGCCTGCGCGCTTGTTGATGACGGCCGTGCGCACGGCTTCGGCCAGATCGCCCTCACCCGACGAGGCGCCGCCGCTGTTGATCAGGCCGGCGCGGCCCGAGTAGCAGTTGAGCACCTGGTAACGCGTCAGGTCGATCGGGTGATCGGTCGAGAGCTCCGTGTAGATCTTGTCGCTCGTCTTGCCGTACGGGTTTTCCTTCGACGACAGCGCCTTGAAGCCGCCGTTGTTCTCCGGCAGCTTCTGCTTGATGATGTCGGCCTCGATCGTCACGCCGAGGTGGTTGGCCTGGCCCGTGAGGTCGGCCGAGACGTGGAAGTCCTTCTCCTTGGTCTTGAACGCGTTGTTACGCGTGTAGCACCAGAGAATGGTCGCCATGCCGAGCTCGTGCGCCTTGTGGAACGCCTTGGCCACTTCCACGATCTGGCGGCCCGATTCGGGCGAGCCGAAGTAGATCGTCGCGCCCACGGCCACGGCGCCCATGTTCCGCGCCTCCTCGATCTCGCCGAACATGATCTGGTCGAACTTGTTCGGATAGGTCAGGAACTCGTTGTGGTTGATCTTGACGACGAACGGAATGCGGTGCGCGTACTTGCGCGCCACCATACCGAGCACGCCGTAGGTGGACGCCACCGCGTTGCAGCCGCCCTCGATGGCGAGCTTCACGATGTTCTCGGGGTCGAAGTAGGCCGGGTTGGGCGCAAACGACGCCCCAGCCGAGTGCTCGATGCCCTGATCGACCGGCAGGATGGAGAGATAGCCGGTGCCGGCCAGCCGCCCGGTGTCGAACAGCTGCTGCAGGCTGCGCAGGACCGGGATCGGGCGATCGGACGGGACGAAAATCCGGTCGACGAAGTCAGGTCCCGGGACGTGAATCGACGAAGCGGCCACCTTGGCCTGATAGGTGAGAAGTTCGGCGTCTTTACCAAGAAGGGCGGCGATACTGGTGCTCATAACGTCTCCATACTCCAGCCGGAAACGTTATCACGGGCGGCAGGGCGGCACGGCTGGGCTGCAGGCTGCACGGCCGCCGGCTGCGCGGAAGAGCCACCCACCCTTCGTGCAGGTCACCGCTCGGTCGTTTCGCATTCCGCAGCCGAGCCGCCCGCCGCCGAGCCGCCGTGCAGCCGCGCCGCCATGCAGCCATAGAGGGCGGGAGTACGCGCGCGGCCGGCGCGCAAAAAGCGCGTATTTGCGCGGCGAAAGTGATACCGTGGGCCGCTCAATTTCTACAATGTCCGCCCGGCCGCCGTTCGCATGACGCGTGGCCGGATCCGCAGGGAGACGAGGCAGTCATGGCAATGAAACGTACAACCAGTGTGATGGCGATGGCCGTGGGCGCGGCCACCGTGATGGCTGCCGTTGGCGGCAGCATGTGGAGCTCGGTGGCGCAGGCGCAGGGCGCCGCGCAGGGGGGCTTCGTGCTCCCCACGGGCCGTGGTGGCGCGCCGCTCTACGACAGCGCGCTCGACTTCTCGCTGACTGACGCCTGCGGCGGCCGCAGCAAGACGCCGATGGAGGCCTGCGAGAACGACGTCCGCCGGATGATCGCGGCCCTGCCGGCCACCGCGCCGGCCAAGCCCGAACGTCCGCGCCGCATTCTCGTCCTCGGCACGTCGCGCGGCTTCCAGCACTCGTCGATTCCGCTGGCCGCGACGATGGTCGAGGAGATGGGCAAGAAGACCGGCGCGTGGACGACCGACGTGACGTACGCCGCTTCGGCCATCAACGCCGAGACGCTGCGGCACTACGATGCGATTTTCCTGTCCAGCACGACCGGCACGTTCCTCGACGAGCCGAACCCGTTCGGCGACCCGGCGATTCAGGCGCTGACCGACGCGCGTCGCAAGGCGTTCATGGACTTCGTGCGCAGCGGCAAGGGTGTGGCGGGGATTCACGCGGCCACCGACTCGTACCACGGTCAGCTGCCAGGCGCCACGCCTCCCGGGGGCGGACGCGCGGGTGGTGCGCCCGGACAGGGGCGTCAGGGCGGCGCACCGGCCACGCCGGTGCCGTGCACCAGCAGCCAGACGGCAGGCGCCGCGGCGGGCGGCTCGCCGCTCTGGCCCGACTTCAACACGATGATTGGCGGCTACTTCAAGTTCCACTGGAACTACCCGACGCCGATCACGGTGAAGATCGACGATCCGTCGAACCCGATCAACGCGGCGTTCAAGGGGCAGTCGTTCAACACGATCGACGAGGTCTACACGTTCGCGTGGGACTCGTACTCGCGCGACCGTGTGCGCGTGCTGACGAGCATCGACTACTCGCAGATGAGCGACTGCGACAAGGGCATCGAGAGCAACCGGCGCCCGGATCAGGACTACGCGCTGAGCTACATCCGGCGCGAAGGCCAGGGCCGCGTGTACGTCAACGTGCTCGGCCACAACGAAGCCATCTACTACAACAACCCGGCCATGCTCGAGCACATCCTGGCCGGCATCCAGTACGCACTCGGCGATCTGAAGGCTGACGACACGCCGCTGCCG
>CAZVHY010000131.1:3837-4950 GCA_964627115.1 uncultured Solibacteraceae bacterium | reverse complement strand
AGGCCGAAAGGCGACGGGCTTCCGACGACCGGCCACCGGCCACCGACTGAATCGGGACCAATCGGCCAGCGACTGGTGTAACACCAGCCGCTGGCCGTCGTCTTTTTCGGGGAGAGGAAACGCCATGCCCACGACACGACGCGACTTTCTGACCCGTTCGGCACTCACCTTGTCGGTGGCGGCCCTTGGCCGCCACACGCTCCTCGAGGCGGCACAGGGTCCGGGAGGCCAGCCCCCGGCGGTCACGCCGGTCTTCACGCCCATCCGCCGCAACGTCGGTTTCTTCACCGGCCGGGGCGGCACCATCGGCTACCTCGTCACGCGCGACGCCGTGGTCGTCGTCGACAGCCAGTTTCCGGACAGCGCGCCGCTCTGCATCGCCGGGCTCAACGAGCGATCGGGCGGCCGGTCGATCGACATGCTGATCAACACGCACCACCATGGCGATCACACCGGCGGCAACGCGGCGTTCCGTGGCGTCACGAAGCGTGTCGTGGCCCACCAGACCGCGGCCGCGCACATGAAACAGCCGCCGGGCCGCGGCGCCGGCAGCCCCGATCAGTTCTATCCAACCGAAACGTTCACCGAGACCTGGACGGCCACGGCCGGCGACGAGGTGATACGCGCTCGCCACTACGGCCGCGCGCACACGGGCGGCGATGCGGTGATCACCTTCGAGCGCGCAAACGTCGTGCACATGGGCGACCTCATGTTCAACGGACGCCACCCGGTCGTCGATCGTCCGGCTGGTGCCTCCCTCGAGAACTGGATCGCGGTGCTCAACCGGACCGCTGCCGACCACGCGGCCGACACCGTCTACATCTTCGGCCACGCCGGCGGCGTACTGCCGGTGACCGGCTCGCGCGCGGAACTGCAGACGTTCGCGAACTACCTGCAGGCGCTGCTCGCCCACACACGCACCGAACGCAAGGCCGGCAAGACGCGCGACCAGGCGCTCACCGTAACGACGCCCCTCGCGGGATTCGAAGGGCACGGTCCCCTGACGCCCGGGATTCTTGGGGCCGCGTGGGACGAGGACGGGAATTGAAGAAGGTGCCAGGGTGCGAAGGTGCGAGGTGCCAAGGTGCGAAGGTGCCAGGGTGCGAGGTGCGA
>CAZVHY010000131.1:0-3737 GCA_964627115.1 uncultured Solibacteraceae bacterium | reverse complement strand
AGGGTGCGAAGGTGCGAGGTGCCAAGGTGCGAAGGTGCCAGGGTGCGAGGTGCGAGGGTGCCAAGGTGCGAGGGTGCCAGGGTGCGAGGTGCGAGGGTGCCAAGGTGCGAGGGTGCGAGGTGCCAAGGTGCGAGAGAGGCCGAAGTGCCAGCGCGCGAGGTGCCGCCCCCGAGCTTGTCATACCCTCGCACCTTGGCACCTTGGCACCTTGGCACCCTCGCACCATGGCACCTTGGCACCCTCGCACCATGGCACCTCGCACCCTCGCACCTTCGCACCTCGCACCTCGCACCCTCGCACCCTATTCAGCCCCCCACCTATCTGACAGGTCGATCTAGGATCTCCGGCACGGTTCCCGTACCCGTCCAAGGAGGCCCTGTGTCCCTTTCCCTTGCTGCGCGCGCCACACGCCCCGTTCTGTTCGCGTTCATCGTTGCCGCCGCGGCCGTCATGGCAGGCGGCGGTTCGCTCGCGGGACAGGCTCCCGCGTCCGGCCCCGCGCTCGGGCTCTTCCAGGGCCACGGCGACATCGGCAACCCGAAGCTGACCGGCGCGTCGTTCTACAACGGCGCCACGCAGGAGTACACGCTCAGCGCTGGCGGCTACAACATGTGGGGCGAACGCGACGAGTACCAGTTCGCGTGGCGGAAGATCACGGGCGACTTCATCCTGCACACGCGCGTGGCATTTCACGGCGAGGGCGTCGACCCGCACCGCAAGGCCGGCCTCATCATCCGGAAGACGCTCGACGACAACGCGCCCTACGTCGATGGCGCCACTCACGGCGACGGCCTGACGTCGCTGCAGTTCCGGCGCACGGCGGGCGCGGAGACCGAACAGATCGAATCGGCGGTCAAGGGCGCTGACGTCGTCCAGCTCGAACGACGCGGCAGCACGTACATCCTGTCGGTCGCGCGATTCGGCGACACGTTCACGACGTCCGAGGTGGCAGACATCGATCTCGGCGACGAGGTGTACGTCGGCCTGTTCCTCTGCTCGCACAACGCGGACGTCATCGAGCGTGCCACGTTCAGCAACGTCCGCATCACGCGGCCGGCGGCCGCAGACTTCCGGCCGTATCGCGACTACATCGGCGCCGTGCTCGAAACACTGGACGTCGAAACCGGCCGGCGCGAGGTGCTGCACCGCTCGCCGCAGGGGATGCCGTACGAAGCGCCGAACTGGACCACCGACGGCAGCGCACTCATCTACAACACGAGCGGCACCAACGCGGACCATCGCGGCCGACTGCACCGGTTCGATCTGCTCTCGCGCCAGACGACCATCATCGATACGGGCACGAACATCCGGAACAACAACGATCACGTGCTGTCGTTCGACGGCACCATGCTCGGCATCAGCGACCAGAGCCTGCAGGGCGTCGGGTCGACGATCTACACCGTGCCGGTCACCGGCGGCACGCCGAAGCGCATCACCACGCTCGCGCCGTCGTATCTGCACGGCTGGTCACCCGATGCGAAGTGGCTCGTCTACACAGGCGGCCGTAACAGCGAGTTCGAGATCTATCGCATCCCATCGGACGGCAGCGGTCCCGAGGAGAACCTCACCCGCCATGCCGGGCTCGACGATGGACCGGAGTACACGCCGGACGGTCGCTACATCTATTTCAACTCGATGCGCAGTGGGAAGATGCAGATCTGGCGCATGGGGCCGACGGGCGAGAATCCCGAACAGATCACGAACGACGAGTACAACAACTGGTTCCCGCACATCTCGCCGGACGGCAAGTCGATGGTCTACATCGCATTTCCCCCCGACATCGATCCCGCCGATCACCCGTACTACAAGCACGTCTACCTGCGGCACATGCCCGTCGACGGCGGCCCCGCGCGCGTCATCGCGTACGTCTACGGCGGCCAGGGCACGATCAACGTGCCGTCATGGTCGCCAGATGGGCGGACAGTGGCGTTCGTGAGTAATACGGGGGAGTACTGACAGAAGGCTGAAGAGAACCTTCAGGTCCTGCAGGTCCTATGGGGTCCTTTGGGTCCTTCAGGTGCGTCCTGGGGGGCTTCAGGTCCTGCGGGTCCTGCGGGTCCTGCGGGGTTCAGCCGATCCGGCGGCGGATACGAACCAGGAGGACCTCGAGAACCAGAAGAACCTCCGGACGCACCTGAAGGACCCACAGGACCAACAGGACCAGTAGGACCATCATGTCCGGTCCTCGCGCTACTCGCTCCTCAACAACTCCGCCGGATCGATACGCATGGCGCGCGCGGCCGGGCGGACGCTCGCGACAACGGCCGCGACGACCAACGCGGCGCACGCGACAGCCACCGATACCGCGTCGAATGGTGAGATGACGTAGAGCTCCGATCGGATCACGTCGACCGAGGCCACCGCGACGAACAGGCCGGCGACCAGACCGGCTAACGTTACCGCGAGCGCACGACCGACGATGCGGCGGCCGATCGATCGCGTCGACGCGCCGAGCGCCAGGCGCACGCCGATCTCGTGGCGTTGCCTCGCCACTTCGTTCGCCAGCAACCCGTACAACCCCATCGTCGAGACGAGCAGCGCAAGGACGCCGAAAGCCGCAACCAGCGTGAAGACGAATCGCATGGACGCCGACTCGCGCCGCGCAATGTCGTCCACTGATTCGATGCCGCGCACGACCACCGTGCGATCGATGCCGGTGATGGCCGCGGCGAGCTCGCGTGCCGTGGCGCCGTCACCGGACAGCCGCGCGACGAACGTGCGCTCGTCGGCCAGTGTGGACACGCTGGTGAAGCCCACGGCAATGTCCATGTGATCGACGCCCGCGCGGACATACGCCTGCGGCTCGGAATCCTGTGCGTCGGGTGCAAGGCTTCGCACGTTGCCCACGACGCCGACGATCGTGCGCCACGTCCCGGCCTCGCCCCCCGTCTTGAGGCGGCTGCCAACCGCAGCGTCGACGTCGGCCCAGTACGTTCCTGCAAACGCCTCGTTGACGACAACGGCCTCCGCCGGATCGTCGGCGGCGGTGAACATCCGTCCAGCCAGCACCGGCATCTCGAGGACGTCGAAGAAGCCAGGACGGACGTCGTAGAGCATGACGTGGAACGGTCTCTCCGCCGGCGCGTGGCCCTCGGCGTCCACGCGGACGATGAGCCGCTTCGGCGACCACTCGGGCGGCAACGCACCAGACGACACCCCCTCGACGCCGGGCATCGTTCTCAAGACCGTCAGCGCATCGGTCACGAACTGCTCGCGTACGGCCATCGACGTGTAACCCGACGCCGGCAGCGCCACGTGCAGGGCGACGACGCCCGTCGCGCGGAATCCGCGATCGACCGCGTGCAGTGCCAGCATGCTGCGTCCCATGAGCGCGGTGCCGATCACGAGCGTCAACGAGAGGGCGACCTCGATCGCGATGAGCACGCGACCGGCACGACGCGCCCGGCGCGACAGTGACACGCGACGTCCCGATTCGCGCAGTGCGAGATGCCGCCCCGCCGAGGCGGCCATCGTACCGACCGGCACGCTGGCGACGACAATCGACACGGCCGTGATGGTCACGAGAAACGCGGCCGTACGCGCATCGAAGTCGATGGGATTCAGTGAACTGATCACGGCGCCCGGCACCACAGTGGGCAGTGCTGCCAGCAGGGCGATCGCGACGGCCACAGCTCCCGCACACGTGACGATGCCGAGGCCAAATTGCTCGACCATCACCTCGCGAACGAGCGTGGCGCGACTCGCGCCGAGCGCGGCCTTCATCGCCCACACGGGTT
>CAZVHY010000130.1:0-9854 GCA_964627115.1 uncultured Solibacteraceae bacterium | reverse complement strand
CGCACCCTGGCACCCTGGCACCCTCGCACCCTGGCACCCTGGCACCCTCGCACCCACGCACCCTCGCACCCACGCACCCTGGCACCCTCGCACCCACGCACCCTGGCACCCTGGCACCCTCGCACCCTGGCACCTTCCTCTCCCCCGTCGTGAAAAAGATGGCCGCGGTGCACGGTCTCGACGTGTCGCGCATTCCCGGCTCCGGCGCTGGCGGGCGAGTCACGAAGAAAGACGTCGACGCGTGGCTGGCTGCGGCCGCCGCGCCCGCCGCGCAGGCGCAGGCGAAGGCGCCGCTTTATCAGCCGGGTGACAACGTCCGCGTCGAGAAGATGAGCATCATGCGGCGGAAGATCGCCGATCACATGCTGACGAGTCTCCGGACGTCGGCGCACATCTACTCGGCGTACGAGATCGACTTCAGTCGCGTCGTGGCGCTGCGCAGCGCGCACAAGGCGCGATACGAGGCTGACGGCGCGAACCTGACCTACACGGCGTTCATCGCGCACGCCGTTGCCGCGACGCTGCGCGAGCTCCCGTACGCGAACGCATCGGTCGATGGCGACCAGATCGTGTATCGCGAGGACATCAATCTCGGGATTGCCGTGGCGCTCGAGCAGGGGCTCATCGTGCCGGTCATCCGTCACGCGGATCGGAAGTCGCTGCGCGAGCTGTGCGCGGCCGTCTCGGATCTCGCGCATCGCGCGCGCCACAAGCAGCTCAAGGTCGAGGACGTCGAAGCCGGCACGTTCACGATCACCAATCCCGGCATCTTCGGCGGCCTCTGGGGCCTGCCGATCATCAGTCAGCCGCAGGTCGCGATTCTCGCGGTCGGCAGCATCGACAAACGCGCGGTCGTCATCGACGATCAAATCGCCATCCGGCCCATGGCGTACGTGACGCTCGGTTACGACCACCGGCTGATCGACGGCGCCGACGGCGGCCGCTTCCTCCAGGCCCTGAAGGGGCGGCTCGAGCAGTTCGACGAGTCGCTGATGTGAACACCATCGCTCGGACCCTGGACGTCCGCCGGCTCGGCCGCATGGGCTACGACGCGGCGAACGATCTGCAGAAGCATCTTGTCGAGGAGCGCCGGGCCGGATCGATTGGCGATCTCCTGCTGCTCGTCGAACATCCTCCCGTCATCACGCTTGGCGCGCGCAACCGCGTGTCGGTGTCACACATCGTGGCGTCCGACGAGGAGTTGCGGGCCGATGGCGTGACCGTTCACGAAACCGGCCGCGGCGGCGACGTCACCTACCACGGGCCCGGACAACTCGTCGGTTATCCGATTCTCGATCTGCGTCCCGATCGCTGCGACGTTCACGCGTACGTGCGCGATCTCGAAGAGGCGTTGATCCTTGCGCTGCGGCAACTGGGCATCGAGGGCACGCGCGTGCCCGGCCTGAGCGGCGTGTGGGTGGGTGAAGCCGGCCGCGAAGAAAAGGTGGCGGCCATCGGCGTACGCATCAGCCGGTGGATCACCTCACACGGCTTCGCGCTGAACGTCTCGACGAACCTGGATCACTTCAGGCTGATTGTGCCGTGCGGCATTGCCGATCGTGGCGTCACGTCCATCGAGCACGTGCTCGGCAGGCCCGTGTCGATGCCGGACGCCGAAGACGCGGTCGTTGGCGGTATGCGGAGCGTGTTTTGTTCGTAGGGGCGGCCCTCGTGGCCGCCCAGGGCCGGCACGAGGCCGGCCCCTACGGTCGCCAACCCCGCCGCGCCGCCCGCCGCCGTGCGGCCGCGCAGCCTATTCTTCCCACATCTCTTCCGCGAACCCGATCAGCGCACGGATTTCGCGCCGCGCGTTGTCGCTCAGGTTCGCGAATTCGAAACCGGTGACGTAGATCGGCAGCGCGCCGGCCATCGACGACAGCGTGCAGTGTCGTGCCTGGGCCTGAACGATGACCGAGCGTCGATGCCCGTCGACGCCGATGCGGAACTTGTGCACCACGCTGCTTTCGAATGGTCCCGTGGCCTCGAGTGAGAATCCGCTCTCGCTCAGTTCCCGCAGGTGCAGCGGACGCAGGCGCCAGACCGAGTGCGCCTCGATCTGGCCGAGCACGTCGACGCGCAGTCTGTCTCGACGTTCGGTGGTGCGGCCCGTGCCGCGCGACATCTGATGTGTGTGGCCGGTGGACATCGTGTCCCCCAATCGGCAAGTGATGTGCCACGCGTGAGCGCCCGATGTCCGGCCCGGCGGGACGTTCATTCCGCCACGCGCGATGCCGATTCCGTGGTTGTGACGACAGGCCACGCCGAACGGGAATCAGCACAGAACTTTCGCGCAGTCTCGTGCAGGCGCGTGCAGGGTCCGTTGACAGTGCACAAATCGATACACAGAATGCCCGTCTCACTGCCGCATTGCGGGATTTCGGTGCTCGCATGAACAGACCGCGTATTGCCCTTGGACTCGAGTCGTCGCGCGCATCGCTGAACGCCGACGCCTGCGCCGCGCTCGGTCGCGCCCTCCTGGAGGCGCGCCAGTCGCAGGCGCTCGACGTGCGCGGGATTGCGTCGCGCCTGCTGCTCTCCACCGCGCAGGTGAACGGGCTCGAGCGCGCCGACAGCGACGCGTTCTACAGCGCCCAGCTCTATCTCGTGGCCGCGCGCAAGTACGACGCGCTGCTCGGCCTGTCATCGCCGCTCGTCGATCAGCTGCTCGTGCGAGCCGCCGACACCAGCCAGCCGGAAACGCAGAAGGCGTCGTCGCCGGCCGCGTCGCATGAATCGCGCCGGCTGCTGCGCCCGTTGGCGGCTGCGGCGATGGTGGCCATGGTGAGCCTCGCGGTCGGAGGCTGGCTGGTGCTCGAGGGCTGGCCGGTGTCGGTCAGCACGGACGCCGATCGCGACGCTGCGGTATTCGATCGCCAGTCGCCGGCGCCGACGATGGATCACCTGGTGGCGGACCATCATCCCTTTGCGCCCATGGAGGTCCGTCTCTCAGCGCCGGCTGCGGTTCCCGCACCTTCGGCCGCGGCGTCGCGCGCGGCCGCGGGCAGCATCGGTCACATCCGTGTGCCGCACTCGACCTGGGTGTTCGTCCGGTATGTCGACAACTCCGTGGTGGAACGTGTCATCGGACCTGCCGACACGTTCGTTCTGCGGGACGTCCCGGTGTACGTCGCGGTTGGTGCCGCTTCCGGGGCGGAGGTGGTGCTCGAGGGACATCGGATCGACACTACCCGGTTCAACGTGAACGGACAGTTGCGCATCGGCTCCGCATTTCTCTCCGCCGCCGCGCGGTAGGTGACTCCGCACCAGCTGTCGTAGCCGGCGGGCTTCATGCCCGCCGGACGCCCCGCGGGGCGTAAAGCCCCGCGGCTACGACCGTCCCGGGAACCCGTTCGCGTCCGCTTCCCACGGGCCGATATCGCCGACCCTGATGCAGGCGGCGACATGCGCGTTGTTGTCATCACTACTCGCGCTCACCGGCGCGAGCGGTGGCATGGCGTCGCGGCAGGCATCGACAACGAACGGACACCGCGACGAGAACACGCAGCCCGGCTGCGGCGCCATCGGGCTCGGCGTTTCGCCCGTGAGTGGCGCCACGTCACGCCTGCGCCTCGGATCCGGTATCGGAATCGCGCGGATCAACGCCCGCGTATACGGATGTGCGGGCGTGTCGAAGATGCGCCGCACGGGGCCCTTCTCGACGATCCGGCCGAGATACATGATGGCGACGCTGTCGCTGATGTGCTCGACCACCGACAGGTCGTGGCTGATGAAGAGGTACGTCAGGCCGCGCTCGCGCTGCAGGCGGACCATCAGGTTCAGCACCTGGCTGCGCACCGAGACGTCGAGCGCCGACACCGGCTCGTCGGCAATGACGAGCGACGGATTGAGTGCCAGCGCGCGGGCCACACCGACGCGCTGCCGTTGACCGCCCGAGAACTCGTGCGGGTAACGGCCGATGGCATCGTCGCCAAGTCCCACCGTGGCGAGCAGCGCGCGCACCCGCTCGATCTGTTCGGCCTTCGTGCCCAGACCGTGGACGACGAGCGGCTCGCGCACGATCTCGCCAACAGGCATCCGCGGGTTCAGTGACGAATATGGATCCTGGAAGATCATCTGGATCTCGCGCCGCAGCGTGAACAGATCGCGCTTCGTGGCGTTGGCCACGTCCCGGCCGTCGAAGACGACGCGTCCACTCGTGGGATCTTCGAGCCGCATCACGGTTCGGCCGAGTGTCGACTTGCCGCAGCCTGATTCCCCAACCAGGCCGAGTGTTTCGCCTCGCCGGATCGACAGGCTGACGCCGTCGACCGCCCGCACCGTGCCGATGGTGCGCGACCACACGCCGCCGCGCACCGGGTAGTGCTTCCTGAGATCCTCGACCTCGAGCAGTGGCGCATCGCTCATCGCGAGTCCCCGGCCAGTGGAAAGTGACACGCCACGGCGCCGTCGCCATCGGGAAGCAGCGCGGGATCCTCGTCGATGCAACGTTGCTGGCTTTCGGCGGGCAGCGTCCGGCGGTGTGCGCAGCGGGCGGCGAAACGGCAGCCGGCCGGCATGTTCAGCAGCGACGGCACGACGCCCTCGATGGTCGGCAGTTCGGCTTTGTGCGCCAGGCCCGGTCGCGGGATGCTCGCGAGCAGGCCGCGCGTGTACGGATGACGGCTCCGCTCGAAAATCTCGATCACCGGTGCGCGCTCGACAATGCGGCCGGCGTACATCACGGCCACGTCGTCGCACATCTCGGCGATGACGCCCATGTCGTGGGTGATGAAGAGGACCGCGGCCCCGGTGCGTGTCTGGAGCGTACGGATCAGTTCGAGGATCTGCGCCTGCACGGTCACGTCGAGCGCCGTGGTCGGTTCGTCGGCAATGAGCAGCTTCGGTTCTGTCAGGAGCGCCATTGCGATCATGACGCGCTGCTTCATGCCGCCCGACAGTTCGTGCGGGTAACTTCGCAGCCTGGCCTCGGCATCGGAAATGCCGACCGTGGTCAGCATCTCCGCGGCGCGCGTTCTGGCGGCGTCTCGATCGAGACCGAATCGGAGCGTGAGGACCTCTCCCATCTGGCGTTCGACCGTGAATACCGGGTTGAGCGACGTCATCGGGTCCTGGAAGATCATCGCGATATCCCGGCCGCGAATCGCCGGCAGTTCCTCGGGTTTCAGGCGCAGGATGTCGATGCCGTTGAACCGGATGGCGCCGCCCAGGTATTGCCCGGGCGGACGCGGGACCAGGCGCATCACCGACGACGCCGTCACGCTCTTGCCGCAGCCGGACTCACCGACGACGCCGAGTGTGCGTCCGGCCGCGAGATCGAGCGAGACTCCGTCGACCGCGCGCACGAGCCCTGCCTCGGTGGCGAATCCGACCTGCAGGTTGTCGATCTCGAGAAGCGGCACGTGGATGGTCCTTCGTTACGGAGCTACGGTGCTGTCGCGCGCTGCCGTATGCCGTAGTAGTCCTTGTCGAGGTCGGGATCGACGGGAAAGGGAGTATTCGTGCGCATGGCTTCCTCGAGGGCCGCCTTTCGCTTCGGATCGATCCAATAGACCAGGTAATCGAGGTACTGCTCGGTACGGCGCGGGAGATAGAACTCCGGAAAACGCACGTAGTCCCAGTAGGCGAGACGGATGTACGGTGCCGTCCAGAACGGAATGTAGAACGCTTCGTCGTGTACGATCTCGTCGATGCGGCGCATGGCCCGCGCGCGATTGTCGAAGTTCAGATCCTGTTCGTAGATCCCGATGAGTTCGTCGACCTCCGGCGTGCCGAATCCCCAGATATTGTTGTTGTCCGTTGTCGGCAGATAGTCCGAGTGCAGGTACTGCTGCGGATCCGGATAGAAGTTCGTCGCGCGGTTCGTCATGATCATCTCGTACTTGCGTTGGAGGCCGCGTTCGAACGCCGTTCCGGGTTCGAGCAGCCGGAGCCGCATGTCGATGCCCGCACGGCGATATTCCTGCTGCATTACCGTGAGATGTCGTTCGAGACCCTTGCTGCCATAGATGAGCGTGAAGCTGGCTTTCTGGCCGCGATCGTCGACCAGTACGTCGTCATCATCCGAGCGGGTGAAAATGAGCCCGTATGCGGCGTTCTGCAATAGTCCAAAAAGCGATCGCGTCCGGATCTGGGAAGGACGTCGGTACCCAGCCTTCTCGAGGTGCTCCCTCGCCTTCTGCGGATCGAACGGGTACGGGCGCAGGTCCCGGTTGGCGTACTCGCTGCCCTCGAAGAACGAGACCTGACGGAAGTACTCCTCGAACATCAGGTTCGTGTTCAGTCTGTCGAAGTTGAACAGGTACTGCATGGCCTTCCGGAAATCCTTGTTCTGGAAGATCGGCGCCTGGAGGTTCATGTGCAGGCCGTAGATGCCCGACGGCCAGTCCGTCATGACCCGGGCCCGGCGAAGCCAGCCGTTTCGGACCGCCGGCAGGGCCGCGTAGTCTTCGTTCCAGCTGCGGGCCGTGTTTTCGTAGATCAGATCCAGTTCGCCCCGCCGCAGATAGTCCAACTTCCGTTCCGCTGGCAGGACCCTGAGGTGGATGCGATCGAAGTTGAACATTCCCCGGAAGTAGCGCTTGGAGTCTCCCCACCAGTTCGGGACACGACTGAACGTCACCGACTCGCCTCTCGCGGTTGCCGACACGACGTACGGCCCGACCGCGATTTGCGGGTCGTTGGTCGTCCGCTGGACCCACGTCTCGTCGAGAACCGTCGCGTGAGATGGCGTTGGGGGGAAGTTCTCGGCGTAGTCGGCGAGCGGACGCCAGCTCGGGCGGGTTCCGATGATACGCAGCGTGTAGTCGTCGATGCGATCGACCGACACGTAGTCGGTCTCGGCCGTCCGGTTGTAGAAGGGAGCGACGATGTGCGGCGAGCGCCACATCTCCAGGGTGAAAACGTAGTCGCTGGCCGTCACCGGCGTTCCGTCACTCCACCGGGCATCGGGATCCAGACGGAAGAACAGCGTGCGATTGTCGTCCTGAATCGACCAGTGTGTCGCCATCACCGGGATGAAGCGATCGGTCACCGGATGGCGACGCACCAGGGCGAAGTTGAGGGTGAACAGACGATTCCAGCCGGCGAACGAGTCGTTCGAGTTGGGCCCGAACAATCGGAACGTCAACGGGTACGCGCCGATGTAATCGTTGAACGTCCCGCCCCGGATAGCTTCGGCCGATCCGATCGGCGGGTCGTCCATGTTCGTTTCCCACCGGATGTTGGCGGGCAGGACCGCGGGCGGAATCGGCTCGGGCTCCTGCGCAGTCGCCGGTTCCTGCGGCCGGGCCACGAGGACGGATGTTCCGGCGGCAAGCGCGGCCAGGAGCGCGAGGCGGCGGACAACGGGGGCGGTGAAGATGTGGTGCATGGCCTCCGGTCTTCCTATTCGTAGCGCGCGTACTGCTTCGGGTCGAACGCTTCGCGCACCGATTCGCCGATGAACACCACGAGCATGAGCGTGATCGTGATGGCGCCGAACGGCGCGAACGTCAGCCACAGGCGGTTGCGGTTCTCGGGCTGCAGGGCCTGGTCGATCAGTTCGCCCCAGCTTGGCGTGGGCGCGGGCAGGCCGTAGCCGAGGTAGTCGAGCGCCGTGAGCGAGAAGATCGCGGCCACGATGGCGAACGGCGTAAATGTGACGAGCGGCGTGAGTGCGTTGGGCAGCAGGTGCCGGAAGATGATGCGCAGGTGCGAGGCGCCGTACGAACGTGCGGCCAGCGCGTACTCACGCGTCTTCTCGCGATACATCTCCGTGCGCATGTAGAACGTGATGGTGATCCACTGGAACGCGGCCATGATGAGCAGCAGCATCCAGAACGTGGGCTGAAACAGCGCGGCCATGACGATGACCACGTAGAGGAACGGGATGGCGACGAGAATCTCGATGAGACGCTGGCTGAAGATGTCAAACCGCCCGCCGAGATAGCCCTGCAGGCTGCCGATGAGCGTGCCAATCACCTGGCCGGACAGCACGAGGAACAGCGCGAAGAAGATCGAGATGCGAAAGCCGTAGAGCAGGCGCGAGGCCACGTCGCGTCCCTGCGAATCCGTACCCAGGTAGTGGCGTCGGCCGGCATGTGGTGGCGTCGGCGGGACCTGGGCGAGACCGTCGAGTGACGGCATCGTGCCGCCTCGGGCCAGTCCGACCAGCGTGCCGGTGGCGGAGCGATCGGGGTTCGCGAGGATGGCCGCGATGTCGCCGGACCGGATGAGATCGGCCAGTTCATGGAGCCGGTCGCGCCGCGCGAGGCGTTCGGCCCGCTCGGTATCGCTTTCGTCCATCGCTGCCTGAATCTCGTGGAGGATTTCGTTGTACCAGAAGTCGTTCTCGTACGGATTCCACGGGATGGGCGGCATGATCACGTAGTTGCCGCGGTTCGGATACTTCGCATCGATGGCCGCCAGAGCGGCGATGTCGGCTCCCGCTGCCGCCCGGTCGCGCTCGCGCATCGCGCGTTCAGCCTGCCACTCGCGCTGCAGCCGGAAGTACTCCGTTTCGATCTCGCCCGTATCCCACGCCGGCGGCGGCGTCTGGCCGAACGTGTGCATGTCGAGATACTGGAACGTCGGGAAGTAGAACTGCCCGTTGTACCGAACGACCAGCGCGCGGCTTTCGGCCAGCAGCGGTGCGAACACCGACAGGACAACGGCCGCCGTGAGGATGATGAACGAGTAGTACCCGCGCTTGATGCGCCGGAACCGTTCGACGCGTTTGCGGGTGATCGGATCGAGCGTCAGCCAGCGCATGGACGTCCTACTCGAAACGCACCCGCGGATCGACGAGCGCCACCGCCAGGTCGGACAGCAGATTGCCCACCATCAGCAGCACGCTCGAAATCACGAGGAAGCCGAGCACGATGGGGAAGTCGCGCGTCTGGATGGCTTCGAATGCCAACAGGCCCACGCCCTGGATGTTGAAGACGCGCTCGATCAGGAAGCTGCCCGTGACGAAGATGCCGAGCAGGCTGCCAACGGTGGTGGCCATCGGAATCAGGGAATTGCGGAGCGCGTGGACGAACACGCTGCGACGCCAGTTCAGCCCCTTGGCGAGCGCGGTCTTCACGTAGTCGGCGCTCATGTTCTCCATGAGGCTGTTCTTCATGAGCATGGTCGTGATGGCGAACGACCCGGCCAGGTACGCCACGAGCGGCAGCACGGAGTGCCAGACCACATCGAGCGCGCGGGCGGTCATGGACAGTTCGGACGCGCCGGCGGACTCGAACCCGCCGAGCGGGAAAATCTCCCAGCGCACGGCAAACAGATTGCTCAGCACCGCACCCAGCGCGAAGCCGGGCACCGCGTATCCGATGAAGATGAGCACGGACGTGAGCGTGTCGAGGCGCGTGCGGTGTCGAATCGCTTTGAGGATGCCGAGCGGGATGCAGATGCCGTAGGTGAAGAGCGCCGTGACCAGGCCGTAGTAGATGGACACGGGCAGGCGATCGGCAATCACCTGCGTCACCGGCTCGTTGTAGCGGAACGACATGCCGAGGTCGAGTCGCAGGGCATCGGCCAGCCACGTGGCGTACGCCACGTGAAACGGCTTGTCGAAACCGTAGAACTCGCGCAGCCGGGCCAGCTGTTCGTCGGGGATGTCGAGCTGCACGCGCGCCTGGCCCCCGCCACCGCCGCCCATCTCGCCGCCTGCACCGGCGCCGGCCATTGTCATGCGCAGCTGATCGATCTGGCCACCGGGCACGAACTGGATCAACACGAACGTCGCCAGCGTAATGCCGATGAACGTCGGCACCATCAGCAGTACGCGCCGGACCACGTAGTCGCGCAGGGCCTGGCCGCGCGACTTCATCGACATGGCTCCGCACGCAGACGACGTACAGGAATGGCTGCGAGCATCGGTTTCGAGACTCCCGTTGGGATTATGGATCGGGAGC
>CAZVHY010000129.1:1197-9938 GCA_964627115.1 uncultured Solibacteraceae bacterium | reverse complement strand
ACATCCGGCGTGATGTACGCGGCTGGATCGTGAATCTCGTACAGCAGTTGCTCCTTGCACGTCGCGCGCGTGACACATCCGCCCGATCCCGGCACCTTGGTGATGACCGCAGAACCATCGCCGCGGACCTCCGCAAGAGGGAATCCCAGGCGCGCCAGGCGGGTCACGTCCTTCACGCCCGGATCGGCAAAATAGCCGCCGGTCACCTGTCCCGCGCACTCGAGCAGGTGGCCGACGACGGTTCCGGCGCCGCGGCGCGTCCAATCGTCTGCCTCCCAACCGAACTCGTACACAAGCGGCGCGAGAAACAACGACGGATCAGCCGCGCGGCCAGTGATCACGACGTCAGCGCCGCGCGCCAGGGCTTCGGCGATGGGATCGGCACCGATGTAGGCGTTGGCCGAGACGAGCCGATCGCCGAGCAACGCGACATCGTCGCCCGTGTCGTCCAGCACGTAGCCGCCGCGCCGCACTTCCGCCGCGACGTCGTCGCCGGTCACCGCGGCCACGCGAAGGCCGGACAGACCGAGATCGCGCGCCACGCGACAGACGGCGTCAGCACCCCCTTCGGGATTGGCCGCGCCCATGTTCGTGACGATCGTGATGCCGCGTGTGCGACACGCCGGCAGGACGGCGCGCATGCGCTGTTCGAGCAGCGGGTCGAAGCCGGCGAGCGGATCGCGATCCCGCGCCTGCTGCGCGAGACCGATCGTCCGCTCCGCCAGACACTCGAACACCAGGTAGTCGAGTTCCCCACGTTCGGCCAGCTCGACGGCCGGTTCGATGCGATCGCCGGAGTATCCAGCGCCCGCGCCCACACGAATCGTCGTCATGGCCGGAAGACTCCGAAGATGACGGCGGCCAGTGTCATGACGACAGACGCACCGAGCAGCCAGGGAATGGCGAAGCGCTGGTGTTCGGCCAGATCCAACTTCGACAGGCCCACGAGCAGGAACGTGGCCGGCGTCAGTGGGCTGACGGGAAAGCCCGTGGTCATCTGTCCGAGCAACGCAGCCTGACCGATCTGCGCGGCCGGCACGCCGAACGTGCCGGCGACCTCAGCCACGACCGGCAGCACCCCCAGATAGAACGAATCGGGATCGAACAACAGGCTGAGCGGCATGGAGGCGAACCCGAGCATCACGGGGATGTGAGGCGCGAGCCACGACGGCAGCACGCCCACGGCCGACGAGGCCATCGCCTGCAGCATGCCAGTGCCTTTCATGATGCCGGTGAACGCGCCGGCGGCGAGCAGGATCGTGGCCATCATGAGCGCGGCCACGGCGTGCGCGTCGACGCGGGCGCGTTGCTCGGCCGGCGACGGGTAGTTGACGGCCAGGGCCAACACGGCGCCAACCATGAACGCCACGGCGGGAGGGACGACGTTGACGACCATGGCCACGAGCACCGCGACGGTGACCGCGACGTTGAACCACAGCAGCTTCGGCCGACGCAGCGCGAGTTCCGCCGGCGTGAGCGTGCGCGCGTGAGCCCTCCCGACGGCATCGGCTCGGCGCAGCCCGAGACGACGCGCCTCGCGGCGACCGAGCCACCAGGCGGCCACGAGAACGAATGCGAGGCCCACGGCGACAACGGGCGCGAGCGGCACGAAGAGATCCGACATCGACACGTGCAGGGACGCGGCCGCGCGCAGCAGCGGGCCGCCCCACGGCAGCATGTTCATCACACCGGCGGCCATCGCCACCACGCACGCGAGCACACGGCGATCGAGGCCCACGCGCTCGTAGAGCGGCAGCAGCGCCGGAATCACCAGCAGGAACGTCGTCGCCCCCGAACCGTCCAGGTGCACGAGCGCCGCGAGGATGGCGGTGCCGATCACGATGCGCACGGGGTCCACGCCAACCGCGCGCAGAATCCGATCGACGGCCGGGTCGAGCATGCCCGCATCGGCCATCACGCCGAAGTGGATGATCGCGAAGACGAACGTCGCTGCCACGGGCGCGGTCTGCGCAATGCCGTCGGTGACGAACCCGCCGAGGCCCGCGGCGTGTCCCGCGGCCACGGCGGCCACCATTGGCACGGCAATCAGGGCGACGAGCGGTGTGGCGCGCCGGCTCAGGATCAGCCAGAGCAGTACGACAATTGTCAGGAAACCGATGAGCGCGAGCATAACGACCGTTCTTTCAGCCGCGCGCGGCCGTCAGATCCACGTCGAACGGCGCGGCCGTCCTCGACCGGATGTCGTCGACCGTCAGCGACGTATCCATCAATTCGCGCAGCACGAGCCCACCGCCGGGCCGCACCGCGAACACGCACAAGTCGGTGACGATCAGGCTCACGACGCCCAGCCCCGTGATCGGGAGCGTGCACGCGGGCAGGATCTTCGATGAGCCGTCCTTCGCGCAGTGCTCCATCACAGCCACGACGCGCTTCACGCCAGCAACGAGATCCATCGCGCCGCCGGGTCCCTTCACCATGCGCCCCGGCACCATCCAGTTGGCGATGTCTCCGGCGGCCGAGACCTGCAGTGCTCCGAGAATCGCGATGTCGATGTGCCCGCCACGAATCATCGCGAACGAGTCGGCGCTCGAGAAGAACGCGGCGCCGGGCAACGCCGTCACCGTCTGTTTGCCGGCGTTGATCAGATCCGCGTCGACCTCGTCCTCGGCAGGAAACGGCCCGATGCCGAGCAGCCCGTTCTCAGACTGAAGCGTGACGTGCACGTCGTCGGGAATGTGATTGGCGACGAGCGTCGGAATGCCGATGCCGAGATTGACGTAGTCGCCGTCGCGCAGTTCGGCCGCGGCCCGGCGCGCCATCCGTTCGCGTATCGGCGACTCGGCGCGTGCCGACGCAGCGCCACGTGTGGTGCGGAACTCGATGCGCTTCTCGTAGTGACGTCCCTGCACGATGCGATCGACGTAGATGCCCGGTACGTGCACGGCATCGGGATCGATCGCGCCAACGGGAACGAGCTCTTCCACCTCCGCCACGCAGACCGAGGCGCACGCCGCAATCTGTGGATTGAAGTTGCGCGCGGTCCGGCGGAAGACAAGATTGCCGTGCGGATCGCCCTTCCACGCCTTCACGAGGGCAACGTCGGCGCGAATCGCCTCTTCGAGAACATAGTCGCGGCCGCCGAACGCCCCCGTGGGCTTGCCGGCGGCGAGCGTCGTGCCGAGGCCGGTCCGCGTGTAGAACGCAGGAATCCCCGCTCCACCGGCGCGCAACTTCTCGGCGAGTGTGCCCTGCGGGACGAGCTCGAGTTCCAGTTCACCGGCCAGCACCTGGCGTTCGAACTCGCGGTTCTCGCCGACGTACGACGCGACCACCTTCCTGACCTGACGGCTCTCGAGCAACACGCCCGCGCCAAAGCCATCGACACCCGCGTTGTTGCCGACGATGGTCAGATCGCGCACGCCGCTCGCGCGCACGGCGGCGATGAGGTTCTCGGGAATGCCGCAGAGACCGAATCCGCCGGCCGCGATCGTGATGCCATCGTGGAGGAGGCCCGCGAGCGCCGCCTCGGCGCTGTCCACACGCTTGTCCATCGTCAGATCCGTTCCACGCAGACGGCGAGCCCTTCGCCGCCGCCGATGCAGATGGCTGCCACGCCGCGGCGCACGCGTCGTTCGCGCATCGCCGACAGGAGCGTGACGATGATCCGTGCGCCGGAACAGCCGATCGGATGACCGAGCGACACGGCCCCGCCGCGCACGTTGACCTTGTCGTGCGGAATCCCGAGTTCGGCCATGAACGCCATCGGCACGACGGCAAACGCCTCGTTCACTTCCCAGAGATCGACGTCGTCTGTCCGCCAGCCTGCGGCGTCGAGTGCCTGGCGCGCGGCCTCGACCGGCGCGGTCGTGAACCAGAGCGGATCCTGCGCGTGCGCGCCGAATGCCACGAGCCGCGCCACAAGCGCGGCACCGCGCGCAGCGGCGTGCGCGGCGGTCGTCAGTACCAGGGCCGCGGCGCCGTCGTTGATCGTCGAGGCGTTGGCCGCCGTAATAGTGCCGTTCGGATCGAACGCGGGCCGCAGGGACGGCATCCGCGCGTAGTCCACCTTCGATGGCCCCTCGTCGCGATCGACACGCGTGGCCGCTCCCTTTCGCCCTGGCACGTCGACCGGCACGATCTCGTCATCGAACAGGCCTGCCTGCTGTGCCGCGTTCGCACGCTCGAACGACGCGGTGGCATACGCGTCTTGATCGCCACGCGCGAACCCGTATTTCTTCGCGCACAGCTCGGCGCAGCTGCCCATGTGCCGGTCGTTGTACGGATCCCACAACCCGTCGGCGACGAGTGCATCGACCACCTGCTGATGGCCGAGGCGATATCCACCGCGCGCGCCGGGAAGCAGATACGGCACCTGCGACATGTTCTCCATGCCGCCGGCCGCGACGACCGACGCTGATCCGAGTTGCAGCGCCTGCGCCGCGTACAGCACGGACTGCATCCCCGATCCACAGACTTTGTGCACGGTCACGGCGCGCGCAGACGCCGGAATGCCCGCGTACATCGCAGCCTGCCGCGCTGGCGCCTGCCCCTGGCCGGCCTGGAGCACGGTCCCCATGAGGACATCCGACACGTCGGCGGCCGGCACGCCGGCACGCACGAGCGCTCCGGCAATGGCCACGGCGCCGAGGCGCGGTGCGGGTACGCTCGCAAGCGCGCCCTGGAAGGCTCCGAGCGGCGTCCGGGCCGCACCGAGCACGACGATGTCGGACAGTGGTGTCATGGCGTAACCGTGGTGACGGCGGGCATTCTGACTCTCCCGTCGTGCTTCTGTAAATCGAATCGTGCCTATGGCATTCTTTCGAAAATCAAATGGATGCCGAGCTGCGCCATCTTCGTGCCTTCCTCGCCGTCGCCCAACAGGGGACGTTCACGCGCGCCGCGACGATGCTCGGCGTCTCGCAGCCGACGCTCACCGTGCAGATCAGACAGCTCGAAGACGCCCTCGGCGTGACGCTCTTCGATCGCAACAACCGCCGCGTGGCCCTGACGGCGGCCGGCCGCGAACTCGTGACGCCGCTCGAGCGGCTCGTCCACGACTTCGACGCGATTGCCACGCGGACGCAGGAACTGACCAGTCACAGACGTGGCCACGTGACCGTGGCGGCGCTCCCCTCGATTGCCGCGCACCTCCTGCCCCGCGCCATTGCCTCGCTCACCGCCGCGCACAGCGGCCTCGTCGTGCGCGTGCGCGACATGACGGCCGACGCCATCGTCGAGGCGGTCAAGGCCGGGGACGCCGACGTGGGACTCGGCAGTGTCATGCGGCCCGACGCCGACCTCGTCGTGCACCCGCTCTTCACCGATCGCCTCTGCGCCTGGGTGCCGGCCGATCACGCGCTGGCCGGGCGGCAGCGGATCGCGTTCGCCGATCTGATGCGGTGGCCGCTCGTGCTCACGAGCCGCGACAGCAGCGTGCGCCAGCTCATCGAGCGCAACGCCGAACGCCAGCGGCTGCCGATCCAGATCGCGCAGGAGGCGACCTACATGAGCACGGCCATCGGCATGGTGGCCGCCGGTCTCGGCGTCGGCATCCTGCCCGAGTCAGCGATTGGCGCCAACGCACCCGCCGGTCCACGAACCGTGGCGATCCACTCCCCGGTACTGCGTCGTTCGCTGGTCATTCTGTCGCGGCGCGGCAGCGCGCTGTCACCGGCGGCGGAGCGATTGATCGCGGCGGTCGAGGGCGAGGCCGGACGCCGGCGGCCGTAGGAAAGCCTGGGAGCGTGGAAGCTGGAGAGCGTGCCCTATCCGAACCGCAACAACCCCATCGTCGACAGCGCCGTGTAGAGCCCGAGCGCGGCGATGGCCGCCGTGCTCAGCACGAGCAGGATCGTCGACGCCCGTCCGCCATAGAGCCGCGGATCGGTGTCGGTCCGGCGCAGATACCACGTGGCCACGAGCACGGCCAGCAGGAAGACGCCGGTCATCACGCCGCCAATCTGCACCATCAGCACGGGCTGCTGGAGGAGCAGCGACGAACTGCCCCAGACGATGGGCAGCGCGATGCCGAAGCCGCGGACCCAGCGCATGCGCGCGGCCGCGTCCTTCCAGTCGAACACGCCGACGGTGGACAACCAGTTGGCGTACATCCGCGAGTGACTCGGCACCGAGGCCCAGATCGTCGACGCGAGCACGACCACCGCGCCAACGAGGAACAGCCACATGGCCCACGGACCAAGCGTGTCGGTGTACATGCGCGCCAGCGTCACGATCATCTGGTTGCCGGCCGGCACGAGGCCCTGCGGGTGCAGTACGGCCGCGCCCATGACGAAAAAGGCGACCGTGGCGAACGTGTAGATGACCATCGAGAGGATGGCATCCTTGTACATCACGCGCGTCCAGCCGCGCGCGCGTCGCACCCACGCCTCGCTGCCGTCGTTCGGCCCCACCCACCGCGCGTAACCCTTCTCGATGCACCAGTAGTTGTACATGGTGATTTCGTCGGCGCCGACACCCGTGATGCCGAACATCGCAATGGCGGCCCCGAGGGCTGCCGGCGGCAGGCTGAACGTCAGCCCGGAGGCGAGATCGCCGATGCCGTAGCCCCACGGCGTGAACGGCAGGCCCACGGCAATCGTCACGGTCATCGCCGAGAACAGCACCACGGCCAGCGTGGCGCCGCGTTCGATGAGTGTGTAGCCGCTCGTGCGCAGCACGACGATGGTGCCCACGATGACGATGACGTTCCAGATCGCGCGCGAGGGGTCGAGCAGCGGGTCGCCGCCGATGGGCCAGAGAATGCTGAGCGCCATGGCCGTGCCGCCGACGATGCCGCCAATCTGCAGCACCTTCGACAGCACCATGATGGCGAAGAGCACGTTGATCCAGCCCATGCGCCCGATGGTGGGCGGCACGCGGTTGTAGCCGGTGAGCGCGGGCGTCCCGGTGGCAATCGTCCAGCGGGCGAACTCGATCTGCACGGCCACCTTCACCATGCAGCTGAAGAGCACGAGCCACATGATGGCGAAACCGGCCTGCGCGCCGGCCGCCGTGGTGGCGATCAATTCTCCGGAACCAACGATTGACGCGCTGAGAATCAGCCCCGGACCGAGGTACCGGAAGCTGTTGCGCCAGCCCTCGGGCGGCTCACGGATGCCGGCCGCGTCGAGATGGTACGGATCGACTTCGGGAGTCCCTTCGGACAGGTGTGACGCCATGACGGGGTGGCGACATCCTAGCAGAAGGCCGCGACGCGACGGCCGCTATCTGACGCACTCGGCATGCGGCCGATACCCGGCCGCGCGCGCCGCGTCCGCCGTGTCGAACGCGGCCGTGCAGGCGCGGCACGTGTAGTGTTCGCAGCCAGGCGCGTGGAAGACGCGCGAGGTCGTGTTGCCGTGAAACGCGCCGTCGGCGGCGCGCGCGGTGGCACCGGCACCCGCCGATCGCGCTGATGCGCGGAACAACCATGGCGGCGTGGGGTCGGCCAGGCCCCAGAGGCCGCGACGCGCGCCGCGAGCCTCGGCCTCGACGGCGGCAAACCGTTCGTCCTGCGAAAACTGCGCGTAGTTCCAGGCCGCGCCCGATCGAATCAGCTCCAGCCCGATGTCGTGCCCGTCGACGCTCAACGACGCGACCAGCCGCCCGTACTGGTCGACATCCTTCATCGAGACGATCGCCGTCTTGTCGAGGAGCAGGCGTCGCGCGACATCGCGCGCGTCGGGGCCGTAGGCCTGCGTGGCCTCGGGCGCATCGATCCCGAAGATGCGGATGCGCACGTCGCCCTGGCCGCGGCGCACGCGCACCGTGTCGCCGTCCTCGACCGCCACGACCCGTCCGGAGAACTGCTGCGCGTCGTCGGCGGCACACGCGGGCGTCACCAGCAACCACAGCAGGACCAGCACGGTCAGTGACGGCCGCACGCCTCGGGCCCGGCGCACGGCGTCCGTGTTCTCTCGCATGACTGCGCACTCTAACAAACCGCCGGGCGGTGGTACGCTGCCCGCGCCCGTGTCAGTCCTTCGCCGCCTGCTCGATCCCATCACCCTGGGCTTCGCCTCGCACCTGCTGGCCGGCGTGCTGCCGTTTCTCTCGGCCGGCGCCATCGCGCGTCTCGGCCTGTTGCCCGGCACGGCCACCCTCTATCTGGCCGGCTCGGTGGTCATCGCCGCGGCGCTCGTCGTCACGGGCATGCGTCGTCGGCTCGCGGTGGAGACCGCGGCGTTCACGAGGCCGGCCTCGCGCGCGGCGTTCGTCGCAGGCCTCGCGGGATTCCTCGTCTCCGGCGTCGCCTACTACGTTGGACTGGCCCGCGCCGCCGGGCTGGGTGATGCGACACGCGTGGCCGAGTACATCTTCCTCACGCGTCTCGACTGGCTGGTGCAGGCCGCCTTTGCCATCGTGTGGCTGCGCGAGCCGTGGAAACCGGCCGGGCTCGCTGGCGCCGGTCTGGCCCTGGCCGGCGGCCTGCTCCTGGCCTGGGCGGGCGCGTTCGGCGCCACGGGCCTCGCGGCCGCGACGGTCTACATCCTGGCGTCGCTGGCGGGGTACTCCTGCTTCACGCGGCTGGCAGCCGAGCGCGGGCCGGCGGGGGCCATGGCGCTGACGACGTGGCGTCACCTGGTCAACACGGCGGGATTCGTCGTGCTGGCCGCCACCATCGGCCAGGGCACACCGGGCGGGGACATCGCACCGGGTCTCGCGCTGGCCGCGGTTGCCGGTGTCGTGCTCGTCGTGCTGTTTCTGCTCAGGTTCACGGCGCTGACGGGCGTGCCGCTGTGGGTTCTCTCGGCCCAGGCGCCCACGCAGGCCTTCGTGGC
>CAZVHY010000129.1:0-1097 GCA_964627115.1 uncultured Solibacteraceae bacterium | reverse complement strand
GAAAGCGGCCGTTCTACCTGTCAAAACCAGATGCGCATCGATGTATCCGACAGGCAGATCGTCAGTTATGCTAGGCCACTCCTGGAGGCAAGTTAGATGGCAAAGACGAAGCGCGTGACGAAGACGACCGAGGTGGAAGTGGACAACTACGGTGGCGGTGGCACCACGGGCACCTCCAGCGGGGCACGCGGTGTCAAGGCCTGGGACAAGAAGCAGCGCGCGAGCGGTCCCGAGAACCACGTCAAGCCGTCCCACCAGGATCAGTCCCACGCGCCGCGCCGCAAGACCATCGAGAAGCTGAAACTGCCGTCCTACTGCCTCGGGGATCTGTCGCCGGTCGACATCAAGGAATACCTGAAGTACAGCGACACGATCCTCATCCCGAAGGCGTCGCTCGAGCAGCACGGGCCGCACCTGCCGCTCTACTGCGACTCGATCACGAGCACGGAAATCGCGCGCCGCGCCGGCGAGAAGGCCGGCATCATGTACACGCCGACGCTCTGGCTCGGCTACAGCCCGCAGCACATGAAGGGCCCCGGCCAGGGCGCGGGCTCGGTCACGCTGCGCGTCGAAACGTACCTGAACCTGCTCTACGATCTCGGCCGCAGCCTGATTCATCACGGGTTCAACCGGATCGTGTTCGTCAACGGCCACGGGTCGAACGTAAAGGTCGTCGACCCGGTGCTGCGCAAGCTGCGCACGGAAACCGGCGCGCTGGTCGCGTACTACAAGCCGTACGCCGAGCGGTATCTCGGCATGCTGAAGGACGTGCTCGAGGGACCGACCGAGGAAACGCCGGGCTGGCACGCGGGCGAGCTCGAGACGTCGCAGTGCCTCTGCCACGATGAACGGCTCGTGCGCATGGACCGCGCGGTGATGGACCAGGCGCACGCGCCCAAGTACATGACGAAGAACTGGAAGAAGAAGGACGGCATGCCCGACCTCGAGTTCCAGGGCTACCAGTACTTCAACATGCCGTTCGAACACGACGAGTTCACCGACTCGGGCGTGATGGGCAACCCGTTCCGCGCCGCGGCCTACAAGGGCGAGATCGCGTTCAACCGCTTCTCGAACCACCTCATCGACGCCGTGCACGA
>CAZVHY010000128.1:6535-9946 GCA_964627115.1 uncultured Solibacteraceae bacterium | reverse complement strand
CCGCGCTGGGCGCCAATCGCCATCCGGATGCCGATCTCGCCCGTCCGGCGCGCGACGTTGTACGACATCACACCGAACAACCCGATCGACGCGAGCAGCAGCGCGAGCCCGCCGAAGAGCGTGTAGGCGTTGGCGAACAGGCGCTCCTGCGCCACCCGGCGCTCGATCTGCTCGTCCTGCGTGGTCATGTTGGCCAGAGGCAGCGTGGCGTCGATATCGCGCATGGCCGCACGCACGGTGGGCATCATCGCGGACGGATCGGCCATCGTCTTCACCATGACGCCAAGCCCGCCGCGAACGGGCGACTGCTGGTAGCTCTGATAGAAGGTCGGCGGGGCGGCGTCGCGCAGGCTGTTGTACTTCGTGTCCGCGATCACGCCGACGATTTCGAACTCCGTGTTCTGTTCAGGCGAGAAGCCGGCCCGCTGCCCGATGGGGTTGAGGTCAGGGAAGAACTCACGCGCGGCGCTCTCGTTGATGACGGCCACCTTCGGTGTGTCGATCGTGTCGAGATCGGTGAAGCTGCGTCCGGCGAGCAGCCGCATCTCCATCGTGTCGAAGAACTCCGGAGACACGGACATCATGTGGATGGCCGCGTCGCCCTGCCGGCCGGGCACGTGGAGCGAGCTCGTGCTCGTACCGCCGGAGAGCAGCGACTGGCGCGTCACCGCCACCGAGCGCACGCCAGGCACGCTCGTCAGCCGCTCGCGAATCTCCCGGAACAGCGCCGCCGACCGGGTCTCGTCGTACCCGTTGACCTGCGGATTGACGCCGAACATCAGCAGATTGTCGGGATTGAAGCCGACATCCACGCGATTGAGGTTGTAGAGCGTGCGCAGGAAGAGCCCGGCGCCAACGAGCAGGACCAGCGAGAGTGCCACCTGCACCACGAGCAGCGCGCGCGCCGTGCGCGTGCGTGCCGGCGCCACGTTGCGGCTGGTCGCTTTCATCGCGCCGGCCAGATCGACGTCCGTGGCCTTGAAGGCCGGCAGCAGTCCGAACACGATGCCGGTCACGAGACTCAGGCCGGCCGCAAAGCCGTACACGCGCCAGTCGGTTGGAACGGTCTGGCCGAATGGCAGCAGCGTGCGCCCCCAATGCGCCACGACGAGGCCCAGCACGCCGCCGGCCAATGACAGCACCACGCTCTCGGTGAGGAACTGCCTGACGAGGCGCGCACGCGTCGCGCCCATCGACAGGCGAACCGCAATCTCGCGGTAACGCGATGTCGCGCGCGCGATCAGCAGGTTCGCCACGTTGGCGCACACGATCAGCAGCACGACGAGCGATACCACTCAGGAACGCGGCGGATCGCGACGACCCCGTGTCCAGGTCGTACGTGCCGCGCCGGCCCGAGCTCACGACGAGATCGGGCACCGCCTCGGTCTCGCGGCGGTTCCTCGACAGGCCGCGTTCTTCCGACGTGAGCGACGCCATGTACGACGCCATGCCCGCACGGGCCGTCTCGTGGAACACGCCTTCGAGGTTGCCGCGAATCTGCTCGTGCGAGATACCGGGCTTCGCGCGGCCCAGCAGCTGCAGCCACCAGTTGGTCGGCTGCGTGAGGCGCGGCTCGGCCGCACGGAACGGCGCCTCGAAGGCGAGCGGCACCGTCACTTCCGGTGCGGCCTGCCCCAGCCGCTGCGTGCCGAAGAACGATGCCGGCGTGACACCGACAATCGTCACCTGCTGCCTGTTGATCGACACCACACGACCGACGACCGCCGGGTCTTCAGCGAATCGGCTCTGCCAGTACGCGTGGCTGATCACCGCCACCGGCGCCCTTGCCGCGTCATCGTCGTCTTCCACCAGCAGGCGGCCGAGTGACGGCGCGAGCTGGAGCACGCGGAAGTAGCTGCCGGACACGGCGAGCGACGAGGCCAACTGCGCGTCACCGTCGATGACCACGTTGAACTGGCCGATGGGTGCCGACGCCGCCAGGTCGACCATCGTCTGGTTGGCGTCGCGAAGGTTGCGGAACACATCGAACGACACCGTGGCGCGCACGTTGCGCCCCTGATCGGGCTCGGAGAATCCGTAGTCGCTCGAGCTGCGGACCATGTCGTTGTCGCCCGCCCACTTGAGGCGCACGAGCGCGTCCGGATCAGGCACGGCGACGGACTGCAGCAGCAGCCCGTTCACCGCCGTGAAGAGCGCGGTGTTGGCGCCGATGCCCAGCGCCAGCGACAGGAGGACGACGGCCGTCCACGCCTTCGACTGCCACAGCGAGCGCACGGCGTAACGCAGGTCGCGGATGATCATGAGGGCTCCGAAGTACGTAAGACGCAGCCGGAGGCAAAAGGTTAGCAGCTCGGCCGAACTCGACGATAATGACGCGCTCGCCGCCAGACGCGCGAGCACCGGAGGATACGGAATGGATCGACGCGACTTTCTCACGGCCGGCACGGTTACGCTGGCCGCGGCTGCCCTCGGCGAACGGACAACGCGCGCGCAACGCGCCCGTCAGCCGGATCCGGCGAAGCTGGATCGAATTGCCATCATGACGCTCGACTTCAACCCGCTGCTGAAGCTTCCCAACCAGCCAGCGAACCCGAACCGCACGCTCGAGGTGTTTGACATCCCCGAGATGCTGGCCGACGAGTACGGCGTGCACAACATCGAGTTCCAGCACGAACATCTCGCGTCGACCGAGCGGAGCTACCTGCAGGACCTTCGTGCACGGCTCGAGCGATCGAAGTCTCGCATGACGAACGTCAATCTCGAGTTCGGACCGATCACCATCTCCGCCGCTGATGCCGCCGACCGGCAACGGGCCGTGGAGATGACGCGCCAGTGGATCGATCACGCCATCGTCCTCGGCTGCCCACGCGTGATGATCAACCAGGGCCCGCTGACCGAGGAGACGAAGGCCTGGGCCATTCCTGCGCTGCGCGAAATGGGCGAGTACGGCCGTTCGAAAGGCATCAAGGTCTCGGCCGAGACGCGGCTCGTGTTCGGTCCAGGACGCGGCGGTGCGCGAGGCCAGGCGCCGGCTGCCGGAGCGGGTGCTGCGGCAACGCCTGCAGCGCCGGCAGGCGCAGCCGCGCCCGCCGCACCCGGTGCCGCACCGGCGCCCACGCGTGCGGGCGGCGCGGCTCCGGCGCCGCGCCCGATTCTGACGACGCCACCGACGTGGGTGCTGCTGGCCGAGGTGATCAAGAACTCGGGCACATACTCGACGGTCGATCTCGGCAACGTGGCCGCGCAGGATCAGGGCGAGCTGCACGCCGCGCTCCGCACCCTGCTCCCGATGACCGTCGGCAGCATTCACACACGCGTCAGCCCGGCCTGGGACCTGGCGACGGCGCTGCGTTTCATGACCGTGAATCTCGAGTACGACGGGTTGTTCTCGATCGAAGCGTACGGACACGCGGCCGTGCGCAACATCTACAACATCATCCTGGACACGAT
>CAZVHY010000128.1:0-6435 GCA_964627115.1 uncultured Solibacteraceae bacterium | reverse complement strand
TCAATACCCCATCGCCGCGCCGCTGCTGCGCGGCTCGTGAACGCCGTGCCAGCCGCCCGGCACGCGCATGATCGCGTTCACGTTCGCAATCCCCTGCTGCGCCCTGAGCGCGTGGCCCATCTCTTCGAGACGACGCAGTTCGCCGGCGTCGAAGCCTTGTGCTTCATGGCGAATCTCGTCCGGGAGCGCCTGATGGTGCATCCGCGGCGCGCGCATGGCGTCGACGAGCGACATGCGGTGCTCGATCACGTTCAGGATCACCTGTGACGTCGCGGTGATGATGGTGGGCCCGCCCGCGGCCCCGAGCACGAGCAGTACCTGACCGGTCGGGTCGAGCACGATCGTCGGCGACATCGCACTCAGCATCCGCTTCCCCGGCTGGATCGCATTCGCCTCGCCCTGCACGAGCCCGAACATGTTCGGCGTCCCGGGCTGCGCGGCGAAGTCGTCCATCTCGTTGTTCATGAAGAAGCCGCCATTCGGAATCCACACGCCCGATCCGTATCCGCCGTTGATGGTCGTGGTCGTGGCCACGGCGTTGCCCTGCCCATCGACGACGGAATAGTGCGTGGTGTGATCGGGCTCACCCGCCGGCTTGAAGGCCGGTGTGACGCTCGCCTTGCGCGGATCGATCAGCGCGGCGAGCTGCTTCGCGTACGGCTTCGACGTCAGTTCGTCGCGCGGGACGTCGACGAAGTCCGCGTCGGCGAGTTTCGCGTTGCGGTCCATGAAGGATCGGCGGAACGTCTCGGCGAGCAGGTGCATGTAGGCCGCGCTGCCGAACGATGGCAGCGGCGCGAACTGCTCGAGGATGTTGAACGACTGCGTCATCGTGATGCCGCCCGATGAGGCCGGGGGCATGGTGATGAGTGTGTGGCCGCGGTAGTCGGAGATGACCGGCTCGCGCCACCGCGGCTCATAGCGGCGGAGATCCTCGCGCGAGATGATGCCGCCGCCGCGCGCCATCTCGGCCACGATCGCCTCGGCAATCGGACCGTCGTAGAACGCCGCGATACCCTTCGTCGCGATGAGTTGCAGCGACTGAGCGAGCTCCGGCTGGCGAAGCGTGCTGCCAGACGCCGGCGGCGCACCGCCGGGGAAGAACGTCGCGCATCCCTCGAATCGACAGAGGCGCTGCTGCGCGTTGCCGAGTGATGTCGACAGCGCCGTGTCGACAACGAAGCCCTGATCGGCGAGGCGAATCGCGGGCGCCATCACCTGCGCGAGCGGCATCGCGCCGAAACGTTCGAGCGCCGCGTGCATCCCGGCCACCGCGCCCGGGACGCCGGATGCCAGATGTCCGACGAGGCTCTTGTCGGTGAGCTTGCCGGCCTCGTCGATATACATGTCCCGCGTCGCAGCGAGCGGCGCCACCTCGCGGTAGTCGAGCGCCGCGGTGCGCCCATCGGCCATGCGGATGGTCATGAATCCGCCACCGCCGATATTGCCGGCAAACGGATAGGTGACGGCCAGCGCGAAGCCGACGGCCACTGCGGCGTCAACGGCATTGCCACCCGCGCGAAGAATCTCGACGCCAGCCGCGGACGCGAGGTCGCTGTTGCTCGCGACCATCGCCACGGCGCCCGTACTCACCTCGCGCAGTTCGCTGAAGCGCCAGCCCCCGGCATACGTCCCGGAGTAGCGCGCGTCCTCCGTGACGATCGGCCTCGGCGCGCAGGCGGTGAACGTGATGGAAGCGAGAAGCAGCGAGACCAGACAGCGGCGCGTCATCTTCCGTTCAAAGTGTAGTCACGCCGCGCGCGTCGTCCAGCGACATGTGTGTCAGGTCACCGACACAAACGTCCGAAGTCTCCCCGGGTCTGAAGACCCGGGGCTCCATCGAATGCGCTCCGCGCCGCCGCGCCGCCGCGCTGCCCGCGGAAACGCTCCCTCGCCGCAACACACCAACTCTCTGCCGAGGGGCGTGCGACCCCAATCCGGCTGGTGCGTGGTACCTCCCCAACCATCACCGACACGTCAGGCGCATTGGCGACGACGCAGCCGCGTCGTCGTGCTGGAGGAGCCGTGCCCGAACCCACCCGGATCGCCCTGCGACCCATTACCGCCCGTCCTCGTCCCACCGGAGAGACGCCGACACCGACGCCCGTATCCGAGCCCGTGCGCGAACGCGCTGTCACGGCGCTGGCCGGCGAACGACGCGTGCTCGCCACGCTCGACGTGCTCAGCGCGAACGACATCCTCGACGCCGATGCCGTGATGCTCAGCCGCGCCCACGCCGCCACGCAGTTCCGCGTGGAGCTCGGCGAGCTGAAAGATCAGGTCGCCACCATTCGCGATCTGGTCGCGCCGGTGCGGTTCGTGCCGCAGCGGCTCGTCGGTCATCTGCGCCAGCCGAACGGTACATCCGCCGAACGCCTGCAGGTGGAACTCGACATCAGCAGTCCGACGCGCCGACACCGCGCCAGCGCGTTCACCGACAACGACGGCATGTTCCGGCTGTCCGTGCCGGCGCGCACGCCGTTTCCGTCCGACGGCCTGCGCCTGCTCATCCGCGGCAGCAATGGCCGAACGGACGTCGCGATCTCGCCGGCCGACGTCGCCGCGAACGGGCTCATCGGCGACGTGCGGCTCACCACCGCGCTGACGCCTCTGCCGCAGAGCATCATCGCGAGCCTCATCGATCTGCTGCCGCCCGGCAACGACGATACGGAAGGCGAGCAGCCGCCGGTCGTGGCCGACTATCCCGACCTCACGATCGGCGAATGCGGCACGTGCCAGTCGATCTATCGCAGCAACGCGTCGTTCGATCGCTTCCGCTACAGCGTCTTCATCCGCCTGGTCGAGCCGCGCACGAGCATCGCCATCCCGACGTTCCGGTTCCCGGTTCCCGGCACGAACGCCACCATTCCGATTCCGGGCTACTTCACCTCCGGCTTCAACATGAACGGCCTGCCGATCACCTACGTCGATCGCGTGCCGGTGGACCAGCCGATCAGCGTCGATGGCTTCCGCGACCAGCTCGTCGGCGTCGGCAACGGCACGTTCGTACAACCCGGTGAGACCGTGCCGATGGCCGCCACGCTCGGCCTCGGCTACGTGCTCCGCATGGCGCAGCGATGGACGCCGAAGGGCCTGAGCCTCGGCGATCTCGTCTACTCGCTGCCGCTCGCACCCGGTGAACAGCAGCGCGTCGCCATCTTCGAGCGGCGTGAAACGACAATCGTCCGCGAGAGCGAGACGCTCTCGGCCGAAGAAGAACAGCGCTTCACCCAGGAGACGGACGCGTCGACCGAAGCGGTGTTCCGGTCGGCCTTCAACGAGTCGGCCTCCGGCGGCAGCGAGTTCGAGAGCAGCTCGTCGAACTGGGGCGTCGGCGGCAGCATCATCATCTTCTCGGCCGGTGGCGGCGGATCGAGCTCCTCGGGCAGCTCATCGTCGTGGATGCAGGGACATCGCGACACGGCGGCGGCTTCGTCGCAGGACGTCCACACGTCGGTCGAACGTCAGGCGTCGGCACGACGCCGCCTCGCGCGCACGGCCATGCGCCTCGCCTCGTCGTTCGAATCGGCCGAGGTGACGACCAAGACGATCACGAACCACAACCACACGCGCGCGCTGACGATGCAGTACTGGGAGGTGATGCGGCTGTTCGAGGTGACGAGCGCGGTGGAAGGTGCGACGCTCGTGTGCCTCGTGCCGCTGCAGGTCGTCCGCTTCCTGCCGGTGGGCCAGGCGCTCACGCTTGCCACCACGGCGAGCGTCGACCAGCGGTCCGAGATCCTGACGCGGTACTCGCTCATCCTCAAGCACGCCGACGTGCTGGAGCGCCGGCTGCCACGCAAGTACGTCCACGGCCTGAACCTGCTGCGCCAGTTCGCCGCGGATCCCACGGCGTCGTTCGAGCCCTCGGGCGGGGCCGCGCAGGACGTGATCCACTTCAGCCTCGAAGGCACGTTCCTGCCGTTCGAGCAGATCTACGTCTCGGCCGTGACGCGGCGCGGATCGCGCATCGGTCCAGTCGAACTGGGCGGCGCGATTCCCGAAATTCCCGGCGCGCTCGGCAGTCCCGACGAAGCCTTCGCGACGCGGGACGGCCTGATCGGTGAATTGCGCAACCGGCGCGGCGGCGCACTGCGCACACTCACCGGTGATCTGGCACTGCCGCAGTCGCTGCCGCGCAACGACGTGATTGGCTTCGAGGTCACGCGGCGCTTCCAGCGCTTCGACTACCAGCTCGTGAATCCGACGTTCCAGGCGTGGAGCTTCCTGCAGATCGCCGTGAGCGCCGACAGTGCTCCCGGCGCCCTCACCAACGGGTCCGTGTCACTTACGCCGCAGGAGCTCGAACGGCTGATCGGCGGACCCGAAGTGCGCAACTTCAACGCGAGCATCCACGAAGTCGGACAGGGCGCGTCGGAAACGCTCGCGCAGGCGTATCTGAACGACCGCCACGAATTGCCCGCGTCGGGCCTGCCAATTCCGGCCATGCAGGTCGGTCCGGTGCTGCGTTACACCCAGTTGCTCGAGATCGAACGCATGCTGCAGCACGTGGTGAACAACACGCTGCGGTACTCGAAGGCGCTCTGGCAGTCGCTCTCGCCCGAAGAGCGAGTCGTCATGCTCGAGGGCTACACCATCGGCGTGCCGCCCGGCGGCATCGAGGACGAAACGCAGAACATCCCGCTCTTGAACTGCATCGAGAACCGCGTGCTCGGCTTCTACGGCAACTCGATGATCATGCCGTTCAACATCCCGAAAGGCGTGGTCGACGACCTCGACATCTCGAACGCGGACGTGCAGGATGCGCTGACCGAATTCCACAAGGCGGCGTTTTCACCGCCGGTCTCGGTGGTCGCGCTGCCGACGCGAGGCGTCCTCGGCGAAGCCGTGCTCGGACACTGCCCGTCGGCAGAGAAGATCGATCTCACCCGCTTCTGGAACTGGCAGGACTCACCGTCGGACACCGCGCCCACGATCGCGGACGTGACGCTGCCCACCGACAAGCAGGTGACACCCGCGCTGCGCGCGCCGAGCGACCTGACGGGTATCGCGCCACTCATCAACAACATCAACGCGAACCCGGTCGCGCCCGGAGCCGATGGCGCGCTGGCGCAGGCACTTGGCGCCGCCGTCCTCGCACAGAAGGGCTTCGACATCGGTGCGCTCACCAACGCCGGCACGCTCGGCTCACTCATCCTCGGAGATCAGAAGGTGGCCGACCAGGCACGCACGAACGCACTCGAGACAACCAAGCAACTGAGCGCCGAGGCCCTGGCCATCGTCGGCAACATCATCGGTGGCATGAAGGCCGGCAATCCCACCGCCGGCACGAGTGCGGCGCAGGCGGTCTTCGGCACCAAGGCTGACGAGCCGAAGAAGGACGACAAGAAGAAGGAAGAGAAGCCGAAAGAGGAGAAGCCCGCCGACGGTGACGGCGGCGATGACGATGGCGGCGGCGGCGACGAGTAGCTGCTGACCTGGCGGGTGGGGCTCGAGCCCTGCCCTGCCGCTCGAACACCCGCGGCGCGCAACGCCGTCACGACAAGGAAGGACTCACGTCATGGCAGACGAAACTCTGGTCGAAGACCCGGCAATCAACGAAGGTCTCAATGCGCTCGTCGACATCGTCAAGGCCGCGAACACCACCGAGGCCATGCAGGCCCAGGCCATCCTGCTGCGCAGACTCGCGCTGCAGGGCGATGTCACCGGATCGCGCGTGCCGCCGCCGCGCAACATCACGGAGATCGGCGGGTACCTCAACTATCTGGACAAGCTGAAGCAGCCCGAGATGCGGGCGCAGGCACTGGCCGGCATTCTCGGTGTGGCCGGGCCGAATCCCCCGCTCGGCTGGCACACGAGCGTACCGCCGCTGTCATTCGTCATGCTCGGGGCGCATCGTCCCGGCGGCCCGTGGCAGGGATCGATTCCGCTGTCGTTGCAGGTCCGCAGCGACTTCCAGATGGCGTTGTCCGACGTGCTCGACGCGGTGATCGATACCGGCGCGACGCTGCCGCTCCTGTCGTCGGTGCCGCCGCTGCCACCGGCCGGCGGCAGCGCGTCGGCGGGCGACGATGTGCTGCGCTTCCTGGGACGCGTCCTCCACGTCGTGCCCGCGACCGCACTGAACGATGCCGCCGCCGATCCGATCCTGCTCGCGAGGGCTCAGGGCTCAGCTGACCCGTGGGCAATCATGGCTCGCGTGCTCGCACCAGGCAGCGTGGCCGTACCGGCAGCCGACTGGGATGCGCTCGAGTGCGATTCGACGGCGTGCGCGGCGACGGCCGTCGACGCGACGTCACTCGTGGCCATCGAGCCGATGCTGGCGCAGGCCGGTTTCCTCCGCCCACTGCCGTCGCCGGTGCCGGCGTCGAATCAGGAGCCAGCCTGGGCCCGATTCGAGAATCGCGCCGGTCTGGTGGCCGGCCTCACGACACTCGGCGAGGAACTGGGCCAGCTCTACCAACCGGCCGCGAT
>CAZVHY010000127.1:7646-10043 GCA_964627115.1 uncultured Solibacteraceae bacterium | reverse complement strand
GCGACAGCCCGAACCCGAGTGCGTAGCACGAGCGGCGAGGGCTCGGCGTCAGTTCAGCTCCCATAGCGTGGGGGTGGGGCCCCACGCCACTGAATCAAAGATGGAAGGTTGTAAGATCGCGCGCCTCGGAGATATCCATGACGACAAAGAAGAAGACGATGGCGGCGCTGTCGTTGGCGGTGGTGGTGGGAGCGATGTCGGCAATTGCGGCGCAGGGGACGGCTCCGACGCCGCCCGAGGTACCCCAGGTCACACTGGAGCCGGGACTGCGCCCGGTGCCCGACTACCGGAAGCTCGTCGCCGAGCCACCAGCGCCGGAACTGCCCGATGGGTTCACTCCTTTATTCAATGGTCGCGACCTCACCGGGTGGCGCATCAGCTCGACCGCGCGTCACGGTGTGACGCCGGACTTCCACGTGGCGCACGGGATGATTCTCGGCACGCAGCGTCCGCTTGGTGGCGGAGGACTGCTCTTGACCGAGCGGCGGTATCGCCACTTCGAGTTCTACATGGAAGTGAAGCCCGACTGGGGCAACGACAGCGGCATCCTTTTCAGAACCACGCCCGAGGGTGTGGCCTATCAGATCACGCTCGACTACCTGCCCGGCGGCAGCATGGGACGCATGATCGGCGAAGGCGGCATTCAGGGGACGGTGGCGGCCACGACGGTGCCGGGTGCGGCGGTTGCGCCGGCGCCACCGCCTGGCGGCCCGACGAACGATCCCGGCATGGCGGCCTGGAAGCGCGAGAACTGGAACACGGTTCGCCTGCGCGTCACCGGTGACGTGCCGCGCGCCACGGTCTGGATCAACGGCCAGTTGATCACCGACGCCGTCGACTCGGCAAACCACGCGGTGGGCGGCATGGTCGAGGGACCCATCGCGCTCCAGATCCACGGCGGCACACCGCGCTGGCAGCCGGGCGGGTTCTGGAGATGGAGAAATCTGGGGATTAAAGAACTCGAGTAGGGGCCGACCTTGTGTCGGCCCACCGGGACGACGTGGGCGGGCACAAGGCCCGCCCCTACGCTATGATTTGCAGCCGATGAAGGGGGCTCCCCACCTGCATCATCACGACGGTCAGCGCGCGTACTTCGAGAGCGCCGACCAGCCGACGATGGTGCCGACAGAGACGGCGTACAGCCGCCGGCACTTTCAGCGGCTGATCGAGGGCGCGGGGTTGACACCTGGCGCGCGCGTTCTCGAGATTGGCGCGGGCATGGGGCGCTTCACCCGCATGCTCGACGACTCGGGCTTCGATGTCGTGGCCACCGACATCTCACCCGGACAGATCGCGTCGCTCCAGCGCGACTTCCCGCACATCGAATCCTTCGTGGCCGGCGCCGAGGGGCTGCCCGATCCGGATCGACCGTACGACGCGGTCATCGGGTTCTTCATGCTCCACCACCTGCCGGACCTGGCCGCGGCGTTCGCGCGCTTTGCGCACGTCCTGAAGCCTGGCGGCCTGGTCGCCTTCTGCGAGCCGAACGCGTTCTACCTGCCGTTCTATCTGCAGATTCTGCTGTCACCGCGCATGAAGTGGTCGGTCGAGAAGGGCGTGCGCGACATGCGGCGATCGAAACTCGAGCCCGCGATGGCGGCCGCGGGATTCGACGCGGTCCAGTTCTCGTACTACGGGTTCTTCCCGCCGCAGCTGTACAACGTGTCGGCCGGCCGCCGGATCGACGCGGCGCTCGACGCACTCCCGCTGCCTGGCGCGACCCGGGCGTTTCAGATCGTGACGGCTCATCGTGGCGCTTGACGTGCTGCTGTTCACCGTCGACGTCCCGCTCGCGCAACGCGCGGCCGTGGCCGGCCTCGCCGGATTCGTCGTCGACTGGGAAGCGCGCGGCAACGGTGAGCGCACCGTGGGAGACGACGGCGTGCCCGACACGGCCGCGGACCTCGCACGCATCGCGGCGGTGACAGGGCCGCGCGTGGTGTGTCGCATCAACCCGGTCGGGCCCGACACCGCGCGGGAAGTAGAGGTGGCCCTGGAACACGGCGCCACGGATCTGCTCGTGCCCATGGTCGAGTCGCCGCACGAGGTGACGCGCGTCGCCAGCCTTGTCGGCGGACGCGCCCGCGTGGGCATCATGGTTGAAACCGTGGCCGCGTGCGCCAACGCGGACGAGATTGCGCGCGCGCCGGTCGACTTCGTCTATGTCGGCCTGCTCGATCTTGCCGTGGCGCGTCGAGAAGGCAATGTGTTCCGTCCGTTTGCGGACGGCACGGCGGATCGACTCCGGGAGATCTTCGCGACGACACGCTTCGGCATCGGCGGCGTCACCGTGATCGATGGCGGATCGCCCGTGCCTTGCCGCACGCTGCTCGGCGAGATGGCGAGGCTCGAAACGGACGTCGCGTTCGCACGCCGGTCGTTCAAACGCGATGCGGC
>CAZVHY010000127.1:1974-7546 GCA_964627115.1 uncultured Solibacteraceae bacterium | reverse complement strand
ATGCGGTACTCGAGCACGCACCAGATGCCGCGGGCCGCGGTTCTCATGCGGCCGAAGGCGCTGTAGCTCGAGTGCCCGGCAGCGCGTTCGTCGCGTTCGACCGGGATCGACCGCATCGGCACACCGAGCACGCCAATCATCGACTGAATCCACGGCGTGCGGGTCGGGAACGTCACCAGCGCATCCGCCACGTCGCGCTCCATCAGCAGGAAAATGCCCGCGTCGCGTGGCACGCCGGTCATCAGGTGCAGCGCGGTCTTGAAGAGACGCGACGTCAGGTGACGCCCCGCGTCTTCGTATCGTCCCGTGCGACCGCCGAAGACGACACCCCCCTCGGCCGATCGTGCGCGCCACAGCGTGGCCAGTGACGCGGGGCGGTCCTGCAGGTCGGCGTCCATGATGGCGCAGGCCCGGCCGCGCGCTCGCGCGAGACCGTGGATCACGGCCGCGTGTTGACCGACGTTGTGCGGCAGGTCGATGACGACGACGGACGTGTGGCTGGCGGCGAGTCGCGTCAGGCGATCGAGAGAGGCGTCGGGACTCGCGTCGTTGACGAAGACGATCTCGCAACGGATGTCGAGGTCACGCGCGATGTCGAAGACCTGATGCGCGAGAGCGTCCACCGTGTCGGCGTTCCTGTACACCGGCACGATCACGCTCAGGTCGGGCGCGCCGGCATCAGTCATGACGTGGCGCGTGCGGTGTGATGCGCGACCGTTGCCGCCAAGCCCTGTTCGAGCGTGTGTGCGGCCTGCCAGCCCAGCACGCGGCGCGCCTTGCTGACGTCGGCACACCAGAGCGGCGTGTCGGTGGACTTCGGTGGATAGGGATCGGCCGAGATCGCAATCGGCCGTCCGACGATGCGCGCGACCAGTTGCACGACGTCCGCGTTCGAGGTCGCCTGGCCCGTCGCCACGTTGATGAGCTCGCCATCGATGTCCTCGGTGGCCGCCGCCGCGATGTACGCGTCGACCACGTCCTCGACGAAGACGAAGTCGCGCGTGGCCGTGTGAGCGGTCAGCGGCAGCGGACGGCCCGTGAGTGCGGCGCGGATGGCCGTCGGGATCAGTCGCGTGTCGGGTTCGCCGGGACCGTAGATGGCAAACGGTCGCAGCATGACGACACGCTGGCCCCTGGCGGCGGCCTGCTGCGCAAGGAGCGTGGCCGCGGCCTTGGCCGCGCCGTACGGCACGACCGGGGCGAACGGGTCGTCTTCGCGAATCGGGACGAGGCGCGGACCGGGTTCGAGTGAACTCGCCGTGTGGATGACGCGGCAGCCGGCCAGCGTCGAGGCTGCCTGCAGCACATGGAACGTGGCCAGCACGTTGTCGCGGAAGAGCGCCGCGTGGTCACCGCCATACGCACCGGTTGCCGCGATGTGAAACACTGTGCGCGGCCCGACGGCGGCGACGGTGCTCGCGACCGATGCGGCGTCGGTCAGGTCGCTCGTGTGCAGTGTCAGGCGATCGACGACGCCCTCGATCCGTGTCAGGTGCGTGGACGGTCGGACGACGAGGTGCACGTCGGCGCCCAGCGCCACGAGCCGATGGACGAGGCGCGCGCCAAGGAAACCGGCACCGCCGGTGACGAGGACTGGGGAGCCGGGGGCGGTCATGAGCATGGCAGCGGGCTAGAGAATATCGTGGCCGTCGAGAGCGCCTACGAGCTTACCGACTACTCGCGCGCGTTCGCGCGTGGATACGAGCGCCATTTCTGGCATCAGGCGCGCCTGCGCATCGTGGCCGGCCAGCTGGCTTCGCTCGACGTGACCGGGACGGTGATGGACGTTGGCTGCGGCCCGGGCGCGTACGTGAAGGCGCTCGGCCATCTCGGCTACGACTGCGTGGGCTGCGACCCTGGTGACGTGCCGGCGGACGCAGCACTGGCAGGCCGACTGTTCGGCAGGACGGAGCTCGACGCGGTCCCGCCCGACATACGCGCACGCGTCGATGTGGCGCTGATGCTCGACGTGCTCGAACATGCCGCCGATCCCGTTGCGCTGCTCGCACGCGTGGTCGAGGCGCTACCTCGACTGCGAGCGGTGGTCATCACCGTGCCGGCACGGCAGGAGCTCTGGTCCGAGCTCGATCGGCGCGCCGGTCACCAGCAGCGTTTCTCGATCGACGGCCTGCGCGCCGTCGTCGAACAGGCCGGTTGCGTGGCGTCGGACGTCCGCTATCTGTTCCGCCTCCTCTATCCCTTCGCCTGGCTGAGCCGTCATCGCGCACGATCGGTGACACCGCCGGCCCGCGCCACGCTTCACGCGCTGGCCGGCCGGCTGCTCGCCGCCGAGGCACGGATGCTTCCGCGCGGCGTGCCCGGTACGTCGGTGCTGTGTATCGCCCGTCCGATGCGGGCGAAGACGAGGCCGCTGTCGCGATGACGCCGCGCCTGACGCGCGCAGCCGTGGTCGCGGCCGGTGCCGTGCTCTCGCTCGCACTGACCGGCTGGTTCGGCCTCATCCCCACCGAGCCGCTGTCGTTTCACGGCGATCACCTGCTGACGCTCGGCAACGCGCGGAGTTACATCGACGGCAACGGCTTCCGCTGGAACGACCGGCTCGGGTTTCCCGGCACACGCGACGCGATGTACCACGCCACGTTCTACTTCGCGCAGAAGTCGATCATGTGGCTGACGGCGCGCGTGGTGGAGCGCGCGCCGCTCGTGGTGTACGTCTTCTACGGCGCCGGGATCGTGCTGCTGTTCGGCGCGGCGTACTGGAGCTTGCGACGCCTCGGTATCGGCACGGACCTGGCGTGGATCGGCGGCGTCGCGTTCGTGATCACCCCGTACGTGGCCGTGCGGTCGGCGATGCACGACATGCTCGCCATTCCGTTCAGCGTGCCGATCGGGGTGCTGCTCGCGGTGCGGACCGCGTGGCCCGATCTCGTATCGTCACGGCACGCTCGTGAGGCGCCGTGGCGGGATCCACTGTCGTGGTGGCTCATCGCCGTGGTCGGCACGTCTGGTTTGTACTACGCGTTCTTCACCGCGTTCTTCGTGAGCGTCTTCGCGCTCGCCGCCTGTGTGTGGCGCCGCACGATCGCGCCGATGGCGCACGCGGCGTTCGCGTGCATGGCCGTCGTGTGCGTCCTGCTGGCCACCGGTCCCGGCACGGGACTGGTGGACGCGGCCGCCGGACGCGTGTCGCTCACCGAGCGTCGCGCATCCGATCAGCACCGCTACGGACTGGTGCTCGCCGATGCGACGACGACGTTCTCGTCGTGGCCGTCGGCGCCGGAAGGTGTGGTGGCGGGCATGGCGCGGCTCGGGTGGGAAGGCACGTGGGGCGAGTGGCCGGGGCCGGCGCTGACCACGGTCGTGTTCGCATCGCCGCTGCTCGCGATCATCGCCGCGATCGCCGCACGCCGGCGGCGTATCGACGAGCGCCGCGCGGCCCTCGTCATCATCAGCGCCATCGGCGTCGTCGCCGCGGTTGCGTTTTCCGTGCGCGGCGGACTTGGCGCGTGGTTCAACGAGTGGGTGACACCGGCCATTCGCGCGCAGAATCGCGTCACCCCGTTTCTCGCGTTCTTCGCGATCGTGGTGCTGACGTCTGCCATTGAAGGCGCGCGGGCAGGAGGCGCCCGACGGCATCGCTGGTGGTGGGCGTGCGGCCTCGCGGCGGTGCTTCTTGCCTCCGCGTGGCCGGCGGCCGGATTCCTGCACACGAAGCAGCAGGCGTTTCTCGCCAACGACCGTGCGCAGGCGGGCCGGCAGTCGATCGAACACCTGCTCCATCGCGTGAGGGAAACCGGCGTGACCACCGTCCTGCAGCTGCCGCTCGCCGCATGGCCGGAGGTGCCGCCGATCCGCGGCATCGATCCCTATCGCTTCGAGTTGCCGCACATCCTGAGCCGCGCGGGCAGTCCTGTGCGCTGGAGCTACGGCCTGTCGAACCGGCAGCGCGAGTTCCGCGAGCTCACGCGGCTCGTCAACGATCATCGCGAGGAAGGACTGGCCGCAGGCGCGGCCGCGATGGGGTTCGACGCGATCCTGCTCGACAAGCGCGCGCTTGGCGACGACGACCTGTCGGCGATCGACGCAATGCTGGCGCGCGAGCTGCCGATGACCTGCCGGCTCTTCGACGATTCGTTCCGCGTGTTGTGGAAAATCTGTATGTAGGGGCCGACCCCTGTGTCGGCCCTGGACGGATAAGTTCTAACTTCGAAGTTCTAACGTCAAACTTGTCCGAACTTCTGGCTTCTGTCTTCCAACTTCTGGCTTGAACATCCCGTCCACCATGCCCTCTCCCCGCGTCCACATCCGCGTCGACGGTCCGCCCGATCCCGATGGCACCGCCGTCGTCTACTGGATGCAGCGGGCGCAGCGCGCGTGGGACAACCCGGCGCTCGACGTCGCGATCGACGCGGGCAATCGCCTTCGCAAACCCGTGGTGGTCTTCTTCGGGATCAATCCGTTCGTGGCCGGCGGCAATCTTCGTCACTACCGGTTTCTCGCCGACGGGCTCGCGGACATCGCCGATGGTCTCGCGCGGCGGCGCGTGGGGTTCGTGCTCCGCGCGTATCCGCAGCACCGGCTGCTCCCGTTTCTCGATGACGTCCGGCCAGCGCTCCTCGTCGGCGACGAGAACCCGCTGCGGCAGGCCGAAGGCTGGCGCGACACGGTTGCCGCGGACGTGCGTGTGCCGTTCTGGACGGTCGACGCCGATGTCGTCGTGCCCTCGTCGCTCATCGACACCCAGCAATACGCCGCGCGCACGATCCGGCCGCGCCTCCATCGTCAGCTCGATGAGTGGCTGGTTGCGTCCAAGGATCCGCAGGCCGACGTTGTCTGGCAGCCCGCGCGGCCCGTGGCGTCGGCGACACCCGGCGTCAGTCTGATCGACAACCTGCCGATCGATCGCAGCGTCGGCGCAATCGATGCGATCCGCGGCGGAACGAGTGAAGCGCGGCGACAGCTCCGGCGGTTCGTCGGCGATCTGCTCGACGCCTACGACACGGCGCGCAATCATCCCGAGATCGACGGCACCAGCCGCCTGTCGCCGTACCTGCACTTCGGTCACATCGGACCACGCGAGGTCGCGCTGGCGGTTCGCGATTCCGGCGCCGAGCCTGCGTCTATCGCCGCATTTCTGGAGCAGCTCATCGTGCGCCGCGAGCTGGCCGTGAACTTCGTGCGTTACAACGACGCGTACGATCGCCTCGACGGTTGCGAGCCGTGGGCGAGGCAGACGCTGCGTCGGCACGCGCCCGACGCGCGCTCATACCTCTACGCGCCCGAGGCGTTCGAGGCGGCGGCCACGCACGATCCGCTCTGGAACGCCGCGCAGCGGCAGATGGTCGAGACCGGCTGGATGCACGGGTACGTGCGTATGTACTGGGCGAAGAAAATTCTGGAGTGGAGCCCGACGCCCGAGCAGGCGTTCGCCACCGCCGTTGCGCTCAACGACCGCTACGAACTCGACGGTCGCGATCCGAACGGTTACACCAACATCGCCTGGGCCATCGGCGGCAAACACGATCGGCCCTGGCCGTCGAGACCCGTGTACGGCACCATCCGGTCGATGTCATTCGCGAGCACGTCGAAGAAATTCGACGCGGGGCGGTAT
>CAZVHY010000127.1:0-1874 GCA_964627115.1 uncultured Solibacteraceae bacterium | reverse complement strand
TTCCCCCATGCCGCACCCAGCCCCGGTCGTCCCGCCCGAACAGTCGCCGCCCGAACTGACCTGGGTCGCCATCGGCCTTGGTGGACTGCTCAGCGTTGTCATGGGCGCGGCCAATGTGTATCTCGGGCTCTACGCCGGGATGACGGTGGCCGCGGCGATTCCGGCGGCCGTCATCAGCATGACGGTGCTGCGCGTCGTGCTCGGCCGCTCGTCGATCCTCGAGAACAACATCGTGCAGACGATGGCGTCGACGGGGGAGGCGCTGGCCGCGGGCGTGATCTTCACGGTGCCCGCGCTGCTGCTCGTCGGGGCGTGGCAGGACTTCCAGTTCTGGCCCACCACATTGATCGTGCTGCTCGGCGGCCTGCTCGGCATTGTCTTCATGGTGCCGATGCGCCGCGCGCTCGTCGTCGATCGGCCCGACCTCATCTATCCCGAGGGCACGGCGTGCGCCGAGGTGCTGAAGGTCGGCGAAACCGGCGGGCAGGGGGCGCGCCTCATTGGCCTCGGCATTCTCACCGGCGGCCTGTTCAAGGTGCTGGTGAGCGGCGTGCGGCTCGTGCAGCCCACGGTGGAAGGCGCGGTTGGTCTTGGTCGATCCGTGCTGTACGGCGGCGCGGACATGAGCGCGGCCCTGGTGGCGGTTGGCTACATCGTGCGTCTCGAGATTGCGATTCTCGTGTTCGCGGGCGGAACGATTGGCTGGCTGCTCGCGCTGCCGTGGCTCGGCGCGCCGCTGGCCGACGAGTCGGCGCTCGACGCGGCGTGGCGTCTCTGGAGTGCGAACGTGCGCTACATCGGCGTGGGCGCCATGGTCGTCGGCGGCCTTGCCTCGTTCTGGAGCGTGCGACACGGCATCGTCAGCGGCGTCCGCAGTCTCGGCGACGTGAGCCGTGGCCTGTCGTCGACCGGCGAGGCCACGCGCCGCACCGAACGCAACCTCGGCCTCGGCACGCTCGGTGTGCTCTTCATCCTCACGACGATCGTGACGATGGGGTTCTATCGGGCGCTGGTGGGGGACACGGGAATTGCGATGCTGGCGACCGTGCTGATGGTCGTCGCCTCGTTTCTGCTCGTGGCCGTGGCCACGTACATCGCCGGGCTCGTCGGGTCGTCGAACTCGCCGGTGTCTGGCATGACGATCGTCGCGCTGCTGTTCTCAGCGGCGGTGATGCTCGGTCTCGGCGTGTCGGGTGATTCCGCCGTGCTCGCCACGCTTGGCATTGCCGGCGTCGTCTGCTGCGCGACGTGCGCGTCGGGCGACATGGCGCAGGACCTGAAGACCGGCCTGCTCGTCGGCGCCACGCCAGCGCGCCAGCAGGCCGCGTCGATCGTCGCGACCGTGCTGCCGGCCCTGTGCTTCGCACCCATCCTGACGCTGCTGCACCATGCGTACGGCATCGGCACTGGAGAGCCGGGCAGCCTCCGCGCGCCGCAGGCGGCACTGTTCGCCAGCCTCACGTCGGGCTTCTTCGGCAACGGCACGCTGCCGTGGAACATGATGATCCTCGGCGCAGCCATTGGCCTGGGGCTGCTCGTGGTCGACCGCATGCTCGTCAGGTCGCGCAGCCGCTTCCGCGCGCACGTCATGCCGATTGCGGTCGGCATGTATCTGCCGTTCTCGCTGGCCGTGCCCATCCTCATTGGTGGCCTCGTCAGCACGTGGTTCGGCCCGCGCCGCAGCGCGTCGGGCGACGATGCGGAGCCGGCGCGTGACTCCGGCCTGCTGTTCGGATCCGGCCTGATTGCCGGTGAGGCGCTCATCGGCATCGTCATTGCGGGCGTCATTGCGTCGCAGGTGCCGCTTCCGGTGATCGTGGCCGAACACGCCGCCCTGTCGCTCGTTGCGTTCGGTATCGTGATCTGGCTGCTTG
>CAZVHY010000126.1:1605-10047 GCA_964627115.1 uncultured Solibacteraceae bacterium | reverse complement strand
ATCACCGAGGCGTTGAAAACGCGCACGGGTGCGACACCGAAGGTGTTCCTCGAGGCGCATGCCGGGCTCACCGCCTGCTGCAACTCGCCCGGCAAGGGCAACATCGGCGACTACATCACGTTCACCGGCGGCCACAACATCGGCGCCGACGTACTGCCAGGCGCCACGGGGCGGCTCAACGTCGAGTACGTGGTCGCGCAGGATCCGGCCGTCTACATCCTGACGGGCGGGCCGCACCTCGAGAAGCCGGGCGGCTACGTGGTGGGCCCGGGCTACAACGAGACCCGGTCACGGCAGTCGCTCCAGGCGATGACCGCGCGAACCGGCCTCTCGCTGCTCACGGCCGTGAAGGCCGGCCGCGTGTACGGCCTGTCGCACCAGTTGCTCAATTCGCCGCTCGACATCCTTGCCGTCGAATCGCTGGCGCGCTGGATTCATCCCCAGCTCTTCGCCTCGCTCGATCCGGCAGCCACGCTGCGCGAACTGAATACCCGCTTCCTGGCCGTCCCGATCGAGGGACCGCTCTGGACCGAACTGCGTTGATCCGTTTTTTCTGTATCCCGGGGGCATTGCACATGAGAGCGTTGAAGACATTCGTTGGAACGTCGGCCGTTGCGCCGGCACTGGTGGGAGCGGCCGTCCTGTCGGCAGCCGTTGCCCTGTCGGCCCAGGCCGTGGGGACACCCGTGGTAGACAAGCTGGAAAAAGTGGGCGGCGGCCTCTACGAGGTTGCCGTGGGCGAGAGCACGAATTCGATCTACGTCGCGTCGACGGCGGCCGACAATCGCAAGATTTTCGTGCTCGATCCGCAGACGCTCGCGGTGAAGAGCTCGATTGACATGGAGGCCCATCCGGCCTACGGCATCGCGTTCAACAACCGGACGCAGACGCTCTACACGACCAACACGCGCTCGAACAACATCACGGCCATCGATGCGAAGACGGGCAAGGTGCTGTCGGTCATCACCGATCCCAACGGCGGCGGCGTGCACGGTTTCCGCCTGCTCGTCGACGAGGATGCCAACCTGGTCTACATCTCGATTCCGGGCAGCCCGAGCCGCGTGTGGATCATCGACGGTGCCACCAACACGCTGAAGCACCAGATCGAAAACGTGGGTGCGCGGTCGACGGGCCTGGCGCTCGACAAGGCCGGCAACCGCCTGTTCGTCGGCAGCATCGGCGACCATCAGGTCATCGAGGTCAATCTCGCCACGCGCGAGGTGGTGGGACGTCATCCGTCGGGCGGCCAGGGCACGACGCACCTGGCGTACGACGCGGCCACGGGCCGTCTGTTCGCCGGTCATCAGCAGTCGGGTGACGTGACCGTGCTCGACACGAAGACCTGGAACGTGCAGAAGACGATTCCAGCCGGTGCGGGCGCGCTCGGCGTCGGCCTCGACGCGCCGCGCAACCTGCTCTATGTGGCCAACCGTCAGGCCGGTACGGTGACCGCCATCAACACGAACACGCTCGAGGTGGTCACCAATCTCACGGCGGGCACGATGCCCAACACCGTGGCGATCGACTCGCGCACGGGCGACGTGTACGTCACGTTCAAGGCGCGGCCGGCCGGCCGCGGCGGCGCAGGCCGCGGGGGCCGCGCTGGCGGTGAAGGCGCGGGCGGCCGCGGGGGCCGCGAAGGTGCCGGCGCTCCGCCGGCACCGGCCGCGGCGCCCGCGGCACCGGCTGCGCCCGCAGCCCCCGCGCCGGTCGACGAAGGCGGCGACACCGTCGCGCGCATCGTCGTGCGCCGGTAGTCGCCGCGCGAGCGGCTCTTCTCGCAGCCGGCGGGACAGGCGCACGCCTGTCCCGCCGGCGCTTCTCTGTCAGGCGTCAATGTCGGAAGTCGCGGCGTACCCTTTCATTCTGGCGTCGGCGCGCGAGGTGCACGTCGCCCAGGGCCTTCGCCGGGTTGTGACCGCCGCGCAGAGCGCCGACCTTTCCTCCCGCGTGCAACACCTGCTCGCGCAGAGCGCCGGCGTCGACGCCCCCGGCGTCGTCGTCGGCGCCCTGCCGTTCCGATCGTCGTCCCATCCCGCCCGGTTGTATCAGCCCGCACGCTGGACACGCCCGCTGCCATCGTCGACGCCCGGCCGGCACCTGTGGCCGGCCGGGCCGTCGCGCGTACCGCGAAGCTGGACCATCCGCGAGGTCCCCTCCCGCTCCGACTACGAACGCGCCGTTGCCACCGCCCTCGACGAGATGCGCCGCAGCCGGCGTCTTCGCAAAGTCGTTCTGGCACGCACGCTGGAGGTGACGGCCGACGTCGAGATCGATCCCGCGCACGTCTTCGCGCGCCTGTGTACCGACAAGGCCGTGACCGCCTTCTCCATTCCTCTGTCTCCGGCCGCTGACGGCCGCCGCCGCGTGCTCCTCGGCGCCACGCCCGAACTGCTCGCCGCGCGAACGGGCTCGCGCATCAGTTCGCGTCCGCTCGCCGGCTCGGCCCGCCGCCGCGCGGACGCCGCGTCGGACCGTGAGGCGGCCGAAACGCTGGCGCGCTCCGCCAAGGATCTCCGCGAACACGCCGCCGTAGTCGAATGGATCGCCGACCGTCTCGCGCCGCGCTGTCGCACCTTGACGGTGCCCCGCAGCCCGAGCCTCGTGTCCACCGCGTCGATGTGGCACCTGGGTTCGACCATCGAGGGCACGCTGCGCGACCCTGCGGTGACCGCGCTCGACATCGCCCTCGATCTCCACCCCACGCCGGCTGTGTGCGGTACGCCATTCGATCGCGCGCTCGACATGATCGACACGCTCGAGCCGTTCGATCGCGCGTACTACAGTGGCGCTGTCGGCTGGACGGATGCCAATGGCGACGGCGAGTGGCACGTCGCGATCCGCTGCGCCGAGATCTGCGGTCCCGTGGCGCGTCTCTTTGCCGGCGCGGGCATTGTCGCCGGATCGGATCCCGCGAAGGAAGCCGCCGAAACGGCCGCCAAGTTTGCGGCCTTGCGAACGGCCCTCGGCATCGACGACCATGCCGCGGTGACGACAGGAGGGCCGCGGTGACGGCACCGGAACAGATCTGGCCGGCGGAGTTTGCCGACCGTTATCGCGCGCGTGGCTACTGGCGTGGCGAGACGATGGACGGCATGCTGCGGGATCGCGCTGCCGCGGATCCAGGCCATGTGGCGGTGGCGTTCGATACGGGGCAGTGGACGTACGCGGAGCTCGACGATCGCGCCTCGAGGCTGGCTGTCGGCTTCCAGCGCCTTGGCTTCGCGCGCGGTTCGCGCGTGCTCGTGCAGTTGCCGAACGTACCCGAGTTTCTCAGCGTCGTCTTCGGCCTGTTCCGTGCGGGACTGCTGCCCGTTTTCGTGCTGCCCGCGCACCGCCGCAGCGAGATCGCGCACTTCGGCCGCGCGTCGAATGCCGTGGGCTACGTCATTCCCGATGTGTTCGCGGGCTTCGACTACCGCACGCTCGCACGCGAGGCCCTTACTGACGTGCCGTCGCTGCGTGCGGTGATCGTGGCCGGTGAGGCGGCGGAGTTCGGCGCACTCGACGACGTGGCGCAGAACGGCGACGGCGCCGTCGACGGTTCGTCGCGGCCTTCCGACATCGCGTTCCTCCAGCTGTCAGGCGGCAGCACGGGCTTTTCGAAGCTCATCCCGCGCACGCACGACGACTACCTGTATTCGGTGCGCGAGAGTGCCGTCATTTGCGGGCTCGACGGCTCGAGTGTCTTTCTCGCCACGCTGCCCATCGGGCACAACTTCACGATGAGCTCGCCGGGATTTCTCGGGGTGCTGTACGCCGGCGGCACGGTCGCGCTCACGCGTTCGCCCGCCCCCGACGCCGCCTTCGCGGCCATCGAACGTCATCGTGTCACCATCACCGGACTCGTCCCACCGCTGGCGCTCGTCTGGGAACAGGCCGCGCAGAAGGCCACCACCGACCTGTCGAGTCTGCGCGTGCTGCAGGTGGGCGGCGCGAAGCTCACGGCCGAGCTCGCGCGCCGGCTGCGCACGACATTCGCGCACGCCACGCTGCAGCAGGTGTTCGGCATGGCCGAGGGGCTCGTCAACTACACGCGCCTCGACGATCCCGAAGACATCGTGATCCACACGCAGGGCCGGCCGATCAGTCCCGACGACGAGGTGCTCGTCGTCGACGATGCGGATCGGCCCGTGCCTGACGGTACGCCGGGGCACCTGCTGACGCGCGGGCCGTACACCATCCGCGCGTACTACAACGCGCCGGAGGCGAATGCCGCCGCGTTCACGGCCGACGGGTTCTATCGCACGGGCGACATCGTCAGCCGTACGCCGGACGGATACCTGCAGGTGCTCGGCCGCGCCACCGACATGATCAACCGCGGCGGCGAGAAGGTGTCGGCCGAGGAGGTGGAAGACCATCTCATCGCACACCCGCTCGTGCACGACGCCGTGGTCGTGGCCATTGCCGATCCCTATCTCGGCGAGAAAACGTGCGCGGCCGTCGTCAGGCGCGACGAGACGTTGAAGGCGCCGGCACTCAAGGCGTGGATCCGCACGCGCGGACTGGCGCATTACAAGATTCCCGATCAGATCGTGTTCGTCGACGCGCTGCCCGAGACCGCCGTCGGCAAGACCAGCCGGCGGCAGATCAGGGCGGCGCTGCGCGATCGATTCGCGGCTGATGCGGAAGCGAGACACTCCTGATGGCTCTGCCCTCCATTGCTCCGTATGCCCTGCCGACTGCGGCCGAGCTGCCCGCGGCGCGCGTGAACTGGTCGCTCGATCCATCGCGTGCGGCGCTGCTCGTGCACGACATGCAGCGGTACTTCATTGGCGCGTATCCGCCGGGCGCCGAACCCATGGCCACGGTGTTGCGCCACATCGCCGACATCCGCGCCGGCGCTGACGCGTGTGGAATTCCCGTGTTCTACACGGCGCAGCCGGTTCGCCAGGACCCGCGCGAGCGCGGCCTGCAAGCCGACTTCTGGGGACCGGGTATGCAGCTCGATCCCGAACACAAGGCGATTGTCGACACGCTGGCGCCGCGGTCGCACGATGTCGTGCTCACCAAGTGGCGCTACAGCGCGTTCCAGCGATCCGATTTTGCCGAGCGCCTGTCGGCCGCCGGCCGTGACCAGCTCGTCGTCACCGGCGTGTTCGCGCACATCGGGTGTCTGGCCACGACATTCGACGCGTTCGTGCGCGACATCCGGCCGTTCTATGTGGCCGACGCTGTTGCCGATTTCACGCGCGAGAAACACGACATGGCTCTCGCGATCGCCGCCGGCTGCTGCGCCCGCGTGCTGACCACGGCCGATGTACGTGCGTCGATGGCGCCGGCAGCCCCGCGCGTTGACGACTCCAGGACTTCCCCATGACCCACCCGACTCCAGAGACCTTCACGCTCGAACGCGTGCGCGCCGACATCGCGCGTGTGCTGCAGACCGACGCCGGCGAGATTGCCGACACCGACAACCTGATCGACCACGGACTCGATTCCATCCGCCTGATGTCGCTCGTGCAGGCCTGGCAGGCCGACGGCGCGCCGGTCGCGTTCGACCAGCTCGCCGAATATCCGGAAGTCAATCACTGGCTCCGGCTGCTCCGTGGCGAGGTGACCTCGCGGTGAGCGTCGCACCGATCACGGCGCGTGACGTGACGCCGCTCTCGCAGGCCGAGCTCGGTCTGTGGTACGCGCAGCGCGTCGATCCCGCCAATCCCGTCTTCAACACCGGGCAGTACATCGACCTGCGTGGGACGCTCGACATCGAGGCGTTCCGACAGGCCGTCACCGAGACCATCGAAGAGGCCGACACGCTCGGCTTCCGCGTGGTCGATGGTGACGACGGGCCACGCCGGGTCCTCGATCCACTGACGCGTCCCGCGCTGCAGCAGATCGATCTGCGCGACGTGCCCGATCCCGACGGCGAGTCGCTGACACTGATGCGGCGCGACATGTCGTCGCCCGTGGCGCTCGAACGCGACGCGCTCGCGGCCACGGTCCTGTTCCAGATCGACGACAACTGGTCGCGCTGGTATCTGCGCATTCATCACATCGCCATCGACGGATACGGCACGTCGCTGATCGTGCGGCGTGTGCGCGACCTCTACCGCGCCGCCGTGACCGGCACGAAGGCGGAAACCGCGCCGTTCGCGCCAATCGCCGACGTCATCGACGACGAAGCCGCGTATCTGGCGTCGCCGAAGTTCACAACCGATCGCCAGTTCTGGCACGAACAGTTCGCCGACCGTCCGGAGCCCGTCAGTCTCACGCCGCGTGCCGATCTGACCGCGCACACCTATCTCACCCGCGTCGGTCACCTTCCTGCCGGCGTCGATGCCGCGGTCATGGCGATGGCCGCGGCGAGCGGCGTCGTGTGGCCGGACATCGTCGTCGCCTTGACGGCCGCGTACATCGAGCGGCACACCGGTGGCGGCGAGGCCATCGTCGGCATCACGTCGATGGAACGGCTGGGGCGTCCTGCCGCGCGCGTGCCGGCCATGGTCATGAACATCCTGCCCGCGCGGATCGCCATCGATGAAGATGCCGAGATGCGTGTCTGGCTGACGGCGACGGCGCGCCATCTTCAGCGGCTGCGCCGCCATGGACGCTACCGCGGTGAGCAACTGCGCCGCGATCTGGGCCTGGCGGGTGCGCATCGCCGCCTTCACGGCCCGCTGATCAACGTCCTGCCGTTCGACGACGCACTCGCGTGGCCGGGACTCGACGCCTCGCTGCACGTGCTCGCCACGGGCCCGGTCGACGATCTCACGGTCACCTGGCGCGCGGACGGGACGGGCGCCGGGCTGCGTCTCGACATCGACGGCAATCCGCGGCTCTACAGCGAGGCGGAGCTCGAGGCCCATGCCGGCCGGCTCGCATCGTTCATTGCGCGCGCGGCCGACGCGGCCACGCTGGCCGACGTCGCGACGATGGACGCCACCGAGTCGCGACGATGGACGGTGGACGTCAACGCCACGGCGCACGACGTGCCTGACGTCACGCTGACGCGGCTCATCGTCGATCGCATGCATGCGACGCCGGATGCGCCGGCGCTGAAATTCGAGGGCGTGACGTGGAGCTATCGCGAGTTCGATCGGCGCACGGCCGCGCTCGCGCGACAACTCGTCCATCGCGGCATCAACCGCGGGGACGTGGTCGCCGTCATGGCGCCGCGATCGTTCGAGCTCGTGCTCGCACTCGTGAGCATCCTCCGCGCCGCCGCAGCCTATCTTCCAATTGATCCGGCCTACCCGCCCGCCCGCGTCGCGCAGATGATCGACAGCGCCCGTCCGGTCCTCGTGCTCACGAAGGGACCGATGGCCGATCTGCCGCCGGACGTCGCGACATTCGATCTGGAGTCGTTCGATCCGGACGATGTGCCGGACGCGTCTATCGACAACGCACGGATCGACGACGCCGCGTACGTCATTTTCACGTCCGGCTCGACAGGCGCGCCCAAGGGCGCGGTCATCGAACATCGCGCCATCGTCAATCGACTCGAGTGGATGCGGCAGTTCTATCTCTTCACGGCGGCCGACCGTCTGCTCCAGAAAACGCCCGCCACATTCGACGTGTCGGTGTGGGAGTTCTTCCTCGCGTTCACGACCGGGGCGACGCTGGTCGTGGCGCCACCCGAGGCGCATCGCGATCCGGCCTGGCTCGCGTCGATCATCCGGAGCGAAGACATCACGACCGTGCACTTCGTCCCGTCCATGCTGGCGATCTTCCTCGAAGAGCCTTCGGTGGCCGGGCTCACCATGCGTCGTGTCTTCTGCAGCGGCGAAGAACTGCCAGCGGCGCTTCGCGACCGCTTCCACGAGGTGATGCACGCGGAGTTGCACAACCTGTACGGCCCGACCGAAGCGGCGGTCGACGTCACGTGGTGGGATGCGAGTCGCGGAGACACGTCCGAGCCCGTGCCCATCGGCTTTCCGGTCTGGAACACGCAGATGTACGTGCTCGATCGTCGTCTGCGGCCGGTGCCGGCCGGTGTGACGGGCGATCTCTACATCGCCGGGGTGCAGCTGGCGCGCGGGTACCTGAATCGTCCGGACCTGACCGCCGACCGGTTCGTCTCGAATCCGTTCGGCCCGGCCGGATCGCGCATGTACAAGACGGGCGACCTCGCGCGCTGGGGACCGTACGGTGCACTGACGTTCCTGGGCCGATCGGATTTCCAGGTGAAGATCCGCGGCTTCCGCATCGAGCTCGGCGAGATTGAAGCCGTGCTGTCGGCCACGGGCCTGCTTCGCCAGGTGGCGGTCATCGCCCGCGAAGATCGACCGGGCGATCGCCAGCTCGTGGCCTACGTCGTGGGCCGCGAACCTGAGGTCGACATCGACGCGCTGCGCGATGCGGCAGCCCGCCGGCTGGCCGATTACATGGTGCCATCGGCGTTCGTCGTGCTCGACGATCTGCCGCTCTCGGCCAACGGCAAGCTCCAGCGAACCGCGCTGCCCGCGCCCGTGCGCTCGACGTCGGCCGTGGCCACGGCCG
>CAZVHY010000126.1:0-1505 GCA_964627115.1 uncultured Solibacteraceae bacterium | reverse complement strand
CCCACTGTTCTGCGTGCACCCGGCCGGCGGGCTCGCCTGGTCCTACACGGGCCTGGCGCGCGCGCTCGATCCGGCGCGCGGTGTCTATGGTCTGCAGGCGCGAGGTCTGGACACCGAACAGACGCTGCCGGCGTCGCTCGACTCGATGGCGCAGGAGTACGTCGAACGGATGCGGGACATCCAGCCGAGCGGGCCGTACGCGCTGGCGGGCTGGTCGGTCGGCGGCATTCTCGCGCACGCGATGGCCGCACACCTGCGCCGAGCGGGGCAGGACGTGGCGCTGCTGGCGCTCGTCGACGCGTATCCCGCGGATCGTTATCGAGACGAGGCGCCGCCGGACGAGTCGATCGCACTGCGCGCCCTGCTCCTCGTCGCGGGCCACGATCCCACGTCGATTCCCGGCCGACTCACGAAACCCGCGGTGATGGCATTCCTGAAGGCGACGGGACATCCACTCGGGACGTTGTCGGACGACGCGCTCTCGGCCATCATGCGTGTCGTGCAGCACAACAGCGATCTCGTCCGCGGCCATCGCCACGAGATCTTCGATGGCGACGTGCTCTACTTCCGCGCCGCGCTCGATCACGCCGGCACGACGCTGTCGCCCCTCGACTGGCGCCCGTACGTGACGGGCGCCATCGAGGTCCACGATGTCCAGTCCATGCACGCGCACCTGATGAGCCCGTCGGCGGTCGCCACGATCGCCGCCGTGCTCAACGCGCCCGCGCGGCCGCACAACCGGAGGCCATGGTGAAACCGTCAGGACTCGCGGGCCGCGTGGCCTTCGTCACCGGCGCGGCAGGCGGCATCGGCGCCGCCGTCGTGCGCGCCCTCCACGAGGAGGGCGCGCACGTGGCGGCCACCGACCGCGACGGCGATGCCGTCGCGGCGCTCGCCGCGGCGCTCTCGACACCCGACGCGCGCGTCGACGGCGTCGGGGTCGACGTGGCCGACCCCGACGCCGTCGATCGCGCGGTGGCCGACATCGAGTCGCGCCTCGGCCCCATCGACTACGGCGTGAACGTGGCCGGCATCCTCAGCACCACGCTCGTCGTCGACACCGACGACGAGACGTGGGCGCGCGTGTTCGACGTGAACACGCGGGGCGTGTTCCACGTCGGACGCGCGCTCGGGCGCGTGATGGCGCCGCGCTCGCGCGGCGCCATCGTGACGGTCAGCTCCAACGCCGCCGGCATCCCGCGTCACGGCATGGCCGCCTACGCCGCCTCGAAAGCCGCCGCCACCATGTTCACGCGCTGCCTCGGCCTCGAGCTCGCGCCCTTCGGCATCCGCTGCAACATCGTCGCGCCCGGTTCGACGCTGACACCGATGCAGACCGGCATGTGGACCAGCGGTCTCGGTCCCGACCAGGTCATCGCCGGTTCGCTCCCGACGTTCAAGTCGGGCATCCCCCTCGGCAAAATCGCCACGCCGGAAGAAGTCGCTGACGCCGTCGTGTTCCTCCTCTCGGACCGCGCCAGTCACATCACGATGGCGGATCTGTA
>CAZVHY010000125.1:5610-10104 GCA_964627115.1 uncultured Solibacteraceae bacterium | reverse complement strand
GTCGTGATCGCGGGCACGCCCTGGAGCATGGCCACGCTGCGCACGGTCTTGTCGTCGAAGAACGAATCGCGGCCGAGCGGCGTGTTGATGACGAGCGCGATCTTCTTGTTGAGCAGTTCGTCGCCCACGTGCGGGCGGCCTTCGTTGATCTTGAAGACGATGTCGGCGTCGATGCCGTGCGCGCGCAGATACGCGGCGGTGCCGCGCGTGGCCATCAGCGAGAAGCCGAGCCGCGCGAGGTCGCGCGCAATGGGCACGGCCGCCGCCTTGTCGCGATTGTTCACGCTGATGAACGCGGTGCCGCCCTGCGGCAGGTGCTGCCCGGCGCCCATCATCGCCTTCGCAAACGCGGAGCCGAAGCTCTCCGCGCCGCCCATCACTTCGCCCGTGGACTTCATCTCGGGCCCGAGCAGCGTGTCGACGCCCGGGAAGCGGACGAACGGGAACACCGGCGACTTCACGAACGACCCGCTGACCTCGAGATCCTCGGTGAGTCCGAGATCCGCCAGCGTGCGGCCGATCATCAGCTTCGCGGCAATCTTCGCCAGCGGCACACCGGTGGCCTTCGAGAGATACGGCACCGTGCGCGACGCACGCGGGTTCACCTCGAGCACGTACACCACGTCGTCCTTGATGGCGAACTGCGCGTTCATCAGGCCGACGACGTTGAGCGCACGCGCAATGCGGCGGGCGTAGTCGCGGATGGTCGCGATGTGCGCGGCCGAGAGCTGGAACGGCGGCACCACGCACGAGCTGTCGCCCGAGTGGATGCCGGCCTGTTCGATGTGCTCCATGATGCCGCCGATCACCACGCCACCGCTGGCGTCGGCCAGCGCGTCGACGTCGATCTCGGTCGCGTCCTCGAGGAACTTGTCGATCAGGATCGGGTGCTCGGGCGAGGCCTGCACCGCGTGCCGCATGTAGCGGTCGAGCGCGGCCGTGTCGTACACGATGGCCATGGCGCGGCCGCCGAGCACGTACGACGGACGCACGACCACCGGGAAGCCGATCGATCCAGCCACCTCGACGGCTTCCTCCGGTGAGGTGGCGATGCCGGCCGCGGCCTGCGGAATGCCGAGCTCCCAGAGCAGCTTCGAGAAGCGATCGCGATCCTCGGCGAGATCGATCGAGTCTGGCGACGTGCCGAGAATGCGCACGCCGGCCGCCTGCAGCGGCAGCGCGAGCTTGAGCGGCGTCTGCCCGCCGTACTGGACCACACAGGCCACGTCGCCGCCCGCACTGCGTTCGCGATCGATGATGGCCATCACGTCCTCGAACGTGAGCGGCTCGAAGTAGAGCCGATCGACCGTGTCGTAGTCGGTCGAGACCGTCTCGGGGTTGCAGTTGACCATGATGGTCTCGAACCCCTCGTCTCGAAGTGCGAACGCGGCATGACAGCAGCAGTAGTCGAACTCGATGCCCTGGCCGATGCGGTTCGGGCCGCTGCCGAGGATGATCGCCTTCGGCCGCGACGTCGGCTCGGCCTCGCACTGATCTTCGTACGTGCCGTACATGTACGGCGTGAACGACTCGAACTCCGCCGCGCACGTGTCGATGCGCTTGTAGACCGTCGTCAGGCCGATTTCCTTGCGCCGCTCGCGCAGGCTCGCTTCGTCGACACCGGCAAGCCGCGCGACGTCCGCGTCGGCAAAGCCCGCGCGCTTGAGCTCGCGCAGCAGGTCGTCCGACAGATCGCGCGCGCCAACGGCCTCGGCCGATCGCGCGAGCTCGACGATCTGATGGAACTGCGTCAGGAACCAGGGATCGATCTTCGTCAGCCGCTGGATCTCGTCGAGGCTCCAGCCGCGCTCGAGCGCGCGGAACACGGCCCACATGCGGCGTTCGGTCGGAATGCCGAGCGCCTGCTGCAGCGAGACCTCGTCTTCCTCCGACACCTTCTGGCCGAGCAGCCGGCCGGACGCACCGAGCTCGAGCGACCGGAACGCCTTCATGAACGCTTCCTTGAACGTCCGGCCGATGGCCATCGCCTCGCCCACCGACTTCATCTGCGTCGTCAGCGTGCGATCGGCCTGCGGGAACTTCTCGAACGCCCAGCGCGGCACCTTGACCACGACGTAGTCGATGGTCGGCTCGAATGACGCCGGCGTGAGCCGCGTGATGTCGTTCGGGATCTCGTCGAGCGAATAGCCGAGCGCGAGCTTGGCCGCGATCTTCGCGATCGGGAACCCGGTGGCCTTCGACGCCAGCGCCGACGACCGCGACACGCGCGGGTTCATCTCGATGGCGACCATGCGGCCATCCTGCGGGTTGATCGCGAACTGGATGTTCGATCCGCCCGTCTCGACGCCGATACGCCGGATGATGCGCCGCCCGGCGTCGCGCATCCGCTGGTATTCCTTGTCGGTGAGCGTGAGCGCGGGCGCCACGGTGATGCTGTCGCCGGTGTGCACGCCCATCGGATCGATGTTCTCGATCGAACAGATCACGACGAAGTTGTCGGCGTGATCGCGCATCACCTCGAGCTCGAACTCCTTCCAGCCGATGACCGATTCCTCGACGAGGACTTCGTGCACGGGGCTGAGCTTCAAGCCGCGTTCGCAGATGGTGCGGAACTCTTCGACGTTGTACGCGATGCCGCCGCCCACGCCGCCCATGGTGAAACTGGGACGGATGATGAGCGGGAAGCCCATGCGCGCGCTGGCAGCCATCGCCTCGTCGAGCGACTTCACGACCGAGCTTTCAGGCACGGCAATGCCGATCGAGCGCATCGCGTCCTTGAACAGCAGCCGGTCCTCGGCCACCTTGATGGCCTCGATCGACGCGCCGATGAGCTTGACGTCGTATTTGTCGAGCACGCCGGCCTCGGCGAGATCGACCGCCAGGTTCAACGCCGTCTGACCGCCAACCGTGGGCAGCAGCGCATCGGGACGCTCGCGCTCGATGATCTGCTCGAGAGCCGACACCGTGAGCGGCTCGATGTACGTCCGGTCCGCGGTTTCCGGGTCGGTCATGATCGTGGCCGGGTTGCTGTTGACCAGGATCACCTCGAGTCCTTCCGACCGCAGCGCTTTACACGCCTGGGTGCCGGAATAGTCGAACTCGCAGGCCTGACCGATGACGATCGGGCCGGAGCCGATGACGAGGATGCGCTTCAGATCGGTTCGCTTGGGCATGAACGAAAGCTGTCTCGGCAGAGCGCGATTAGCGCTGCTCCATGGCGTCGAGGAACTGGCCGAACAGGTAGTCGGCGTCGTGCGGACCGGGCGCGGCCTCCGGGTGGTACTGGACGCAGAACACCGGACGGTCGACATGGCGAAGGCCTTCGACCGTGCCGTCGTAGAGATTGAGGTGCGTGATCTCGACGCCGGCCGGCAGCGACGTCGGATCGACGGCAAACCCGTGGTTCTGCGACGTGATCTCGATCTTGCCGCTGCGCAGTTCCTTCACCGGGTGATTGCCGCCGCGGTGCCCGAACTTCAGCTTGAAGGTCTTCGCGCCGAGCGCGAGCCCGAGCACCTGGTGGCCGAGACAGATGCCGAACGTCGGCACACCGCTGTCGACGACACTCTTCGCGTTGTCGATGGCGTAATCGAGCACGGCCGGATCGCCCGGGCCATTGCTGAAGAAGACGCCGTCGGGTTTCGTCGCCAGGATCTCGGCAGCCGGCGTGCCGGCCGGATAGACCGTGACATCGCACCCGTGCGCGGCGAACCGGCGCAGGATGTTGTATTTCATCCCGAGGTCGTACGCGGCCACGCGCAGGCGCCGCTTCCCTTCGCGCGCCGGCGCGAGCACGAATCCGTCATCGTCTGGCGGCGTGTAGGTGAACGGCTCGTGGCACGTCACCGTGCGCACGAGGTCCGCGCCTTCCATGTTCGGCAGCGCGCGCGCCTTCTCGATCAGGTCTTCGACGACCACGCGGCCCGTGGCGATGACCCCGCGCATGACGCCGCTCGAGCGCAGCAGCCGCGTGAGCGCGCGGGTGTCGATGCCGGAGATGGCCACGACGTTGTGCGCGACGAGATAGTCCCGGAGCGTCCCGTCGGCGCGCCAGTTCGACGCAATCGGCGACTGTTCGCGGACGATGAAGCCGGCCACCTGCACGCCGCGCGACTCCACGTCCGCCGACGTCACGCCGTAGTTGCCGATCTCGGGCGCCGTCATCGTCACGATCTGCCCGGCGTACGACGGGTCGGTCAGGACTTCCTGATACCCCGTCATGCTCGTGTTGAAGACGACCTCACCACCGGTTTCCCCCGCGGCGCCGGCCGACCTGCCGCGAAAGACCGTACCGTTTTCCAGCGCTAGAACTGCGTCCAAGTATCCTCTCCGGTCATCGAACCAAACATTATAGGGCGACAGCGGCAAAACTGATGAGCGAGGGCCGGGCGCGCCGCGTCGAAGGGAGTCTACATCGGTACCCGGTCGCGCGGTGTGTAGTGGCATGATGTGGCCGTCGGGACAATCTGAATCGGTAGCGCTGTGATGAGACCCGGGATCCGCGTGCTCGTGTGGGCAATGCTCGGCGTGCTG
>CAZVHY010000125.1:2716-5510 GCA_964627115.1 uncultured Solibacteraceae bacterium | reverse complement strand
CGCTGTGATGAGACCCGGGATCCGCGTGCTCGTGTGGGCAATGCTCGGCGTGCTGACCACGGGCGGCCCAAGGGCCGCCCCTACATCCGCAGACGTAGGGGCGGGGCTTGGCCCGCCCGAGGGCAACGACGGCCGTAGCCGCGGGGCTTTACGCCCCGCGGATCCGGCGGGCGTAAAGCCCGCCGGCTACGACAACCGGTTTCTGGCGCCCGAGTTGACGGCCCGCGCGCAGACGCCCGCGCCCGGGCCGCTCGCGCTGGACGTCTGGGTTCGCGACCTTCAGGGCCAGCCGGCCCGCGGCCTGAGCCCTCGCGATTTCATCGTGCAGATCGACGGCCGCGAGCGGCGCGTGCTCTCGGCGCAGTTCATCGACTACGCCGCCGCGCCGTCGACGTCGCCGGCCGGCGCTGCACCCGCGGCGCCGCTGCCGGGCCGCGCGATTGCCGTCGTGGTCGACGACCTGTCGCTCGAGGGCAGGGACGCCGCGCCGCTCGGCGATGCGGCCGCGCGCTGGATCGCACGCCTCCACCCGTCCGATCGCGTGGCCGTGGTGCGGGCGACCGCCGGCAACGCGCGGGTGACGGCCGCGAACACGGCATCGGATGCCGCGACGCTCGTGCAGAGCGCGGTAGCCGCCGCACGCCGGGAACCGGGCGGCGCCGCGCGCGACGCCGAGTTCCGGCTCGAGCGCCGCACGCTCGAACAGGCCGAGGCGCTGGCCAGCGCCGTGTCGTGGCTGGCGGCCCAACCAGGGCCGCGCGTCCTCGTCGTGCTGTCGATGGGGCTCGTCATGTCGCCGCCGGCCGCGCGGTATCTGTCGGCCACCTACCAGATCGCGCGCGACGGCGGGCTCAGCAGCTATCTCATCTCGCCGGCAACCGCGGGCGCCGCATCGTCGGGCTGGAACAGTGTGCCGGCCACTGGGACGACGGCGCCGGGCGCGAGCCTCGATCAAATTGCCGCGGGTATGCTCGCGCGTTCGCTGCGTGCGCAGACGCGAGCCGACGACGTGTTCGACGAGGTGGAGCGTGCGGTGTCGGGTGTGTATCGCCTCGAGGTGGAGGCACCCGCCGCGGGCCCGCTGCCGCGATCGCTGCCGGCCACCATTTCGCTGCGTCCCGTGGCGCTCGCCGTGCGCGCAGCCCGCCTGGTCGCGCCCCCCGCGGGCACGGCGCCACCGCGCACGACAGAAGAACGCACGCGCGACATCCTCGCCGGCGTCGACGTGGCTGCCGACATCGACATCGACGCGACCACGACACTGTCGCGCGACAGCGCGTCGGACGATCACTTCCAGTTGACGGTCAGTGTCGTGCTGCGGCAGGACCTGCCGTCGCCGGTCCGCGTGGCGTTCGGCCTGCTCGACGAGACGGGCACCGTCCGCTTCAGCACGGTCGACGTGCCCGACGCGGTGGACGACGCGCGCCGGACGTCGGTCTCGATCCCCGTCGCGCCCGGCTGGCATCGACTCACGCTCGTCGCCCAGGACGGCAACGAACGGCTCGGATCGCTCTCACGAGCCGTGCACGCCAGGCTCCGCACGATTGGCGCCTACGCCGTGGCCGAGCCGCGCGTGATGTGGCGAACCGGCGCGGACGCGTGGCAGGTACTTGGTGACGACGTGCTGCCCGAGGGCGCCGTCGTGGCCGCGTCCGTGTTCGATCTGTATCCGGATGCGCCGGGACGCGAGCCGCCGCCCATGCCGCTGCGCCTCGAAGACGACGCCGGCCGCGAAGTGGCTGTGCAGACAATCACACCGGCGCGCACGGACCAGGGCTGGCGGCTGTCGGGTGAAGTGCGGCTCGACGGACTGGCTCCAGGCGAGTACGTGTTCAGGCTCGATACCACGGCGCTCGAGGACGGCTCCGGATCGCTCGCGGTGCGCGTCCGCAAGACGACTGCCGCCACGGCCACGCGTCCCGCTCCCCCGCCGCTGCCGGCGGCGGCCGATGTGCTGAACCTGTTTCGTGCCGGCGTTCGCGACAACTGGCCGCGTTCCGCGCGCGAGGATCTGCTGGTGCCCGAGCTCCTGACACCGCAGTTGAAGGCGCTGGCGGGATCGAGGCCGCTGCCGGCGGCGCTGCTGAACGGGACGGGCGACGCCTGGTGGACGGCGCTGCGTGCGCTGGCGAAACAGACGGGCGCCGCGGGGCTCGCGGCGCGTGGGCTCACCGCGCTCCACGACGAGGACGCGAGCGCGGCCGAATCGCACCTGCGCGACGCGGTAGCCGCCAGTCCTACGTCGAATGCCGCGCGGCGGCTGCTCGGCGTGGCGTTCGCCGCCTCGGGCCGCGACGATGCGGCCACGGGCGTCTGGAGCCTGGCCGCGGGCGAGCGCACGGCGGATCCGCGCTGGACACTGGCGTTTGCCGAAGCGCTCGGCCGGGTTGGCGACTACCGCGCCGCGCTCGACATGCTCCGGCAGATGCCGGGCGAGCCGGCCGATCGGCGTCTGCATCGGCTCGTCGAGGCCCTCATGGTCGTCGGCCTCATGGACGAGGCCGAGCGCGCGCTGGTCGCGTGGGAGGCCGGGGATGGACGCGACCAGCCGGCCGGACGACTGACGTTCTATCTCGTGGCGCTGCGCTTCATCGCCGCGCTGCAGCCATCGGCCGATGCGCAGGCGCTCGACGCTTTCCGCCGCGCGGCCGATCGCTACGTGGCCGCCGGCGGCGAGTACGCCAACATCGTCACACCGTGGCTGCAGTCGGCGGTGGCCCTGGAGCGTTGACGGGGGCCGCGGCAACAGCCGGTGTAGTACATTGCCGGACGTGGCCAGCCATTCCGATGCCCT
>CAZVHY010000125.1:1346-2616 GCA_964627115.1 uncultured Solibacteraceae bacterium | reverse complement strand
GCAACAGCCGGTGTAGTACATTGCCGGACGTGGCCAGCCATTCCGATGCCCTGACGTCCGGCCTCGTCCGCGACTCGATTTCTTATACCCGTCTCCCCTGGATCCGGCCGCTCGTCGATGCCGCCACGCGGCAGTTCGACACCGTCGCTCCGCTCTTTCACGGCAATCCCGCGGATCCCTCGGACTGGCGCGCGACGATCGATCGCGTCAGCCGGCAGAACCGCGATCGTTCGAGTATCGCCGCGGTCGTCGATGCCCAGTTGACGCGACGCGGCGCACCGGCCCGCGCGCGTGCGGCCGCGGCGGAACTGGCGGCGCCTGGGGCCGTGGCCGTCGTGACGGGCCAGCAGGCCGGCCTGTTCGGCGGCCCGCTCTACACGCTGCTCAAGGCCATCACCACGATTCAACTTGCGCGTCAGGCGCGCGACCGGCACGGCGTACCGGTCGTGCCGGTGTTCTGGGTCGACGGCGACGATCACGACTGGAACGAGATCCGCACCGCGCACGTGCTCGATCGCGAGCACACGCCGGCAGCCATTGCGGCTGGCGATCTGCCTGGCGCAGGCGATCGTCCCGTTGGCGCGCTGGCGTTCGACGACTCCATCGCGCAGACGATCGACGCACTGGCCGCGGCCCTGCAACCGACCGAGTTCACAGGCGCGGTCGTCGATGCGCTCCGCGCGCACTACCAGCCAGGTGTCTCCCCGGCCACGGCCTGCGCGGCGTGGCTCGACACGCTGCTCGGCCACGAAGGCCTCGTGGTGTTCGACGCGTCGGATCCCGCGGCCAAGCGGCTCGTGGCCGATGTCTTCGCGCGCGAGTTCCGCGAGCCGTGCAGGACCGCGCGCCTTGCACGCGAGGCGGGCGATCGCATGGCGCACGCGGGTCACTCCGCGCAGATCGTTCCGGCTGAAGACGTGGTGTGTGTGTTCCGCGTGGACGAATCGGGACGTCGGTCAATCCGCTGTCGTGACGGCCGGTTCGTTGTTGGCGACGACGAGATGACGGGCGACGCGCTGGCCACCGACGCGCTCGCGCACCCCGAGCGCTACAGCCCCAACGTCCTCCTGCGTCCGCTCGTGCAGGACACCTTGTTTCCAACCGTCTGTTACGTGGCCGGGCCGTCCGAGCTCGCGTACCACGCGCAGCTCGGCCCGGTGTACGAGGCGTTCGGCATCGAAGCGCCAATGGTGGCGTGTCGGGCCAGCGCCACGCTCGTGGACGGCGCCGCGGTCCGGTTCTTCGAACGCTACGGTATGGCGATTGAAGA
>CAZVHY010000125.1:0-1246 GCA_964627115.1 uncultured Solibacteraceae bacterium | reverse complement strand
ACATCCGCGAACATCTCCGACGCGCGCGCCTGGTTGCCGTCGCAGCGCCGCACGAGCTCCGCCACGATCGCGTGCGCCTTGACGAACGGCAGCCCGTGATCGCGCGCGAGTGTGTCGGCCAGTTCGGTGGCCGTCACCCATCCCTCTTCCGCGCGACGCGCCATGCGCGCCGTATCGAATGTTGCGCTCTTCATCGCCGCGCCAAAGAGCGCCACGCCGCGCGCCGCATCACCGAACGCACGCGCCACGAGCGGCTGGAGATCGTCCTCGGTGTCGACGATGTCGCCGAAGGGCGTGTTGTGAACGGCCTGCGCGACGGCGAACAACTGGCCAACCGCCTTTGAGAGCAGCGCGCGCGTGTGCTCGAGGCCAACCGGGTTGCGCTTCTGCGGCATGATGCTGCTCGATTGCACGAAGCCGTCACCCAGCCGCAGATACCCCACCTCGGCGGTACACCAGAACAGCAGATCCTGGACCGCGCGTCCGCAGCCAATCGCCAGCGTCGAGGCCGCGCCGACTGCTTCGAGCAGATAGTCGACCGTCGCGATGCTGCCGTACGTATTGCCCGTGGGTGCGCTGAAGCCGAGCAGCTCACTCGTCCGGTCGCGATTGATGGCGAACCCCGTGCCGGTGATCGCGCACGCGCCCAGCGGGCACCGATTGATGGAGACGAGCGCGGCGAAGAGCCGTTCGGTGTCGCGCTCGAGCTGTTCGACGACCGCGTGCAGATAGTGCGCGAGCGTGGTCGGTTGCGCGGGCTGCGTGTGCGTGTGCGCGGGAAAGATGCTCGCGGTGTGCGCGCTGGCGTGCGCCAGCAGCACACGCCGCAGCTCGAGCGTGGCCGTCACCATCATCGCCACCTGGCCGCGCAGGCGCAGGCGATAGAGCGCCATGTCGATGTCGTTCCGGCTGCGGGCCGTGTGCAGGCGCCCTGCGATCTCCGGACCGCACGCTGCCGCCAGTTGCCGCTCGAGATAGAAGAACAGGTCTTCGTCGGTACCGTCGTACCGCACGGCTCGCACGGCCGCGGGATCGATGTCGGCCAGCGCGCGCGCCAGCACACGCGCGTCACCTGCGCCGACAATGCCCTGCCCTGTCAGCATCACCAGGTGCGCCTCGTGAATGGCCATGAGCGGCTCGAGAAACCCCTCGACGGCATCGTCGAAAATTTCAGCGAGCACCAGGCGGACATACGCGGGATCGAACGTCATCGTGAACGTATCCTCGCGGCGAAGGTATGCGGCAG
>CAZVHY010000124.1:5381-10108 GCA_964627115.1 uncultured Solibacteraceae bacterium | reverse complement strand
TGCATGACGACCGGCGCGTGTGGTCCGTCGCCGAAGACGGCGCGGCCGATGCGCTTCCACCGCTCCGCACGCGCGCCGCGATAGTCGCCGTCACCGGCCAGGAACCAGACCGAGTTGTACCCCTGCCAGCGCGCCACCATGTACTGCGCCAGGCGAATCGCCTGATCCTCGGGCAGCGAGTGCCCGGGATTCACGTCGGGATCGGCGCCGGCGCCGATCGCCCAGAGCAGCACCGGGACGTTGAGCAGCCCGGCGCGCTGCAGCGCGGCCACGCGCGCGTCGAGACGCTGGAAAAACGCGGTATTGATCGCGATCCGCTCGCGTCCGGTGAACGCGCGCTCGTTCAGGCGATCGCCCGTGGGTGCCGCGCGCCACTCGGTCGCTACCCATTGAATCGCGCTGAATCCCTGCTCGCGGCGCGTCTCGAGATACCTCGCCCATTCCTCACGCGTGGCCTTGAGCGCCGCGTTCCATCCCGTGTCGGCGAGCCAGAAGAACGGTGTTCCGTCGGCGTGCTCGAGGTGCGTACCCGACGCCGCGACACGAATCGGCCCGTGCCGTTCGAACGCCGTGTCGTCACCGGGTTCGCCGACATGGAAGCGCCCGGAGCGGGCATGCAGGCCGTCGTCGGTCGGCACGCTCCGCGTGGTAAACGTCCATGCCCCCTGCTCGTCGGGAGAAAAGCGAACGCGCCACACGCTGCCGCCATCCCAGAAACCGCGCACGGTCACGCTGCGCCTGGACGGTGAGGTGAAGGTGACGAAGAACTCGTGATCCTGGAACGGATCGTCGGAATCGATCGTGGCGGCGAATGCGGCCTCGAACAGTCCCCACTGCGGGACGTCACCCGTGTCCGCGCACGCGCCGGCGTTCAGCAGAAGGGCCACGAGCACGCAGACGCGTCCCCACATACCCGCCCGGCTCTGTCGAAAGAAAACAGACATGAGACAGCGCTCCCTTGAAGGCCCGCGCCGGGGCCTGGACAGACAGTCGTCCTGGTTGACGCGGGAAGCGTCCCACAGCCGGGGTGCAGAAGTCGAGCGGAGCTACGGCTGGCGCGTAAAGGCGAAGATCGCCGCGTCGTGTGCGACGCCGTGCAGCATGATGCGGCGGCGCAGCACGCCTTCGCGGATCGCCCCCACTTTCTCGGCCACGCGCAGGCTGCCGCGATTACCCGTGGCCACGACGATCTCCAGTCGAATCAGATCGGTGTGCGTGAACGCCCAATCTCTGACGAGCCGGACGGCGCTCGTCGCCACACCGCGTCCGGTGGCCGACGATCGAATCCAGTAGCCCAGATTCGCACGGCGATTGGCCGCGTCGATGCGGTTCAGACCACAGCCGCCGAGATAGCGCCCGCTGCGATCGACAATGGCGAACGAGAACTCCTGGCGGGCATCGAAGGCCGGCACCTGCGCGGCCAGCCACGCGTGCGATTCCTCGATCGCGTAGCCAGGATGGCACCAGGGCATCCACGGGTGCATGTCGTCGATCGACTCGCATGCCGCGGCAAACAGCGCGTCGGCGTCCTCGAGGGCGCACCGGCGCAGGCAGACGTCGAGCAACGTGTCGGACGAGGCAGGAGCGGGGGCGTCGTTCCTCACGGCGGACGCCATTGTATGGCAATCGTGTCTATGCTGCGTCCGCGGGTGTCGGCTATCGGCGCGTCATCTCCAGATACACCCGCGCATACCGACGGCCCAGCTCGCGAGCGCCCTCGGCTGAAAAGTGCAGCTGATCGCCCTTGTCGCCGAGCCCGTCTGACGCGACGAACGCGACGCGCGGGGTATCGGCCGCGACGCGACGATGGGCGGCGTCCACCTGCTCGTAGCCGGGCGTCCACGGTTTGCCGTCGAATCGCCCCAGCTGGCCGATGAGAAACGGAAGCGCCGGATCGCGGAACTCCGCACGGAAGCGGCCGATGAGTGCGCGCAGTCGCGCTTCGTACTGCGGGGCCGCCGCGTCGTTGCCGTCCGATTCCCCCTGGTGCCAGAGAATCGCGCGAAGCTCACCGCGCGACGCTGCCGCCTTTGCCCGGCGAATCGCGTCGTCCCACGGGTGTGCGCCGGTCTCCGGATACTGCACGCCAGGCTCCCACGCGGTGATGGGCGACCCGCCGACGGCCGTCGGAATGAGTCCGATGTTCGCATCAGGCAACGCCTCCGCGATCGCAACGCCGAACGCTCGACCAGGCCCAACGGCCGCGATGGGTTTGTCGAAGTGCATCGGTTCGACAGCGGGGGACCACTGGTTCTGCCGATCGAACATCCACACGCGCGGGTGCGCGAGGCGATCGTCAGCGGCGACGTCGCCACGCCCGGCCATGTTCGACTGACCCGCGAGCAGGAAGAGCTGCATCGATTCCGGCGCGGCGTTCTGCACGGCAGAAGACGCATGGATGGCAACGCCGGCGGCGGCAAGTGCGGCGGTGGCAAGCAGGGGCAGGAAGGATGCGCGCATGGCCGGTCATTCTACGCTTTGAGCCTGCGTTCTTCAGCAGGCTCCGCGTCGGTCGGTCGGTTCTCGACAACAGAAGGAATCACATCTCGAGCTGTCCGACAGGTTGTAGAATCCGACGCACACCATGGCAGACACAACACTTCGTGCAGTGGCCGGCATCTCGTGCGCGTGCGCGCTGACGTTCGGCGCGGCGGTGATGGCCGGGCAGCAGCCGGCGGCGGATCACGTCGTGCTGTCGAGCCAGCAGGATCGTCAGCGCGTCATGGACGAACTGAAGATCACGATGTTTCCGTCAGGCCCGGGTGCGTATCTCGCCTCGACATACGACGAGACCACGGCAAACCCGTATCCGACGCTGCCCGATCCACTCGTGATGAACGACGGCACGCGCGTCACCACAGCAGCGCAGTGGCCGGCGCGGCGTGCGGAAATCAAGGAGCTGTTCGATCGCGACGTCTACGGCCGGCGTCCCGCGAACATCCCGCGCGTGAACTGGCAGGTGACGAGCACCACCGAGACGACCACGGCCGGTGTGCCGATGATCACGAAGCAGCTCGCGGGCCGCGTCGACAACGCGGCCTATCGGTCGCTCGACGTCACGATTCTCGCCACGCTGAGCACGCCGAAGAACGCCACCGGTCCGGTGCCGGTGATGCTGATGTTTGGCGCCGGTGGCGAGTTGCCCGCCACGATTCCGCAGACGACTCCATGCCTGCTGCCGGGACAAACGCCTCCAGGCGCTGGTCCGGGACGAGCAGGCGGCGCCCCGGCGGCGGGCCGGGCTGGCGGCCCACCCGCGCCTCCACCTGGTCCGACGGCACCGGAACAGATCGTCGCGCGAGGCTGGGGCTTCGCGAGTGTGTCTACCGCGAGTATCCAGGCCGACAGCGGCCAGGGCCTGACGTGCGGCATCATCGGACTAATCAACAAGGGGCAACCACGCACGCGCGACGACTGGGGCGTGCTCTCTGCCTGGGGCTGGGGCATGAGCAAGGTGCTCGACTACTTCGAGGCCGACGACGCGGTCGACGCGGCGCGTGTGGCCGTGTTCGGTCACTCGCGCACGGGCAAGGCCGCGCTCGTCGCGCTGGCATACGACGAGCGTTTCCTCACCGGCTTCATCAGTTCATCGGGACAGAGCGGCGCCAAGCTGCATCGCCGCAAGTATGGCGAGGCGATCGAAAACATTGCGGCGACCAACGAGTATCACTGGATGGCCGGCAACTATCTCGAGTTCGCAGGACGATGGGATCGGCTGCCGGTCGATGCCCACCAACTGATCGCGATGGTTGCGCCGCGTCCGGTCTTCCTCAGCACGGGTAACGGACCGGATCTGAATCCCGACGGCTCGATCCGCATGCTCGATCCGAACAGCCCGAACATCGTCATCAGCCGCGGGCCCGTGGAATTGCAGGCCGCGAACATCAACGACGCGTGGGTCGATCCGAAGGGGACGTTTCTTGCCGGTGTGGGGGCCGGTTCCGTCTATCGTCTGCTCGGCAAACGGCCACTCGGCACCGACCAGTTCCCGGCGCTCGAAACCGGCGTCATGGACGGCGACATTGCGTTCCGTCAGCATGCCGGTGGCCACACACCCGGCCCGAACTGGCCGGTGTTCCTCGAGTTCGCGGAGAGATATTTCAGGTAGCGACGGGTGCAACAGGCATATCACGCCTCCGAACCGGCCGGCATGTTCGCCAGCACGATCGTTCCCCGCAGCGACAGGCGATATCCGACGTCGAGACTCTCGGTCAGTCCGAGCTGCTTGAGCTTGCGGACGTTCACCTTGAACGGCTCCTTCTCCATCTGCATCGCGGCGGCGAGATCGCCGGCGCGCACGCCGGGTCGATCCCGGATGAGCGCGAGCGCGCGCATGGTCCACGGCCCCGATGACGACGCGCGATCCAGGCGAGCGAGCCGCGCGAGCGTGTCAGCCAGATCCGCGGCATTGGGACGCCGCGTCTTCAACGAGTCGCGCGGATCCTCGCGCAGCGCGCCAAGCTCGATACGATAGACGTCACCCGCGTCGCTCGTGCGCAGTTCGTCGAGAAGCACCGCTCTCGACGCGAGCCCGGCCCTGACAGCATCGTCTTCCGAGATCGACGTCTCGTCGATGCGAGTAACGGCGCGAATCTCGAGCTGGCCGATGGCCGTCAGCAGCGTGCCGCCGGAACGAACCGTCGGCCGCCGCCAGCGCCTGAACGCCAGGGTGACATGGCCGTCGCGAATGCCGTCGAGAACGTTCTGCTTGAACAACATCGAAGAGC
>CAZVHY010000124.1:0-5281 GCA_964627115.1 uncultured Solibacteraceae bacterium | reverse complement strand
AGTTCCGGAGCCGGTGTCTCGACGCCGGTGATGTACTCGTGTACCGAACGAAGGCCGTCCTTCAATCCGCGATAGTGCACGCGCGAGAGACAGTCGTCGATGGGCAACCAGGCGTACTCGGCGTGCTCGGCCGGGTCGAGACGGACGTCGTCGCCATCAACCTCGGCGGCAAATACCGCAATCGCCTGCACCGCTTCGAAGCGGCGGTTGTAGATGACGTAGGCGTGCTCGCCTGCCCAGATCGCCGTGGCGTGAAGGTCGTAACGCTCGAGCGTGCCCGTGATGGCAGCCACCATGGTCTCGCCGGCGTCCACGACGTTGCTTGGAATCTGCCAGAAGCGGCCGCCGTTGAAGTGACGCGCGGCCTTCTCTTCGGACGTGTACAGCAGCAGGAACTCGACGCCACGCGGGGAACGGCGGAAGACCCAGACGTCGAAGACGTTCGGTTGGAACTGCACGGCAGCCGTCCCTTTCAATGGTCGACGAACACGATGGCCATACCGTCGTAACCCTTCGAACCAACCGTCTGCAGCGTCGTCGCCGTCAGGCGCGGATGAGCGGCGGCATCGTCCATGAAGCGGCGGACACCCTGAACGGCGACGTCCGTTGATGCGGCGTCGATGACGGCACCGTCGCGCACGACATTGTCGGCCACGATCAACGTGCCCGGGCGCGAAAGCCTGACGACACGATCGAGATAGGCCGCGTAGTTCACCTTGTCTGCGTCGATGAAGACGAAGTCGAACGGCGCCTCTCGTTCGGCTTCGAGCTGCGCGAGGACGTCGAGCGCCGCCCCGACGCGCAGATCGATCCGATCCATCAGACCGGCGCGCTCGAAGTTCCGACGCGCCACGGCCGCGTGCTGTTCGTCGATGTCAACCGTCACCAGGCGCCCGCCCGTCGGCAATGCGCGGGCGAGCCAGATGCCGCTGTAGCCACCGAGCGTGCCGAGTTCGAGAATGCGCCGGGCGGCCATCGCCTTCGCCAGGATCAGCAGGAACTGCCCCTGACTCGGCGACACGGCGATCGGTGGAAGGCCCGCGGCAGCGCTGGTCGCGATGGCATCATCGAGCGCCGCATCGGACCCCACCAGCGTATCGACAACGTAGGCATCGACGGCGGTCCACCGTTCCTGATCGCTGGCCATGACGCGTCAAGTCTATCTCTCGCCGCCCCGCGCGCGGCGAACCGCTCAGCACACGCCTTCGACAAAACCTTCCGAACGCGTGTAGCGCCCGACAATCACGTCACCGTCCCGGAGCGTACGGAACGAAATCCCCCGTCGCGTGCAGTAGTCCACTTCGTTGTCGATCAGATTCGACTCGGGGTGATCGGATCGGTAGTGCGGAAGCACGAGATACGGCAGGATGCCGAGTCCGTCCCACACGACGTCGTCGTCGCCATAGGGCGTCGTGTCGGGATCGTCGACGTGGTGGAGCCCGTCGAGCCGCGGCGCGAGAACGCAGACGCCGGCGCTGAATCCGCCGTAGAAAAAATCGTCATCCGCGATGTCGGCAAGCGCCCGGTCGAAGCCGCTGAGCCGCATGGCCCGCCGAAGGACGAACGCGTTGCCGCCGTGGACCCACACGCCGTCGAAACCGGCCAGGTGCCGCCTGAGGCCAGACGCGTCGCCGAAATAGTCTCGAAGGTCGAGCATCGAGACGTCGAGCCCGAGGCGCTCCAGGTCGCCAACGGCCGCGTCGCGCGTGCCGAGCGCGAGACTGCGGGCACCATCGAGCGCATTGGGGATGAGCCCGATCTGACGTCCGGCCGCCATGCGCCGCAACTCGTCAGCCCGCTCACCAACCCGGAAGGACGAAAGATACAACTGCATCGGTCACCGTGCAGGGGGCCGCGCGGAAGTCTAGAATCGAAGACGCGCTCGCGCAACTGCCATGAGACACCGCCCGCACTTCTCCCTGTCGATGCTCGGTTTCGCCGCCGTGCTGTTCGGCGCCGCGTCGATGACTCCGCTGTCGGCGCGGCCTGTCCAGGCCTCCGCCGTCACCGCCACCTGGCGCACCGCGGACGTGACGATCGATGGTTCCATGGCCGACTGGCCGGGGCTGACGCGGGTCGGCAGCGGGCCGGCCGTGGCCGTGCAGAACGACGGCACACACGTCTACCTGGCCGTCGCCAGCAACGACCCGACCGTCCGCGTGCAACTCGCGACAGGCCTCGTCGTCTGGCTCGACCGCACGGGCCGGCGTCAGCAGACCTTCGGCCTGCGCCTCGAAGGTCTTGCGCCGCGACCGCTCGAGGGGACGACCCCGGCGGCAACGGCCGACAGACTGCCCGATCGCATCCTCACGCCGCTCGATCAGTTCGATCTGCTCGGGCCCGCGCGTCTGCAGCGTCGCCTCGTCGATGACGCGGCCGCGGTGGGATTCACGCTCGCGTCTGGCGTCGAGAACGACACGATCGTGTACGAGATGAAAATCCCGCTCGTGAGAACCGACGACACGCCCCACGCCGTCGAGATCAGCGGCGGCGCCACGATGTCGCTCGGCATCGAGACGCCGCCCGATCTTCCACGGTCACGTGAGCGTCGTCGTCTCGATGAGCCGATGACCACACGTCCGTGGCTCGATCCCTGGGGATACGGCGGCTACTTCACGACGCCGCCGCCACCGCCGGGCGGCCGGCCAAGGGCGCCAGAGCCGCTGCGTCCGCTGCGCTTGTCGTGGACCACGGTGCGCCTGGCGACGGCGCCGTAGTTCGGGCCGACACAGGGGTCGGCCCCTGCGCGGGTCGACGCAGGGGCGGGCCCCCGTGCCCGCCCATCGCCGCCGCGCAGCCCGCAGCCGTGCAGCCTGTCTCCCCTACCCCTCCCACCCCTCGACGATCACGAGGTCGAGTGTCGACACCGGCGTACGAAGTGCGCGGGCCTTCTGGTATTCATCCGACTTCCAGCACGCCAGTGCCGCCTCGTACGACGGGAACTCGAGGATGACGTTTCTCGATCGGCAGGAGCCTTCGGGATTCTCGAATCGTCCGCCACGCACGAGCGGACGCGCGCCATGTGTCCGGTACGGTTCGGCGTTGGCCGCCACGTACTCCTTGTACTTTTCCTGATCGTCGACGTCCACGCGGACAATCCAGTATCCCTTCGGCATTCCGGCGTTCCCTCCCTCGCGGCCGCGCGGCGCGGCCGGCGCGTCATCATGCTACGTCGATGTGCGATCGATCCACTTGGCCACGTCCGGCGGTGTCCACGTCGCGAGCACATCGAGGAGATCGGCGGGTGTACCGGCAACGGCCATGATCGCGGCGTGTTCACGGCGCACGAATCGTTCGGCCACGGCATGCTCGACGAACGTCAGCAGCGGATCGAAATACCCATGCACGTTGAGGAGACCACACGGCTTGCGGTGCAGCCCGAGCTGTCCCCACGTGGCAATCTCGAACAGCTCTTCCCACGTGCCGAGTCCGCCCGGCAGCGCAACGAACGCATCCGCGAGGCTCGACATCATCGCTTTGCGCTCGTGCATGGACGAGACGACGTGCAGCTCGCTGAGGCCGTCGTGCGCGACTTCCTTCTCGACGAGCGTCTGCGGAATGACGCCAACGACGCGGCCACCGGCCTCGAGCGCGGCATCCGCCACCGCACCCATCAGGCCAATCTTCGCGCCGCCATACACGACGCCGATGTTGCGCGAGGCCAGCAGATGGCCGAGCTCGCGGGCAGCGTCGCGGTACGTCGGCCGTATGCCGGCGCTCGAGCCGGCGAACACGCAGATGTTCACGACCCGGTGTCCTTCGGGCCACGAAGACCGGCGTGAATCTGACGGATGGCGCCGAGGTGATAGGCCAGGTGCGCGATGCTCGCAATCACGCCGTTGAGCTCGGTGCCCGCCAGTACCTTCGGCTGTGCGAGCGCCAGCAGCCACGTATCCACCTGGTGCCGCAGCGCGGCGCGGAGGTGATCCCACTCGGCGTCCGATATGCGACCGATCTTCCACGACGACGACCAGTCGGCGGACTCGAACGGACTTTCGCCGCGGATCCAGCGGTTCATCAGCGACAACCCGTACGTCACGTGATCGACGTGCGCGGCAATCGTGGCTCCGCCGTGGACCGACGACGAGGCATCGTCGGCGCTCAGACGATCGAGCGCCGACAGCATGCCGTGATCACCCGAGTTCAGGATGTAACCGCCGGTCGGCGCCGTGCCATAGGTCAGCTCGCGCAGGAGCGCGGGCAGGCTCTGGTGCAGGTCGTTGGTGGTCATGATCTGAATGTATCAGCGCGGGCCGCGGCCGGATGATCGAAACCGCGACATCTGTAATGATGACCGGCACGATGCTACCTGACATTCACACACGGCGGCCACTCGGCCGCATGGCGCTCGTGGTCGGCCCTCTCTGCATCGGCACGGCGCCACTCGGCGACATGCCCGAGGCCTACGGTGTGCGCGCAACAGAGGAGCAGGCGCTCGTCACACTGCGCGCGGCGTTCGCGAGCCCGATCGACTTCTTCGACACGTCGAACAACTACGGCGACGGCAGGGCCGAACGGCGCATCGGCACCGTGCTGAAGGAGACTGGCGGTCTCGGCAATGCGCAGGTCCTGGCCACGAAGGCCGATCGCAACATGACGACCGGCGACTTCAGCGGCGATCGGATGAGGCGCTCGATCGAGGAGAGCCTCGAGCGGCTCGGACTCGATCGACTGCAGTTCGCGTACATCCACGACCCCGAGCACTCGACGTTCGAGTACATCACGTCGAAGGGAGGCGCGCTCGACGCGATGCAGGATCTGCAGCGCCAGGGGGTCATCGGGGGAATCGGGATCTCGGGCGGCCCGGTCGACATGCTGATCCAGTACGTCGAGACCGGCGCCTTCGACGCGGTTGAAACGCACAACCGCTTCACACTGATCAACCGATCCGCGGCGCCGCTCCTCGACGCGTGCGCCGCGCGCGGTGTGGCGGTCGTCAACGCCGCACCGTACGGCAGCGGCCTGCTCGCCAAGGGCCCGGACGCGTTTGCACGGTACGCGTATCAAGACGCGCCGACGCCACTGGTCGAGCGCGCACGGCGCCTTGAGGCCATCTGCCGGGAACACGGCGTGCCACTCGCAGCCGCGGCACTGCAGTTTTCGATGCGCGACCCGCGTGTCACGTCGACGGTCGTCGGCATGACGCGGCCGGAGCGCGTGGCTCAGACACTCGAACTGGCGACCACGCCGATTCCAGACACGCTCTGGCCCGCGCTCGACGTCGTCGGCTGCGACATGGACGACCCGGAAGCGAACCGCTGGACGACGTAGGGGCCGGCCC
>CAZVHY010000123.1:7153-10191 GCA_964627115.1 uncultured Solibacteraceae bacterium | reverse complement strand
GACGGCAGGTCCACAATCGCTTCGTAGACCGCCAGCGTGACTTCGCAGGCCGCCACGCGGTCGATGTCGCGCGACAGGGTGTCGCGCAGCACCATCTTGCGTTCGCCGAGCCACGCCGGCAGCGACGGCAGGACACGGTTGTCGAGCACCCGCCAGACCGCGTCTTCGTCGATGGAGACGGGCACCGGCTCTGCCGATTCGATGAGCCGCGCGATCGCGTCGAAGCCGGCGGCGCGCGTCGGCTGTGACAGCGTCCGTTCCAGGCGAACCTGCTCCGACTCATCGGTCCGTTCACCGAACAGGAACGAGAAACAGCGGTAGTAACTCGCGTCGCGCAGTTCGTGGAGCTCCGCGATGGTGACCCGCACGTAGTTGCGGATCGCCTCGTCGGACGCGAGCGGGATGTACTTCGGTACCACCCCCGTGCGCAGAGCTGCATGGAGGCGAAGTGTCTTCTCGGTGTCCTCGCCGGCCGTCACGCGGCCGGCCAGCTCGTCGAACGCCGGCCGATCGGCCGCACGCAGTGCGCGCATCGCCGGTTCGGCGGCTGGATCGACGCCGCGAGGCATGGCCGGCGGAGCCCAGCAGCCGGCCAGCAACGCGGCGGCAAGCGCCGGCAGCAGCGACCGGCCCCGACCGAGGCGCGCCAGGGAACGACGAACGGGCATCCTCACCATCTTGTCCCACGACCGGCGTCTTGCCGTACACTTCTCTGCACGCGTGCCGTCACGAAAGTCTTCTTCCGGGCGTCGAACACCGGCGAAACGACCGGCGGGTGTCCGTCTCCGAATCGCGCGCACGGGCACCTTCACCCGCTACGCCCTGTTCATCGGCGCCGCGGTCTTCATCGTCGGCGTCATCACGGCCACGGCCCTGTGGGTCACCTTCGGGCGCATCATCGACCGCAAGCTCGCCGGTGAACAGCTGTCCGCGCCGCGCGTCTACGGCCGTCCGTTCGAGGTCCGCCGCGGACAGGCGCTGTCGCCGGCGCAGTTCGTCCAGCGGCTCAACGATGTGGGCTATGCGCAGCGGGCATCGGCCGGTGCCCCCGGCGAGTTCACCCTCGCTGAACGTGCCGTGTCCCTCGTCACCCGAGCGGCAGCCGACGCCCCTTCGCGCACGCTCACCGTCGAGTTCTCGGCCGGCAACTCGCCCACGGTGACGCGCATCACGGCATCCAGCAAGGATCGCATCGAGAACTTCTCGCTCGAGGCGCCACTGCTGGCCGCACTCACCCAGGGCGAACGACGACGGCACGTGCCGCTGTCGAACCTGCCGAAACACGTCATCGACGCGGTGCTCGCCATCGAGGACCGGCGGTTCTTCGATCACCCGGGCGTCGATCCCATTCGCGCCGTGGGCGCCATCGTCACGAACCTGCGTGGCGACCGGCCGTATCTCGAAGGCGCGTCCACGCTCACGCAGCAGATCGTCAAGAACACATTCCTCACGCCCGAGAAGACGATGCGGCGCAAGCTGCAGGAACAGTTCATGGCGCTCGTGCTCGAGTCGCGCTTCACCAAGGAGCAGATCCTCGAGCTGTACCTGAACGACATCGTGCTCGGCCAGCGCGGCCCCTTTGCCATACACGGCGTGCCGGAAGCGGCGCGCATCTTCTTCGGCAAGGACGTCCGCAACCTGTCGCTCGCCGAGTCGGCGACGATTGCCGGGCTCATCCAGTCGCCGTCGCGGCTCGCGCCGTTCCGCAATCCCGAACGCGCGCGCGAACGGCGCAACGTCGTGCTGCGCGCCATGGTCGACGCCGGCGCCATCACCGACGCCGACGCCGGCAAGGCCGCGGCCGAGCCGCTGGTGGTTGCGGCGCGGGCCATCGAGAACGAGGCGCCGTACTTCATCGACTACGCCGGCCAGCAGGTCGAAGAACACTTCGAGGGCGTGCTCGGCCGAGGCACGCGGGTGGAAGTCCACACGACACTCGATCTGCACCTGCAGCGTTTCGCGCAGGAGGCCGTGGCCGAGGGTATCGCGGCGATCGACAAGCGCCTGGCCGCGCGCAAGCGGAACGGACAGGCGCAGGCCGCGCTGGTGGCGATCGATCCCCGCACGGGCGACATCCTCGCGATGGTCGGCGGCCGCGCGTACAGCCAGTCGCAATACAACCGCGCCGTGCTTGCGCGCCGGCAGCCGGGGTCGGTGTTCAAGCCGTTCGTCTATCTCACCGCGTTCGAGGAAACGGCCGCGGGCAACGTCGAGCTGACGCCATCCACGCTCGTCGTCGACGAACCGACGGTGTTTGCCGACGGCGAGAACCTGTACGAGCCGGCGAACTACGAGGGTGAGTACGAAGGCGCCGTCACGCTGCGCCGCGCACTCGCGTCGTCGCGCAACGTGGTGGCCATCAAGGTGGCCGAACAGATCGGCTACAACCGCGTGGCCGCGCTCTGGTCGCGCCTGGGGCTCGGCGCGCCCGCTCGCGCGTATCCGTCAATTGCGCTCGGCGTGTTCGAAGCCACGCCGCTCGAGATGGCGCAGGCGTACACGGTCTTCGCCAACGGCGGTGTCATGCGGCCGCTCAGGGCCATCACCGAGGTCATCGACAACGGACGGGCACGCGCCCCCGAGGCGGAGCAAGCGCGCCGCGTGGCGCGCGCCGAGACGACGTTCCTCGTGACGAACATGATGCGCAGCGTCATCGACGAGGGATCGGCGGCCGGCGCACGGGCGGCCGGGTTCCGGCTCGACGCGGCCGGCAAGACCGGCACGACCAACGACCTGCGCGACGCCTGGTTCATCGGGCTGACGCCCGAGCTGCTCACCGCGGTCTGGGTGGGCTTCGACGACAACCAGCCGCTCGGCCTGAGCGGCGGTCAGGCGGCGGTGCCCATCTGGACCAGCTTCATGCGCCGCGCGCTGGCGGGCCGGCCCAACCGTCCCTTCGAGGTGCCCGACGGCGTGTCGTTCGTCGACATCGACAAGGACACCGGCCAGCGGGCCACGGCCAACTGCGAGCGGGTCTACTCGGAAGCGTTCCTGGCCGGACACGAGCCATCGGAATCCTGCCAGACGCACGGCGAAGA
>CAZVHY010000123.1:3627-7053 GCA_964627115.1 uncultured Solibacteraceae bacterium | reverse complement strand
CGCTCGACTGCTAACCAGCTCATGACCGATCGCCACCGCCGGATTCTGGCCAGCCTCGTCGCCGAATACATCGAACAGGGCGAACCTGTGTCGTCGGCCTGGCTGGCGGAGAACAGCGCGCTGGGGCTGTCGTCGGCCACCGTGCGGAACATCCTTGCCCACCTCGAGGACCAGGGCCTCGTCCGGCAGCCGCACACCTCGGCCGGCCGCGTTCCCACGGACCACGGCTATCGCCAGTACGTCGACGCGTTGCTCGGTTCGCGCCGGCCGCCTCGGCCGGTGCGCGAGCTCGAGGCCCGTCTGCGCAAGTCGGCATCGGTCGGCGGTCTTCTCGCGCAGGCCTCGCAGGAGCTCTCGCGCGCCTCACACCAGATTGGCTTTGCCCTGGCCGGTTCGAATCCGTCGGCGCGGCTCACGCACCTCGAGTTCGTTGGCCTCGAGGGGCGGCGTGTGCTCGTCATCATCGTCGCCACCGGGGATCAGGTGACACATCGGGTCATCGAGACCGACGTCCGATACGACAGCACGACGCTGTATCAGGCCGCCAACTACATCAACACCGAGTTCGCCGGCCTGACACTCGACGAGGCCCGCGAGGCCATCGTCGAACGGCTGCGCGAAGAGCGGCAGCTCTACGACGCGCTGATGCACCACGCGCTGACGCTCGCGCAGAGCGGCCTGCACGACGTGCAGCCGGAGGAGACACTGCACGTGCAGGGCGCGTCGTTCCTCATCGACGACGTGCGCGGCGACGCGGACGGGCAGCAGCAGACACTCGAGACGCTGCGCGTGCTGCTCCGGATGATCGAGGAGAAGCACCGGCTCGTCGAGCTGCTCACGCGATCGATTGAAGCGCCCGGCCTGACGGTGCTCATCGGCGCGGAAAACGTGTCGCCGGAGCTGCGGTCGTTCAGCGTCGTGCTCTCGACGTTCCAGGACGGCGGACGCACGAGCACCATTGGCATCATCGGCCCCACCCGTATGCGGTACCAGCGGGCCATTTCCGTCGTCGACGGCGTCTCGCACACCGTCGCGCGGCTGTTCGAAGGTCAATAAATCCATCATGTCCAGTGAGACCATCCCGAATCCCGGTTCGGGCGCGGAACACACCGCGCCATCCGACGACGTCCTCCGGCAGGAGCGCGACGATCTGCGCGATCGCCTGCTCCGCACGAGCGCGGACTTCGACAACTACCGCAAGCGCACCGAACGCGAACGCCGCGAGCAGGCCGAGTACGCCTCGGCCGATCTCGTACGCGACCTCCTGCCGGTGATCGACGACCTGGAGCGCGCGCGCGCCGCCGCATCGGCGGGTGACGACCCGCAACTGGCCGCGCTGCGCAACGGCGTCGAGATGGTGCACCGTCAGTTCCTCGACGTGCTGCAGCGTCGCGGCGTCGAAGTGATCGAGACGGTCGGCCAGCCGTTCGATCCGGTCTGGCACGAAGCGCTGGCCACCGAACCGGCCGACGGCCGGCCCGACGATGAGATCACGACCGAGATCCGCCGCGGCTATCGCATCGGCCAGCGCCTGCTGCGTGCCGCCCTCGTGAAAGTGGCCCGGTCGTGAGCCAGCGCGATTACTACGAGGTTCTCGGCGTCGCGCGTGATGCGTCCGACCAGGACATCAAGAGCGCGTATCGCAAGCTGGCGCTGAAGTACCATCCCGATCGCAATCAGGGGGACGCCGCGGCCGAGGAGAAATTCAAGGAAGCCGCCGAGGCGTACTCCGTGGTGGGCGACGCGGAGAAACGCGCGCGCTACGACCGGTTCGGGCACGCAGGCGTGTCGGGCGCGGCCGGCGCGGCCGGCGGCGGCTTCAACGCCGACATCTTCGCGGACTTCTCGGATATTCTCGGCGACTTCTTCGGGTTCGGCGGCGGAGGCGGCCGGCGTCAGGGGCCGATGCGCGGGTCGGACCTGCGCTTCGATCTCGAGATCTCGTTCGACGAGTCGTACGCCGGCAGCGAGAAGACCATCCAGATCCCGCGCGAAGAAACGTGCGCAACGTGCGACGGATCGCGATCGGCCAATGGCGAGTTGCCCGACATCTGCAGCCAGTGCCGTGGCTCCGGCCAGCTGCGTTTCCAGCAGGGCTTCCTGATCGTCTCGCGGCCGTGCAACCAGTGCTCCGGCGCAGGTCGCATCGTGCGCAATCCGTGTCAGACCTGCCGCGGAACGGGACGCACCACACAGGATCGTCGCGTCACCATCAAGATTCCCGCGGGCATCGCCGACGGGCAGCGTCTGCGGTTGTATGGCGAAGGCGAACACGGCGTGCTGGGAGGCCCGAGCGGCGACCTGCACGTAGTCGTGCACGTCACGCCGCATCCCTCCTTCCACCGTGAAGAGGACGACCTGCACATCGAGGTGGCCGTGCCGTTCCACGTGATGGCGCTCGGCGGCGACTTCGAGGTCGACACGCCTGGCGGCGCGATCGGCGTCGACGTCTCGGCCGGCACGCCGAGTGGCACGGTGAAGACGTTCCGCAGCAAGGGCATGCCGAACGTGAACGGCCGCGGTCGTGGCGCGTTCCACGTCCGCCTGGTCGTGGAAGTCCCCCGGCGGCTCAGCAAGGAACAGAAGAAGGCGATCGAGCAGTACGGCAAGACGATCACGGTAGACAAGCTCGAACCCGCGGTCGCGGGAGACGGCGACGACAAGCCGTTCTTCGAGAAGGTCAAAGACCTGTTCGGCTGATCGCACCGTGCGCACCTATCCCGCACTCGAGGTGACGTTCGCCGACGGCCTCGTCGACGATCAGGTGGAACTCGCGCTGGCCGCGATCGACGACTGCGGCCCTGTCGCGGTCGAGGAACGGCCGCGCGGCGTCCGCGTGTTCTTCAACGCCGAAGACGACCGCGATCAGGCGTTCCGCCTCGCGCAGGACGCCTTCCCCACCGCATCGCTGACCGCCGAGGCCGTGCCCGACGAGAACTGGGCCGAGCGCAGCCAGGCCGCGCTCCGGCCTGTGCGCGTTGGCCGCATCATCGTCTTGCCGCCCTGGGCGCAGGACGAGGCGCGCGCGATGACGACAGGCGTCGACGACGCGCTGCTGCTCGTCATTCAGCCGTCGATGGGCTTTGGCACGGGACACCATCAGTCAACGCGTCTCTGCCTGCAGCTGCTGCAGCGTCACGCGCGTGCGGGTGGCACGGTGCTCGACATCGGAACGGGTTCGGGCGTGCTGGCGATTGCCGCGCGGCGGCTGGGTGCGGCGCGCGCCGTTGCCGTGGACGTGGACCGCGATGCGCTGACGTCCGCGGCCGAGAACCTCGAGCTGAACGACGTCGATGGCGTCACCATCGATGTTGCCGACATCACGCAGGGCGCCGCGTCCCTGCTCGAGCGCCACAGCGCGCCTCACGGCTTCGGTCTCGTCTTCGCGAACATCACCGGCGCCATGCTCCAGCGCTACGCGGCAGA
>CAZVHY010000123.1:1377-3527 GCA_964627115.1 uncultured Solibacteraceae bacterium | reverse complement strand
GCCATCGAAGACGCGCAGCGCATCGCCATCGCCGAGGCGAAGGACGTGGCGCACGTGATGCGCGTCGGTTTCCGGCAGTGTGACGCGCGTTCCCGACGCGCCGGGCACATGACAACGAGGTATCTTCACGGCTACCGTTATACTCTCCACCGCATGGTGTTTCGCGGACAGGCGCTCGGCAAGTACCGGATCATCGAGCCGCTCGGCAGCGGCGGGTTCGGGACGGTCTACCTCGCCGAGGATACCTGGATCGACAAACGCGTCGCCATCAAGGTCCCGCACCGCCAGACACTCGACTTCGGCGAATTGCTCCGCGAGCCTCGCCTGCTCGCCGCACTCAACCATCCGAACATCGTCACGGTCATCACCGCGGAGAAGCAGGACGGCGTCTTCTTCATCGTGATGGAGTACGTGCCGGGCGAGACGCTCGAGACGATCATCCTCGACAAGGGCCCGCTCGATCTGAGCGTGGCGCTCGACTACACGTGCCAGATCGTCAACGCCGTCGATCACGCGCACAAGCAGAACGTCATCCATCGCGATCTGCGGCCGGCCAACATCTTCGTCACCGAGCGCGGCCTGCTCAAGGTCGGCGACTTCGGGACGTCGAGGTTCCTCGAACTGGCGGCGCACGGCACGACCGTGATCGGCAGTCCGCCATACATGGCGCCCGAACAGTTCGAAGGACGGGCGACGTTCGGCTCCGACCTCTACTCGATCGGCGTGACGATGTACCAGATGCTGACCGGGGAGCTGCCGTACGACATGCCGGCGCCGAGCGAGCTCGACAAGCTGCGCACGGGCGAGCTGGTCAGCTCGGCACGGCTCCGCAATCCCGCGATCCCGGTGTCGATCGACAACGTCATCCTCAAGACGCTGCGCGCCGATGTCGAGGAGCGCTATCAACGGGCCGAGGACATCCTCGAGGACATCTTCGCCGCGCGCGGTGATCTCGTCCGAAAGCCGGTCGGCGCCACACCCACGCCAGCGGCGGCCTCGGGCGCAGCGACGTCAGCCGGCCGCGTCATCGGCCACACGCCGCCGGCCATCCGATCCGAGCGGACACCGATCAGCCGTCCCGTTCCCGCGGGCAACCGCTTCTGCTGGCACTGCCGCAAGCCGCTCCCATCGCGCGCGGGCGCCTGCCCGTTCTGTGGTGAAAGCCAGTAGCGCGTAGTAAGATCGAAGGTCTCGCGCGGCGCGCTGCCGCGTCCATCGCATTCTTTCAGGAGAGTTATGGCCTTCAACGGCACCGGCAAGGTGTGGATGAACGGCAGGATCGTGGAGTGGTCAGAAGCCAACATCCACGTGGCGTCACACGTCATTCACTACGGATCGGCGGTTTTCGAGGGCGCGCGCTGCTACAAGACCCCGAAAGGGTCGGTCTTCTTCCGGCTCGACGCGCACATGCGGCGCCTGTACGAGTCGGCGCGGATCTACCGCATGCAGTACCCGCTCAGTCTCGAGCAGATCACGCAGGCGGTGGTCGACACCGTCAAGGCCAACGGCCTCGAGGCCTGCTACATCCGGCCGATTGTCTACCGCGGCTACTACGAACTGGGCGTCAACCCGCTGACCTCTCCGGTCGACTGCGCCATTCTCGTCTGGGAATGGGGCGCATATCTCGGTCCCGAGGCGCTGGAACGCGGCGCCGACGTGTGCGTCAGCAGCTGGTCGCGCGCCGCACCCAACACGTTCCCCGCGATGGCGAAGTCGGCGGCCAACTACGCCAACTCGCAATTGATCAAGATGGAGGCCGTGCTCAACGGGTACAGCGAGGCCATCGCGCTCGACTCGTTCGGCAAGGTGAGTGAAGGCAGCGGCCAGAACCTGTTCCTGGTCCGCGACGGCGTGCTCTACACGCCGCCGCTCTCCACGTGCGGCCTGGCCGGCATCACGCGCCACAGCGTGATCACGCTCGCGGGGGATCTCGGCATCGAAGTGCGCGAGGAAGACATCCCGCGCGAGGCCCTGTACGTGGCCGACGAACTGTTCTTCACGGGCACGGCCGCCGAGGTCACGCCCATCCGATCGGTCGACAAGAGCGACATCGGCAGCGGCCGCCGCGGCCCGGTCACCGCTCGCCTGCAGCAGGCGTTCTTCGACTACGTCAACGGCGTGGTGCCCGACACGCACGGCTGGCTCCTGCC
>CAZVHY010000123.1:0-1277 GCA_964627115.1 uncultured Solibacteraceae bacterium | reverse complement strand
TCGCACCTGATCTCCCCCCAACTTCGTCGGTCAACCACCAAGATGGTGATCGCCCCCCCGGCACGGCCCGCAGATTGGGAACGTGCCGGGCGGGCAAGGAACTTGCACTGTCGGCGGTCTCGCCGCACACACGCGGCCCGGGACCAGTACGACATGACATTCGACCAGTTGATCAGCGCCGCTGCCAACAGCAAAGCCTCGGACATCCACCTTCGGGCCGGCCACCCGCCGCTCGTCCGCGTCAACGGCGACCTGCAACGCTGGACCTCCGTTGCGGCGCTGACGCCGGCGCACCTCGAGGCCATCGCCCAGCGCCTGCTGCCGCCCGGCATCTACCTCGGCCAGGGCCGCGGGGTGTCAGCGACCGGGACCGAGTCGACGGCCGAAGGACGGCTGGAAGTCGACGTGGCCTGGCAGGCCTCCGAGTCCATCCGCGTCCGCGCCAGCGTCTTCCGGCAGCGCGGGACGGTGGGCGTCTCGATGCGTCTGATTCCGGATCGCATCCCGCCCATCGAAGAACTGGGCCTGCCGGCCTCCGTCATCAAGCTGGCGGAACTGCGCCGCGGCCTCGTGGTCGTCACCGGCATCACGGGCAGCGGCAAGAGCACGACGCTCGCGGCGCTGCTCGACGTCATCAACCGCACGCGCCCCGCGCACGTCCTCACCATCGAAGATCCCATCGAGTTCGTCCATCGCAACAAGACGGCGACGATCACGCAGCGAGAAATCCGCACCGACACGGTGTCCTACGCGACGGGCCTGCGTTCGGCCCTCCGGCAGGATCCGGACGTCATCATGATTGGTGAAATGCGCGACGCCGAGACGATTGAAACGGCGCTCGTGGCGGCCGAAACCGGTCACCTCGTCTTCTCGACGCTGCACACGCTCAACGCGCCCGAAACCGTCAACCGCATCGTCACCGTGTTTCCGCCGCACCAGCAGGATCAGATCCGGCACCAGCTCGCCGGCGTGCTCAAGGCGTCGGTGTCGCAGCGCCTGCTGCAGGCCGCCGACGGCAAGCGGCGCGTGCTGGCCGCGGAAGTCCTCGTCTCGACGCCCTACATCAAGGACTGCATCCAGGATCGCGACAAGACGTCGCTCATCCCCGACGCCATCGTGGCCGGCGCGTCGGAGTACGGGATGCAGAGCTTCGATCAGGCCATCCTGCGGCTCTGCCAGGAAGGCGTGGTCACCGTCGCGGAAGCCGAGGGCTCGGTCACGAACGTGGAAGAGTTCCGCATGCGGCTGCGCGGCATCACGACCGGCACGGGCAACGG
>CAZVHY010000122.1:5237-10211 GCA_964627115.1 uncultured Solibacteraceae bacterium | reverse complement strand
GGATCGAGCTTCGATGCGCGGATGGCCGGGATCATCCCGAAGAACACGCCGACGCCGGCCGAGAAGCCGATGCCGATCGCGAACGACCACCACGGCAGCGAGATGGGGAACCCGGTGAGCCAGTGTACCGAGTAGCCGATCGTCGCGCCGCAGATGATGCCGAGCAGGCCGCCGGCTGACGTCAGGAACACCGCCTCGAGCAGGAACTGCCACAGCACCTCGATGCGGCGCGCGCCGAGGGCCTTGCGCACGCCGATCTCGCGCGTGCGCTCCGTCACGCTGATCGTCATGATGCTCATGACGCCGATGCCGCCCACCATCAGCGCGATCGACGACAGCACCACGAGCGCGAGGAACGTTGCGCGGCTGATCTGTTCCCACAGGTTGAGGAAGGCGTCCTGCGTGACCAGGTCGAAGTCGTTCGGCTGATCCATGCGGAGCCCGTGACGGATGCGCATGACCTCTTCGATTTCGGCCATCGCCTGCTCGAGACTCACGTCCTCGCGCGGCACGGCGGCCACCATCAGGCCGCTCATGGTGCCGCGGGCCGGCTCGTTCAGGCGTACGCCGTACTGGCGCGCCCATGCCGTGTAGGGAATGACGACGAAGTCGTCCACGCCCGCATCGAAGCCGCCGGGACTCGGCCGTTTGGCCAGCACCCCGATGACCGTGTACTGCTCGAACCCGATCCGGACCTGCTTGCCGAGCGGATCGGTGGTGGGGAAGAGCGCCTGGGCCGGCGCCTGTCCCAGGACCGCGACGCGATTGCGGCGCTGGAGTTCGCCGTTCGTGAAGAACCGGCCCGACTCGACCTCGATCTCCGACACGCGCGCCCACGAGTCGCTCGCGCCGGCGATGGCCATCGGCTTGGTGCGCTGGTTGCGGTAGTAGAGCCGCTCCTGGCGGCCACCGGGGCCTCCCGCGCCAATCGACACGTCGACCATCTCGATCGACGGCGCGTTGCGTTCGATCGCCTCCGCATCGGCCAGCATGATGTTGGGCCGCATGATCAGATCGCGGAACTCGGCGCCCGACGAGAAGCTCACGACCGACAGCTTCGCGACGTACACGGTGTTCGGTCCGAGCTGCCGGAACAGCGCGCGGATCGACTCGTCGAAGCCGCGGATCATCGCCGTCATGCCGACGATGGAGGTGATACCGATGACGATGCCGAGCACCGTGAGGAACGACCGGAGCTTGTTGCCCCGGACCGTATCCCACGACATCCGGACGATTTCGTCGAACAGACTCCAGCGCATCCGCTACTCCCGCCGCAGGGCTTCGATCGGATCGAGGGCTGCGGCGCGCATCGCCGGGTAGAGGCCGAAGCCCAGTCCGACGACGGCCGTCATGGAAATGCCGAGCGCGACCGACCACGGTTCGATGATCGCGGGCAGCGGCGTGACCTGGCTGATCGCCCAGGCGAAGAAGAACCCGAGCGCCGTGCCGCACATGCCGCCGAACGTCGACAGCGTGATCGACTCGGTGAGGATCTGCCACATGATGTCGCGCCGGCGCGCGCCGAGCGACTTGCGCAGTCCGATCTCGCGCGTGCGCTCGCTCACCACCATCAGCATGATGTTCATGATGACGATGCCGCCGACCACCAGCGACATGCCGACAACCCCGATGAGGATCGTGAAGATGCCGGTCGTGGCCTGGCTGTAGAGGTTCATGAACGTGTCGGACGTGAGGATGCCGAAGTTGTCCGGCTCGCTCGGCCGCAGCCGCCGCTCGACGCGCAGCGCCACGCGCGCCTCGTCCATGGCCGTGGGCAGCAGCTCGGGCGCGGTCGGGCGCACGGTGAGTTGCAGCGACTGCCGCGTGCCGAAGATGCGCTGGAACGCCCGCAGCGGCATGACGATCCACTCGTCCTGCGACTGGCCGAGCAGCGCGCCGCGCTCGGGAGCCGTGCCGACGACGCGGTAGTGGAGACCGGCAATCGTCACGGTCTTGTTGAGCGGCTCGATCGTCCCGAACAGGCGATCGGCCGTGCCGTACCCCAGCACCACCACGGCCCGCCCATCATCGAATTCGCTCGGCGTCATCGCGCGGCCGCGGTCGATCTGCGTCGACGGCAGGTCGTTGTACTCGCGCGTGACGCCGCGGATCTGCACGCTGTCGAGCGATTCGTTGCGGTACTTCACCTGGGCCGACGCACTGCTCTCGGCCATCACCATGCCGATGGACGTGCCGAACTGCCGAATCGCCGCGGCGTCGTCGAACGTGACGCGCGGGTTGCTCTGGGCGCGCAGATCCTCTTCGTCGGTCTGCGTGAGGGGGCGCCGCTGGACGGAGAAGGCGTCGGCGGCGAATTGCGACTGGATCTCGGCCTCGACCGACGAGTTCAGCCCCTGGACCAGCGACACGACGGCGATGATCGAGGTCACGGCCACCACGTTGCCGATGACCGTGAGGAACGAACGGAGCTTGTTGGCCCAGATCGCCTGCAACGCGATCGCGGCTGCTTCCAGGAATTGATGCATCGTGTGCCTGTCGTCGCACTCCTGCTGACGTCGCCGGCGGGTTTTACGCCCGCCGGATCCGCGGGGCATGAAGCCCCGCGGCTACGACCGCGAATGCCGGAACGCCATTGCGACCTGTCCCGTTCCTACCGCCGTGGCGCGGCGGCGGCCGCGGTGGTCACGGTCACCGTGTCACCCTCGCGCAGCGAGCGGACCGAGGCGAACGGGCCGGTGATGACCTCGTCGGTCTCCTGGAGTCCCGCGAGCACCTCGAAGTAGCGTTCGCCCGCGATGCCGGTTTCCACCGGGACGAATGTCGCGCGTCCGTCGCGCATGACGAACACACCTTCGAACTCCTTGCGGCTCTGGCCCGCCTGCGGCTCCTGGGCAACGGCAGGGGCACTGGACCCGGCGGGCACCGGCGGCGGGGGCACGATCTTCCCGTCACCGTCGACGATGAGCTCGCGAACGGTCATGGCCTGGATGGGCACGCCGAGCGCCTGCGCGCGTGTGGCCGTGGTGATCTCGGCGGTGCAGGTGAAGCCCGGCCGGACGTTGGGCACCTCGCCGTCAATCGTGACCACGACCATGAAGTTGGTGGCGCGGCCCGTGGCCGCGTTGCCGGTGGCCTGGATCGGGCTGTTGCCGACCTCCGTCACGTGACCCGGAAACGTCCGGTTCGGCAGCGCGTCGATCGTGATGCGTGCCGGCTGCCCGACGCGGATGAACGGGATGTCCGTTTCGTCCACTTCGATCTCGGTCTCGATGACGCCCATGTCGGCGATGGTGAGCAGCACCGTGCCCGCGTTGTTCATCGTGCCGACGACGGCAGTTTCACCGAGCTCGATGTTGCGGCGCGTGACGATGCCGTTGATGGGGGAGACCATGCGGACCTTCGTCAGGTCGTGCCGGGCGCTCGCCAGGTTGGCGTCTTCCTGGCGGATGCGCTGTTCCTGCGTCTTCACCGACTGCTCGGCGACGAGCAGGTCCGTTTCGCGCATCTTCGCCGCGTTCTGTTCCCGTTCGAGCTGTTCGCGCGCCAGCAGACCGGCTTCCCACATGCCTTCGGCGCGGCGCAGCGTGTCGCGGGCCTGCTGCAGGTTGACGCGGGCGTTCTCGACCTGCGTGCGCGTCTGCTCCAGCGTCGACCGCGCGGTGGCCAGGCTGGCCTCGCGGTTCTGCACGGCGGTCTCGAGGTTGCGCGGATCGATCTCGAGCAACGGTTGACCGATCTTCACGTCCTGTCCCTCGGTCACCCACAGCGAGACGACACGGCCCATGGTTTCGGCGCTGATGTTGACCTGGCGCGCCGGCTCGACCTTGCCGCTGGCCGACACGATGGCTTCGAGATCGTGCCGCGCGATCTTTTCAACGGTGACCGACGTGGCCGGCGTACGCCGCCAGGCGACATTGGCGTAGGCCAGTCCGGCCAGCACCACGACCAGTGCCGCGCCGATGAGGAGTTTCCTGCGTGTCATCAAATTACCGTCCTAGGACCGACGAGAGGCCCACCGTGAACAGGGCGGTGGTGCCGAGGTAGATGAAGAGGAGCCCGAGAATGATGCCGAGTGGCGCCCGCTTGTACAGGACGCCGAGACCGATGCCGCAGACGACCGACTGCCACAGGCCGAAGACGGTGACCGCGCTGAGGAAGAGCGCCAGTCCGCCGGCGGGATCGACCATCGGGACCAGCGCGCCGAGGTTGAACGGGCCGGCCTGCGAGAACGTGCCCTGCGCGATCTGCACTGGCGCGCCGATGGCGGCGCCGAGCGCCATGATGACCTGCGAGTGTGCGTTGACCGTCAGCACCTGGCCGAACGTCGCGTTGCCGCCGAGCACGATGTTGAAGAAGGCCCAGTAGAGCGCCGAGAAGAGCACCGTCATGAACGGAATGGCGATGAACATGCTGCCCATCGCGAAGTACGCGCCGATGTGCATGCCCTGCTGCATCTGCGCGTACTGCTCGGGCCCCACGGACTGGCCCGTGAAGCGCTCCATCTGCCGGACCTGGTCGGCCAGTGCGGCCTGCTGGCCGGCATCGGTCAACAGCGGGCCGCCGACCGCGATGGCCATCACGAGACAGACGAGAAACAGGATGCCGACCGGCCTCGGCGTGGCCACCACGGGCCGAAACGTCTCGGCAGGCGAGACGATCATGCCGAGTGCACGCGCGAACAGGCCTGGCATCGGAGCGGGGGCTGCGGGTGTCTCACTCATTGTCGATGAAGTCTCCACACTTTACGCACGCACGAAGGGTGAGGTTCCCTGCGGACGGCCGTTGCCGGCGGACACGAGGTCCGCCCCTGCGATGATGGTGTAGGGACCGACCTTGTGTCGGCCCGTCTCGAACCGCGAAGACCCGGGGCTCCATTATCGTACCGCGCCGCCGCGCCGCCCGCAGCCGGTCGCCGGTTGTCGGAAGCCGATGCCCGTGCCGTCGTCGGTAGCCTCGCCGCCTTGTCGCCGTCTCCGACCTGATACCCTCGACACCATGACACGTTGGGGAAGG
>CAZVHY010000122.1:0-5137 GCA_964627115.1 uncultured Solibacteraceae bacterium | reverse complement strand
GCCTTGTCGCCGTCTCCGACCTGATACCCTCGACACCATGACACGTTGGGGAAGGATCGGGACGATCGGTGGGCTGGTGGTCCTGATGGTGGGGTCCGCGATACCCGTCTCGGCGCAGCTCGTCTTCGAAGCGGCCGGTGAGCGGGCGCTCGGCATGGGCGGGGCGTTCGTGGCCGTGGCCGACGATGCGACCGCCGTGCACTGGAATCCGGCGGGTCTCGCGTCGGGCCAGCCGGCCGGGATGACAATTGGGTGGCATCACTTTCAGGTTGGTAATCAGGACGCCGCCGCAGCGGCTGGCGCCCGCCAGGGGCGGTCGACGCTCACCAGTCTGGGGGCCTGGCCCCTCGGCGTGTCCTACGGGACCACGCGGCGGACCCGCCTCCTCGAGGACGAGGCCGGCGCCCTGGCCGGCCAGTCGCTGCGCGTCGGTTACGTGGGCGTCACCGTGCTGCAGACGATTGTCGAGGGGCTGGTCATCGGCACGACACTCAAGGCGGTTCGCGGGACCGTGGCCACTGGCACTGTCGACGCACCGACAGCCGGCGAGGCCCTCGACCGGATTGCCGACCTCGACGGCCGGACCCGGACGACCGTCGATGCCGACGTCGGCCTGGTCGCCTCGTCGCCCACCGTGCGCCTGGCACTGGCCGTGAAGAACGTGAGAGCCGTCCAATTCGATGCAATGGCGGGAAGTGCGATCCGGCTCCCCAGGCAGGCACGGGCGGGGATAGCCGTCCTGCCGGCAGATGGCCTGACCCTTGCTATGGACCTCGACCTGAATACGGTCGACCTGATGGGCGACCTTCGTCGGATGCTGGCTGCAGGCGGGGAGCTCTCGCTCGGCAGCCGGGTCCAGGTCCGTTCCGGTGTGCGGTGGAACCTGGCCGATGACAGACGTGTGGCTGGTGCTGTGGGCGCCAGCCTCAGCGTCCGTCGAGGCCTCTGGATCGACGCGCATTACGGTCTGGGCCGGGCCGACGAGAGTCGCGAGTTCGGGGTGGCGCTGCGCGCGGGGTTCTAGGCCCGCTCAGGTGTCCGGCGGCCGTGACGATTCACGTTCATGGCCGTTCGACTAGGCGAGCTCCTGCTGCGCGAGAAGCGCGTCACTCCCGTCCAGCTCCAGGAGGCGTTGAACCATCAACGCCAGCATGGGGGACGACTCAGTACCAGTCTGGTCAAGCTCGGCATCATTGCCGACGATGACATCACCGCCGTCGTGAGCCGCCACTGCGGCGTGCCGGCGATCAACCTTCGCGAATTCGATCTCGACCTCTCGGTGGTCCGCCTCGTGGCCCACGAGAGCGCGGCCAAGTACAACGTGTTGCCGGTCGGCAAATCGGGCAACACGCTGACGCTGGCCATGGCCGACCCGACCAACGTGTTCGCCATGGACGACATCAAGTTCATGACGAACCTGAACGTCGAGCCGGTGGTGGCCTCCGAGAGCGCCATCCGCGAGGCCATTGCGCGCTGTTACGGCGGCGGCAAGTCGGCCAACGGCGGGCCCGAGCCGGTCGGCACCGGGAAGGGCTCCGACTTCGCCAACATGGCGCTGCAGGAGCTCGGCACCGACAGCGACAACATCGAGGTCGTGGCCGAGACCTCGGAAATCGATGCGGCGTCGCTCGAGAAGGCGGGCGGTGAAGCCCCGATCATCAAGCTCGTCAACGCGCTGATGCTCTCGGCCATCCAGAAGGGCGCGAGCGACATCCACATCGAGCCGTACGAGAAGGACATGCGGATCCGGTTCCGCATCGACGGCCAGCTCCAGTCGGTGATGACACCGGCCATCAGGTTCCGCGACCCGATCGTCTCGCGCATCAAGATCATGGCGCGCCTCGATATTGCCGAGAAGCGCCTGCCGCAGGACGGCCGCATCAAGGCGCGGTTCGCCTTTGGCGGGCGCAACCGCGAGATCGACTTCCGCGTCTCGGTGCTGCCCACGCTCTTCGGCGAAAAGGTCGTGCTTCGTCTGCTCGACCCCGAGGGCCTGAAGCTCGACATGACCAAGCTCGGCTTCGAGGTCGAAGCGCTCGACCGGTTCATGCGCGCGATCAGGAAGCCGTGGGGGATGGTGCTCGTCACCGGACCCACCGGCAGCGGCAAGACCAACACGCTCTACTCGTCACTCGCGCAGATCAACGATCCGCACGTCAACATCATGACGGCCGAGGATCCGGTCGAATTCAACCTCCAGGGCGTCAATCAGGTGCCGGTACGCGAGCAGATCGGCATGACGTTCGCCTCCGTCCTGCGCTCGTTCCTGCGGCAGGACCCGAACATCATCCTCGTCGGCGAAATCCGCGATGGCGAGACCGCGGGCATTGCGGTCAAGGCCGCACTCACCGGTCACCTCGTGCTTTCCACGCTGCACACCAACGACGCGCCGAGCAGCATCAACCGCCTCGTGAACATGGGGATCGAACCGTTCCTCGTGGCCAACTCCGTGAACCTGATCGCGGCGCAGCGCCTGGTGCGCCGCGTCTGCAGCCAGTGCAAGGAACCGCACCCGGTCAGCGTGGCCGAGCTGGTCGAGGCCGGCTTCAAGCCCGACGACGCGCCGACGGTGACGCCGATGCGTGGCCGCGGCTGCGATCGCTGCAATGGCTCGGGCTACAAGGGCCGCGTCGGCGTGTTCGAGGTGATGGAGGTCAGCGAGCGGCTGCGCGAAATGATCATCACCAGCGCGCCCAACAGCGAGTTGCGCCGTGTGGCGATGGAAGAAGGCATGTTGACACTCCGGTTGAGCGGTCTCGAGCAGGTGCGCAAGGGCCTGACGACGCTCGAGGAAGTCGTGCGAGAAACGATGTGACCCCATGAATCTGCCCGATCTGCTGAAAACCACGCTCGACGTCGGAGGATCCGACCTCCACCTCGCGATTGGGACGCCGCCACAGGTGCGCGTCGACGGCGACCTGCGTCGTCTCGACCTGCCGGTGCTCACACCCGACGTGCTCAAGTCGCTCGCCTACAGCGTGCTGACCGACGCGCAGAAGAAGAAGTTCGAGGAGTCGCTGGAGCTCGACATGGCGTTCGGCCTGCGCGGCGTCGGCCGGTTCCGCTGCAACCTCTTCAACCAGAAGGGCGCGGTGGGTGCGGTCTATCGACTCATCCCGCAGGAAATCCGGCCGCTCGAGCAGCTCGGGCTGCCGCCGGTGCTCTCCGAACTGGCCGATCGGCCGCGCGGCCTCGTGCTCGTCACCGGCCCGACCGGCAGCGGCAAGTCGACGACGCTCGCGGCCATGATCGACCGGATCAACCAGCAGAAGCCGGTGCACATCCTGACGATCGAGGACCCGATCGAGTACCTGCACCAGCACAAGACCGCGCTCGTCAATCAGCGCGAACTGCACGCCGACACCAACAGCTTCTCGGCCGCGCTGCGCGCGGCACTGCGCGAAGACCCGGACGTCGTGCTCGTCGGCGAAATGCGCGACCTCGAGACGATGGAAGCGGCCATGAAGCTGGCCGAGACCGGCCACCTCACCATGGCCACGCTGCACACCAACTCGGCCGCGCAGACCATCACGCGTATCATCGACGCCTTCCCCGCGCACCAGCAGGCGCAGATGCGCACGCAGCTCTCGCTCGTGCTCGAGGGCATCGTCTGTCAGGCGCTGTTGCCCAAGGCCAGCGGCAAGGGGCGTGTGGCCGCGCTCGAAATCCTCGTGGCCAACCCGGCCATCCGCAACCTGATCCGCGACGACAAGATTCACCAGATCTACGGCACGATGCAGGCCGGCCAGGAGAAGTACGGCATGCAGACGATGAACCAGTCGCTGGCGCGGCTGTTCGAACGCAAGCTGATCACGCGCGAGCAGGCGCTCGCCACCTCGTCGAACCGGGATGAACTGATCACGATCCTCGAACGCGGCATCGCACCGCAGACTCCGGCCATGGCCGGGGCCGGCGTCGTGCGGCGGCCGCCGATGCAGGGAGTAGGTCGATGACCACGTACGCATGGGTAGGGCGCACCCGCAACGGGCAGATCGTCAAGGGCGAGCGCGCGGCTGAATCGCGCGAGGCGCTGCAGGACGCGCTGCGTCGCGAGCAGATCCTCGTCACGAAACTCGAACTGGCCAAGCAGAAGGAGGGCAAACTGCAGCGCAAGGTTGGCGCGCGCAGCCTGGCCATCTTCACGCGGCAGTTCTCCGTCATGATCGACGCGGGCCTGCCGCTCGTGCAGTGTCTCGATCTGCTGGCGAAGGAAGAGCCCGACAAGCGGCTCGCCGGCGCCATCGCGAAAACGAAGGAGGACGTCGAGGGCGGCGCCACGCTGGCCGAGTCGATGTCGCGCCGGCCGTTCGCGTTCGACGCGCTCTACACCAACATGGTGGCCGCCGGCGAAGCGGGCGGCATCCTCGACACCATCCTGCAGCGCCTCTCGGTGTTCATCGAGAAGCAGGCGAAACTCGCGGCACAGGTCAAGTCCGCGATGATCTACCCGACGGTCGTCATGTCGATTGCCGTCATCGTCGTCATGGTCATCCTCTGGAAGGTCGTGCCGACGTTCACGTCGCTCTTCGAGGGCCTTGGCGCGCAGTTGCCGCTGATGACGCGCGTCGTCATTGCGGCGAGCAACCAGCTGATCTTCGCCATGCCGTTCCTGGTGGTCGGCTTCATCGGCGCGGCGTTCATGTTCCGGCGTTACTACGCCACGCCGGATGGTCGGATGCGTATCGACAAGACGCTGCTGCGCGCACCGCTCCTCGGACCCATTCTTCGGAAAATTGCCGTCGCGCGGTTCTGCCGCACGCTCGGCACACTCCTGAGCTCGGGTGTCCCGATCCTCGACGGTCTCGACATCACCGCGAAGACGTCGGGCAACGCCGTCATCGAGTCGGCCATCATGCAGGCCCGCCAGCGCATCGAGCGCGGCGAGTCGATTTCTGTGCCACTCAAGGCCACGGGCGTGTTCCCGCCCATGGTGTCGCAGATGATTGGCGCCGGCGAGAGCACGGGCGCACTCGACACGATGCTCGCCAAGATTGCCGACTTCTATGAAGAGGAAGTCGACGTCGCGATCGCTGGCCTGTTGACCATCCTCGAGCCCGTGCTGATCTGCTTCCTGGGCATCGTCGTCGGCGGCATCGTCATCGCGATGTACCTGCCGCTGTTCGAGCTGATCGGGCAG
>CAZVHY010000121.1:6038-10252 GCA_964627115.1 uncultured Solibacteraceae bacterium | reverse complement strand
CTTCGCCTCACCCTCGCCTACGACGGCACGGCCTACGTCGGATGGCAGCGTCAGCCGAACGGCACGTCGATTCAGCACCTGATTGAAGATGCACTGGCGCCGTTTGCGCCCGACGCGCCGGCGCCGACCGTCACGGGCGCCAGCCGCACGGACGCCGGCGTCCATGCACTCGGGCAGGTCGCCAGCGTGCAGGTGTCGTTCGCACATCCTGTCGACGCGATCCAGCGCGCGCTCAACATCCGCCTGCCGCTCGACGTGCGCGTCCTCGCCGTGGCCGAGGCCGCGCCCGGTTTCCATGCGCGTATCGATGCGCAGGGCAAACGTTATCGCTACCGCATTGCCACGAGTCCCGTCGTCCTGCCCATGAAGCGCTGGTTCGTCTGGCACGTGCCGGAGCGGCTCGACGTCGGCGCGATGCGCGACGCCGCGCGGTCGCTCGTTGGTGCACACGACTTCGCGTCGTTTCAGGCGACTGGATCGTCGGTCGTGGACACGCGTCGCGAAATCCGGCGTCTCGATGTCGTAGAGGCGGGCGACGAGCTTCACATCGAGGTCGAAGGCAACGGGTTCCTCCGGCACATGGTGCGCATCGTCACCGGTTCGCTCGTCGACGTCGGCATGGGCACCCGTCCCGCCACGTGGCTTGCCGAGGCGCTGGCGTCATGCGATCGTCGCGCGGCCGGGCGAACGGCGCCGGCATCGGGATTGGTGCTCGAGCGCGTCTTCTACAGTGACGGTGAGAACGACCCCGGATCGCGCATTAGCTGCTAAGATCCCCCTGACTCTATGGCACTTGCTGAGATGCTGGCGGCCGTCCCTGCCGGATCGGCCGAGGAGGCGCTGCTGAGGCGCATCGACTTCGCCCGCCTGCCGCGTCACATCGCCATCATCATGGACGGCAACGGCCGATGGGCGGGCAGCCGGCACCTTCCGCGTGTCGAGGGGCACCGCGCCGGCATCGAGTCGGTTCGCGCGGCCATCGAAACGTCCGCGCGCCTTGGCGTCCAGGTGCTCACGCTCTACGCGTTCTCGGTCGAGAACTGGAAGCGGCCGGACACCGAAGTGTCGGCGTTGATGGGGCTGCTCAAGTACTACCTCCGGCTCGAGCTGAACTCGCTGCTCCGTAACAACATCCGCTTCCGCGTCATCGGCCAGCGCGACCGGCTCAGCGCCGAGGTCCGCGCCGAGCTCGAACAGGCCGAGGCGCGCACCGCGTCGAACACCGGCATGGTCTTCAACGTCGCGCTCAGCTACGGCGGACGCGCGGAAATCGTGGAAGCCGCGCGGCAGCTCATCCGCGACGGTGTCGCGGCAGACGACGTGGACGAGTCGGCGATCGAGGCGCGTCTCTACACGGCCGGCCAGCCGGATCCGGATCTCCTGATCCGCACGAGCGGCGAGCTGCGCGTCAGCAACTTCCTGCTCTGGCAGATCGCGTACGCCGAGATCTGGGTGACCGACGCCTACTGGCCGGATTTCCGCGCACGACACCTGCTCGAGGCGATTGCCGATTATCAGCAGCGCGATCGCCGCTACGGCGCGATTGCCTCACCACCCGTCGAGGTGGGAAAGGCCTGACCGTCCGTCCACGCGCGGCGCGCGTGCACCACGGCCCTCCATGCGCGTCGTTTCCGCCATCGTCCTGCTCGTCGTCATCTTCGGCACGCTCTGGTTTCTGCCACCGTGGGTGACCGTGCTGCTGGCTGCAGCCGTTGCCTGGATCGGCGCGGGCGAGCTCGCGGACATCGCGCGCAAGCTCGATCTCGACGTGCCGCGCCTGTTCGTCGGTCCCGCGGCGGCCATTGTCAGCGTCGCCCTGCTGGCCTCGCTCCTGTACACGCGAATCGACGTACTGCAGGCCGTGCTGCTGGCGCTGATCGTGGCGGCCGGCGCCGTCACGCTCGCACAGGGACCGCCGGGCCCCGGTGTGATCGGTCGCGCTGCGACGATGGTGATGGCGCCGCTGTATGTCGGGCTTCCACTGGGCGTGATCGCGTGGGTGCTCGCGTCTCACGGTCCGGCCGCGACGACGTGGCTGCTCGTGATGATTGCCGTGTCGGACTCGGGTCAGTACTACTGCGGCCGCACGTTCGGCCGGCGGAAACTGGCGCCGGCCGTCAGCCCGGCAAAGACCGTTGAAGGTGCCGTCGGCGGCGTGGCCATTGCGGCCATCGTCGGCGCCGTGACCGGGCCGCTGGTGATGCCCGGCGTGTCCATGCCGGCAGCGGGCGCGCTCACGCTGGTGCTCGCGCTGGCGGGCATTGTCGGCGATCTCTTCGAGTCGCTCGTCAAGCGGAGCGCAGGCGTGAAGGACAGCTCGCAGCTGATTCCCGGACACGGCGGCATTCTCGATCGCATCGACAGCCACCTGTTCGCCGCGCCGATGTTCTACTTCTTCCTCAGGTACTTCGCGTGATTCGTCTTGCGATTCTCGGATCGACCGGATCGATCGGCCAGAGCGCCCTCGCGGTCGTGGCGTCACACCCGGATCGACTCGAGGTCGTCGTCCTCGCGGCCGGCGGCAACGCCGCGCTGCTGGCGCAGCAGGTGAAGGCCGTGCGTCCGAAAGCTGTGGCCGTGGCGACGGACGCGGCCGCCGCAGAACTGCGCACGCGGCTCGAAGGCGATCCGGTGACGATGCTGCCGACAGGCGCCGACGGACTGCTCGCCGCGGCCACGTATCCGGGTGTCGACATCGTGTTGTGCGCGTCGTCGGGTACCGCGGGGCTCGAAGCCGCGCTGCTCGCGCTCGGTGAAGGGCGCACGCTCGCGCTCGCCAACAAGGAAGTGCTCGTCATGGCCGGCGGCCTGATGGTGGATGCCGCGCGCCGGCACGGCGCCGCGATACTGCCCGTCGACAGCGAGCACAACGCCATCCATCAGTGCCTCGACGGGCGGCAGGCGAGCGAAGTCCGCCGGCTGATTCTCACCGCCTCCGGTGGTCCGTTCCGCGGCATGAGCGTCGAGGCGCTCCAGCGTGTCACGCCCGAAGACGCGTTGCGGCACCCGACGTGGCGGATGGGGAAGAAGATCACGATCGACTCCGCGACGTTGATGAACAAGGGACTCGAGGTGATCGAGGCCCGCTGGCTGTTCGAGATGACGGCCGAGCGCATCGACGTCGTCGTGCACCCGCAGTCGATCGTGCACTCCATGGTGGAGTTCTGCGACGGGTCGATTCTCGCGCAGCTCGGTGTCACCGACATGCGCCTGCCCATCCAGTACGCGTTCTCGTACCCCGAGCGATGGGCCGCGCCGGTCGCGCCGCTCGACATCACGCGCGCGGGCACCCTCGAATTCTGTCCGCCGGACATGGACCGGTTTCCATGCCTGCGGCTCGCATACCAGGCGCTCGAGCACGGCGGCGCCTGGCCGGTCGTGCTCAACGCGGCCAACGAGGTGGCGGTCGACGCCTTTCTCGAGGGACGGCTGTCGTTCGTCGGCATTCCCCAGGTGATCGAACAGGCCCTGCTGGCCGCCGATCACGAGCTCGGTGCACCGTCGACGCTGGCCGACGTGCGTGCGGCCGATGGCTGGGCGCGCACGTTCTCGGCCGCGGCCATCGGTACGCTACCATCCTCGTAAGGGCCCCCTTTCATGACTACCGCGCTGTCGTTTCTGTTCGTCCTCGGTGTGCTCGTGTTCGTGCACGAGCTCGGCCACTTCCTCGTGGCCCGCTGGCACGGCGTCAGGGTCATCACGTTTTCGCTCGGGTTCGGCCCCAAGATCGTGAAGATTGAGCGCGGCGGCACCGAATACTGCATCAGCATCATTCCGCTGGGCGGGTACGTGAAGCTGGCGGGCGAAACGGTCGAGGAGAACCGCAGTGGCGCGCCCGACGAGTTCCTGTCGAAGAGCAAGTGGGTCCGCTTCCAGGTCTACATTGCCGGGCCGATCATGAACCTCGTACTCGCGTGGATCGTGCTGGCCGGTGTGCTGACGCAAGGCGCGGACGTGCCGCTCTTCACGGAGGCGCCTCCGGTCATCGGCCGTGTGGCGGACGCCAGTCCCGCTGCAGCCGCTGGCCTGCGCGCGGGCGATCGTATCCTCACCGTCGATGGACGTACCGTCGATACGTGGAACGAGCTCGACATCGAGGTCCTGCCGAGGGCCGGCCGCGAACTGACGATGCTCGTCGCGCGCGACGACGGACAGGTGAGCCTGCGCGTGACGCCGGACGCCGTGGGGCGGTTCGACGCGGGGGATATCGGCAT
>CAZVHY010000121.1:0-5938 GCA_964627115.1 uncultured Solibacteraceae bacterium | reverse complement strand
TCGAGGCGTTCCGCATGAGCGCCGATCAGAACTGGGAAGGCACCAAGCTCATCGGCCGCACACTGCGCGGGCTCGTCACCGCCGATACGCCGGTGCGTCAGCTGATGGGGCCGGTCGCGATTGCCGAGATGTCGGGCGTGGCGGCCGAGCGCGGCTGGGTCGATCTGTTCAACCTGATGGCGATGCTCAGCCTCAACCTGGGGCTGCTCAACCTGATGCCGATTCCCGTGCTCGACGGCGGCCACATCCTCATCCTCGCCGTCGAAGGCCTCGCGCGCCGCGACCTCAGCATCAAGGTCAAGGAGCGCATCCTCACCGTCGGCGCCGTGGCCATCGTGCTGCTGATGGTCACCGTGCTGTTCAACGATATTGCGCGATTGCTGAGGTAGGCTGCACGGCGGCATCTCTCGCGTAGGGGCGGCCCTTGGGCCGCCCGGGCGGGGCAAGCCCCGCCCCTACGAAGGCATGTCGTAGGGGCCGACCTTGTGTCGGCCCAGGTCTACAACTCCGCCGCTCTCACCGCCGCCCCCAGCAATCCCGCCGCTGGATTCAGAATCACCTGCACGGGGAACGTGCGCAGCAGATCCACCATCGGGTCCTTGTCGAGGAACGCGTCCATGAAGCGTCCGTCGACGATGGCCGGGAGGATCTTGGGCGCGATGCCGCCGCCGATGTAGACACCGGCGGTCGCCATGTAGCGGAGCGCGAGGTTACCGGTTTCGGCGCCGTACGCCGACACGAACAGCTCCAGCGCCTCGACGCACCTGGGGCAGCGCCGCTCGAGGGCACTGGCGCTGACCGCAGCCGCGATCTCAGGCCCGTCGATGTCGCGCGGCAGCTGGTCGCACGCATGCCGCGCATCGCGCGCGCCGTGCGTGAATCGGAAGACGTTGACGAGTCCTTTGCCCGACACCACGCATTCGACCTCGACCCGGCCGTACGTGCGGATCAGGTCTGCTGCCAGCTCGAGCTCGCGCGGCGTGCGCGCGCCGAAGTCGGCGTGTCCGCCTTCGGAGGCCGCCGGCACGAAGTGACCGTCGAGGTTGTGGAGCAGCGCTTCTCCGAGGCCGGTGCCGGCGGCGATGACCGCGGCGTTGCCGGACGGATCGGCCACACCTTCCTGCAGCACGCGCAGTTCGTGTGGTTCGAGCACCGGGATACACGACGCGATCGCCTCGAGGTCATTGATCAGCATCGCGCGGCAGCCGCCGAGTCTGGCGGCGATGGCCGCCGCGTCGGCAATCCACGGCGCACTCGTGAGTCTGGCCACCTGTCCGGTAACGGGACCGGCAACGCCCGCGCACAGGGCGTCGACCGTGACTCGTTGGGTCTCGTCGAGGAACGTCTCGACGAGCTCCTCGAAACTCTCGAAGTCGAGCGTGGCGTACTCGCGCGTCACGACCGGCGCCGGCCGATCGCCGTCGCGTTCGAACAGGCCGATGAGCGTCTTGGTTCCCCCGATGTCGGCAGCCAGCAGCATGCGACAGATGATAGATGAAGCGATCACGAATCCGTCTCTTGACTTCGCGGGGGACTCGCAGCATCGTGACGTCGACAGTGCCGGTGTCCGTGGTTCCCATCCCTCAACCGTTCGCCGGGCAGCAGGTTGCCCTGGCGGGCCGGCTGTCCGTTCTGTCGCGCCGCGACGTCCGCGGTATCGTCGAACGGCAGGGCGGTACGTTCTCGGCCGAAATCACCCCGCGAACCACGATGCTCGTGACCGGCCAGGATGCGGACGGCTCGCCCGGGTTTGCCGGCACCGTCCTGACCGAGGCTGATTTCTGCCGCCGCGCGGGCCTGCCCGACATCGAGACGCTGCGCGCCCAGTACTACCCGGCGCGCGATCTGCGCGGCATGTATCCGTCACTGCGCGACGAGCACCTGCGGTATCTCGAGAAGTGGGGGCTCGTGCGGCCGGTGGTCGGCCGCTACTCGTTCACGGATCTGCACGTGCTGCGACAGGCTGCCGCCGAGGTCGAACGTGGTGCGTCGCTGCCGGGATTGCTGCGCAGCCTGTCGGCCGAGGCGCAGGGGCAGCTCGAGTTCGAGTTCCAGCCGCGCACCGAACGTGCACCCGCGCGTGTGGTGTCACTGCCGACGCCGGCCGTGCCTCCGCCTCGGCCGCCAGACAGCGAGCGCGAGAAGCTCCTGGCCACGGCCAATCACGCACTGGCCACGAAGTACTTCCTCGAGGGCGCTGAGCTCGACGATGGCGAGAAGCGCGATCTGGAGGGCGCGGCCACGGCGTATCGTCGCGCCGCGCTGTTCGATCCGCAGCTCGTGCCCGCCATCGTGAATCTCGCGAACATCTACTACGAGCGCGACCAGCTCGTGGAGGCCGAGGCGCTCTACGAGAAAGCCGCGCGCGTCGACGCCGACTGCTTCGAGGCGCACTTCAACCTCGGCAACATCCATCACGATCTCGGACGATTCACCGAGGCGGTCGAGGCCTATCGCGAGGCGATCGGCATCAACCCCGCGTATCCCGAAGCGCACTTTTATCTGGCGGTCACGCTCGAGAAGCTCGGGCGCTCGGGTGAGGCCCGCGTGCACTGGCGCGAGTACCGCGCGCTGGCGCCGGACGGCGAGTTCGTAGAACTGGCGAAGGAATTTTCGGAGTAGGCCCGCCCCTACGACGGCGCGTCTGCGTCGTCGGCGGCGGCAGGCGACTCGGTCGTCGCGGCTTCGCCGCCAGGCGAGGCTGGTTTCCTGCGGCGGCGACGGCGCGGACGAGTGCCCGGCACCGGCCCGGCGTCGCCGGTCTGTTCCTCGCGCGGCGCCGCGGCCTGTTCACCGACGAGCGTCAGGCCGAACGCCTTCTCGATGTCGTGCAGGCCGTCCTGCTCGCTCGGGTCGGCGAGCGTGAGCGCGTGGCCCGTCGTTTCGTTGCGGCCCGTGCGGCCCACGCGGTGCACGTACGAGTCGAGCCCGCGTGGCACTTCGAAATTCACGACGAGTCCCACCGAGTCGATGTCCAGCCCGCGCGCCGCGACGTCGGTGGCGACGATGGTGCGGATGCGCCCCGCGCGGAAGGCCTCGATGACGTCCGTGCGCTCGCGCTGCGACCGGTCCGCGTGAATCGCGGCCACGCGCAGGCCCGATTGCGAGAGCTGGCGCGCCAGCCGATCGCAGCCGATCTTCGTGTTCACGAAGACGATCGTCGGCTCGTGCACGCGTCGCAGATACCGCGCCAGGAACGACGCCTTCTCGCGTCCCGGCAGGATCTGCGCCTCGTGCGTGATCGTCGACGCCGGACCGCGCCGCGACCCCACCTGCACGAACACGGCATCGGGCGCCAGCGTGTCGGCGAACCGCATGACTTCATCGGGCATCGTGGCCGAGAACAGCATCGTCTGGCGTTCGGACGACGGCGGGAGCGCTTCGGCGATGCGGCGGACGTCGGGCCAGAAGCCCATGTCCATCATGCGGTCGGCTTCGTCGAGCACGAACACTTCGAGCTTCGAGAAGTCGCCCTTGCCGTTCCGCATGTGATCGAGCAGACGGCCGGGCGTGGCGATGACGATGTCCACGCCAGCCGCCAGCGCACGCGACTGCGGCTCCATGGCGACGCCACCGTAGACCGCGACACTCGACATGGGCGAGTGATACGCGAAGCCCTGGACCTCGTCGTCGATCTGCGTCGCCAGTTCGCGCGTCGGCGCAAGCACGAGCGCACGCGTGACGCCGTGCTGTGGCTTGTAGCCCTCGCGGTTCTCCTTGAGCAGCCGCGAGAGAATCGGCAGCAGGTACGCCGCGGTCTTGCCCGTGCCGGTCTCCGCACACCCGATGACGTCCTTCCCCTGCAGCGCATACGGGAGCACCGCACTCTGGATGGGCGTCGTCTTCTCGTAGCCGCGCTGATCGAGCGCGTCGAGCAGGTCGGGATCGGTGACCAGCGAAGGGAACGGCACGGGAGCGGGATCGAACGGCGCGGATTCGCGACTGTTGGAAGGTGACATCGCCGGTGCGCTCGAACGCGAGCCACCGCCGCGACCACCACCCGGACGCCGTCGTCGACGCTCAGGACCGCGGGACGAGGTTTCGGTAGACAAAGTCGGGGAAGTCAGCGGGCCCGGAAGGTGATGATGCCCCGGACCGGATCGTAGGGGGAGATGCCGACGGTGACCCGGTCGCCCGGGACGACCTTGATGCGGAAGCGGCGCATGCGGCCGCTCAACTGCGCCAGCACTTCATGGCCGCCGTTGTCCACCTGCACGCGATACAACCCGCCGCTGTGAACCGCCACCACGGTGCCTTGGATGTCAATCAGATCGTCCTTGCTCAAACGGTCTCCTCAACCGGTAATCATAACAGAAGGCCGCGAGGCTGCAGGCTGCGAGGAGGCCGGAAGGCGGGAAGGCTACAGTCGTCGCACGGCCTCTTCCACCTGTTTTGCGAGCGCCGCGTAGTCGTCCCCTGTCAGTTGGATGGGCGCGCCGAAGGCCACGCGGACAGGGCCGCGAACCGGCCATTTCATGGATTTGCTCAGCACGGCGTCGAGCCCGTCGAGCCGCACCGGCACCACGGGAAGACCGAGCTTCGAGGCGATCATGCCCACGCCGGGCTGGAATCGGTCGATTTCGCCGGTTTCCGTGCGCCGGCCCTCCGGAAAAATGAGGACGGAGTAGCCGTCGGCCGCCACCTCGCCGACGTAGCGCAGCGTCTGCCTGGTGCCCGCCTCCCGCTGCGGCAGCGGGAACGTGTTGAAGAACTGGCACGACAGCAGGTAGAGCGCCGTGGACTTGAGCCGCTGGCCGAGCGGCCGGCCCGCCGGGTTGAAGTGCGCGGCGAAGAACTCTTTGGCCATCGCCGTGGCCGTCCGGTAGCGCCACGCCGGTGGCATGGCGGTCAGGATGGCCGGCGTGTCCATGTGGCTCTGGTGGTTGGCGGCGAACAGCACCGGCCCCTTCAGGCCCTCCAGATGCTGCAGCCCCTCCACCTTCAGGTCCATATAGATGTGGCCCAGCGGAAGAATCCAGGTCGGCAGGCTGAGGCGTCGCAGGAGCCAGGACGGCTTCGATCGGTTCCACGACGGGAAGTTGATCGTCGTGTCGACTGAACGCGCCGGTGTGCGTGTGGCCGATGGCGCGCCCGGACCGGGCGGGGGCGTCGCCATGACGTCCGCCGATGCTGCGGCGAGCTCTGCGCCCGATCCCGTCAGCAGCGCCTCGAGATCGCGCAGGCTGCGGTTGCCGGTCAGCATCGACTCGTCGAGCGTGGTGTGGAACGCCTCTTCGAGCTCCATCATCAGCTCGACGCGATCGAGTGAGCTCAGGCCGAGCTCTTCGAGCGTGGTGTCGGGCTCGAGCGTGCGGCCTGCAACGTGACGACCGACGATGTCAGTCAGCGACGTGCCGCTCGCCGCACCGCGTCCCGCGGTTGGCGCTTCACCTGCCGCCCAGCGCTGCAGTTCCTTGCGCTTCAGCTTCTGTGTGCCCTCGGTGCGCGGCAGCGGTCCGCTGGTCCAGATCGACGAGCTCCACACGCGCTGGTGATCTTCCAGTCCAGCGTTCGCACCGCGCACGATCGCCGTCGTGTCCGCGCCGTCGTCGACGACGAGCACGGCGTGGATGCGTTCTTCGCTGTCGACCTTCAGGCCGACGACGGCCGCGTCCTTCACGCCGGACTGTTGCAGGAGCGCGCGTTCCACGTCTTCCGGGAACACGTTCAACCCCTGCGGCGTGACGATCATTTCCTTCTTGCGGCCCTTGATCACCAGCCGGCCGTTGGCGTCGAGCTCGCCGATGTCGCCCGTGTGGAACCAGCCATCCTTGAACGCCGCGTTCGCTTCGGCCGCGACGACGTCGTCGGTGCCTTCCGGGCGGTAGTAGCCCTGCGTGACGTTCTCGCCCTGCACGAGGATCTCCCCGTCGTCGGCAATCTTCACCTTGACGCCGCCGATGGGCGTGCCGACCGTGCCCTTCGACGCGCGCAGCGG
>CAZVHY010000120.1:0-10261 GCA_964627115.1 uncultured Solibacteraceae bacterium | reverse complement strand
GCGGCCGGCGCCGAGATTGTCATCGCCAAAGCCGGCCGGCCGCGGGCAAAACTCGTGGCCGTGCGTGCCACGACGCGCCGGCAGCCGGGCCGGGCGAAAGGCAAGATCCGTATCGCCGCGGACTTCGACGCGCCGCTGCCCGACGACGTGCTTGCCGGTTTCCTGGGGGGGCACGAGCGGTGACGCTGCTGCTCGACACGCACGTCGTCCTCTGGTGGCAGCGCGACGACCGGCGTCTCGGCCATGAGGCGCGCGAGGCGATTGCGACGGCCGATATCGTGTGGGTGAGCGCGGTGTCGGGCTGGGAGGTGTCGATCAAGAGCGCGCTCGGGCGACTACAGCTCGTCGAGCCGTTCCGCGTCCTGATTGCGATCGATGACTTCACCGAACTGCCAGTCACGCTGGCCCACACCGAGCGGCTGCAGGCGCTACCGGCCCATCACCAGGATCCGTTCGATCGCCTGCTCGCGGCGCAGGCGCTCGTCGAGCGCGCCACGTTCGTCACGCACGATCGGGCCTTCGAGCCGTACGGCGCGAACGTCATCTGGACGTAAGGGAGCGGGCGGACCTGAAGGTCCGCCCCTCCATGTTCGAGCGCGCTCAGTACAACGTCGACAGGAAGAAGTTCTTCATCGCCTCGGCGTAGTAGACGCCGTAGCGCATGAACGTCGCCTTGGTTGGCGCGTCGGGCTTCCAGTCGAAGAACGCGTGGCCTGCGCCTCCCACCTGGATGTATTCGGCGCGCTGGCCGGCCGCGACGAGCGCGTCGAGGAACTCGGTCACGTCTGTGTTGGTAATCAGCTTGTCGTTCGTGCCGCGCACGAGGAACTGCGGCACCGCCCGCTCGCTGGCCTTCGGGATGTGGCTGAGCGGCGCGATGGCGTCCTTCCACGCCTGGTCGTTGGTGTGCGCGTCCGAGTAGGGATTCAGGCGCGCGGCGTTGAACACACCGTAGCTCGGCGCGGCCGCCTTGATGGCCGTGGTCAGCTGATCCCGCACCTGCTCGGCCGTCCGGCCCTGCGGCAGGTAGCTGGGCTTGAACTCGAACACGCCGGGCGTCGTACCGAAGCCGCGCGACCCGATCTTGTGCGTCATCAGTGACGCGGCTGCCGAGAGGTGACCGCCCGCGCTGTCGCCCGTGACGCCAATGCGCGTCGGGTCGCCGCCGTACTGCGCAGCGTGTTCGACGATGTGCGCGATGCCGCCGAAGACGTCCTCGATGATGTTGGCCATCGTGACCGGCGTGGCGTCGCCCTCGGCCGCGCCGCCCCACCGGTAGTCGAGGCTGGCGACGACGAAGCGGCCGCCGCGCGTCAGCTCGCGGGCGAGCCCGCGCATGATGTCTTCGTCGTTGGCCACCCAGCCGCCGCCGTGCACGATGACGATCACCGGCAGATTGCGGGCGCCGTTGGGCGAGTAGACGTCGTACTTCAGCGGCTTCCGACCCGGCGTGGCGAAGACCACGTCGTGCGTGACGGTGAGGTGGTCGACGGCCGACTTCTCGATGAACGACGCGCCGATGCGCTTGTCGCGATCGATGGTGACCTTCCAGTCCTGCGTCATGCCCTCGGTATACATCTGCCCGAAGATGCCCGGCACGGAGTACCACGCCGAGTCGAGCGCGTAGCCGTCATTGGGCGTCGTGGTCACGGTGACCACCGTGCCCGCCGGGTACCGGCCGTCGGCGGGCAGCGCCGGTGTGAGCGTGATCCGGCCGTCGGTCGGCGGCACGAGCGTGACGGTGAACGAACCCGGCTGCGCCTGGCCAGCCTGGGCGGAGAGCGCCGCGCCAACGGCCATCGACAGGCCGGTAGCGATGAGGAGAGAGTGGATTGTATGCATTGGACGCCCCGATTCTAGCAGAGCCCTCCCTCGGGCGCGGGCCGTCGTGGCGCGCTCGGATACAATGGCGCTCCGCCAGGAGGTACTGACGTCAGCACCTCAGCCTGCGTGACACCTATGCACACCGTTGGAATGATCGGTATCGGCCTGATGGGACAGGGCATTGCCCGCAACGTCCTGAAGCGCGGGTTCCCCCTCGCCATCCTCGACCATCCGGGCAATCAGCCCACGGGCGACCTCGTGGCCGGAGGCGCGCGCGTCTATCAGACGCCAGCGGCGCTGGCCGCGCAGGTGGACGTCATCATTCTCTGCGTGACCGGTGCGCCCCAGGTCGAGGCTGTGCTGACCGGTCCGAACGGCGTCCTCGACGGGTTGAAGCCCGGGACCATTGTCATCGACTGTTCGACGTCGCTCCCGCGGACCAGCGAGGGGATGGCAGCCGCTGTTGCGGCGGCCGGCGGCACGTTCATCGATGCCGCGATGACGCGCCTGCCGCAGCATGCGCAGGCCGGCACGTTGAACCTGCTGATCGGCGGCGATCCCGAGGTGCTCGAGCGCGTGCGGCCGCTGCTCGAGTCGTTCAGCGAGAGCATGACGCACGTCGGACCGGTGGGCTCAGGTCACCTCATGAAGCTCCTGCACAACTACGTGTCGATGGGTTTCCTCGCGCTGTTGTCCGAGGTGTCCGCGCACGCGCACCATGCCGGGATCGACACGGCCACGCTCGTCGACGTGCTGGCCAAGGGCGGCGGCGGTGGTGTGGCGCTCGACCGCATCTCGCCGTTCCTGCTCACGGGGGACGCGTCGAACGTGTCGTTCGCGCTGAGCAACGCGTGCAAGGACCTGACGTACTACACGCAGACGGCCACCGAAGCCGGTGTGCACCGCGAGATTGCCGACGCCGTGACGCGGACGCTGCAGTCGGCGGTCGACGATGGCCACGGCGGGAAATACATTCCCGAACTGGCCGCCGTGCTGCGGACGCCCGTGTCTTCGTAGGCGCGGGCCTTGTGCCCGCCCGTGGCCGATCGGGCCGACACAAGGTCGGCCCCTACAGCGTCTTCGCCAGCAGATCCACCACATCACCCGGTCGTTCGGCGTGGATCCAGTGTCCGCCCTCCAGCAGGTGCACGTGATGACCTGCGGCCTGCGCGCGCTGCACCGCGGCGTCGGACATTACCGACGACTCCGTGGCTTTGACGAAGTGCATCGTGTGCCCGGGGGCCGTCTGCTCGACCAGCGGCCAGAGCTCGGTCGAGAAGAAGTCGCGCAGCAGGCGATCCATGGCATCGAAGTCGAGCCGCCACGCGAAGGTGTCGCCGCGTCGCTCGAGGTTGGTCGCCATCCATTGCGCGATGTCTGCCGCCCAGCCGCGGCCGGTGAGCGCGGTGACGAACGCGTCGCGCGAGGCGAATGTGGCCGGCAGTTCGCGGACGATCTGCAGCAGTTGCCACGCGCTGCCCGACGGTTCGCGCGCCTCGGGTGTCGAGTCGATGAGCCAGATCTGGAGCGCGCGGTTTTTCCAGTGCTCGCCCAGCGCCAGTGCGACCTTGCCACCAAACGAGTGGCCGAGCACGGCGTCAGGCGCAAGACCCTCGGCGTCGGCCCACGCGGCGATGTCGCCGGCCAGGCCGCGCACCGTATCGCCGTGTTGTCCCGGCCCTGACGCGCCGTGATACGGCAGATCCATCAGCACGCAGCCGACATCCGGGCGCGCGGCCACCAGCCCTCTGGCGATCGCCGCCCAGTTCCGGCCCCAGCCGTAGATGCCGTGGAGCATGAGGAGCGTCTTCGGCGCATCGGCAGAACCGACACGAACGGTAGCAAGCGACGACATCGGACCATGCTACCGAACCCTCGCACCTTCGCACCTTCGCACCTTCGCACCGTGGCCCCCTCGCCCCCCCGCCCCGTGGCACCGTCGCACCGTCCCCCCCCCCCCCGCGTCTCTGTCACAATTGACCCGTCCGATGCTGACGGTCTTCGAGATCTATCTGTCCATCCAGGGGGAGTCCACCCACACCGGCCGTCCGTGCGTGTTCGTCCGGCTCGCGGCCTGCAATCTTCGCTGCACCTGGTGCGACACGCCGTATGCGTTCACCGGCGGGACGAAGACGTCGATCGACGCCGTCCTGGACGAGGTTCGCGCGCTTGGCTGTCCGCTCGTCGAACTGACGGGCGGTGAACCGCTCCTGCAGCCCGACGCGATTCCGTTGATGGAGCGCCTCGTCGCCGGGGGCTTCGAGGTCCTGCTCGAGACCGGCGGACACATGCCCATCGACCGCGTGCCCGATCCCGTCGTGGCCATCGTCGACGTGAAGTGTCCGGGCAGCGGCGAGGCCGACGCGATGCACTGGCCGAACCTCGACGAGCTCTCGCCGCACGACGAGGTGAAGTTCGTCATCAGGGATCGCGAGGATTTCGACTACGCGGTCGAGGTCGTCACGCGGCACGAACTGGCCGGTCGCGTGGCCGCGATCCTGTTCTCGCCCGTGTTCGGCGTGCTCGAGCCGGCCGACCTGGCACGCTGGATTCTCGAGGCGCGCGTTCCGGCGCGCCTCCAGCTTCAGACGCACAAGTACATCTGGGATCCGGCCACGCGAGGCGTGTGATGGCGAAAGACGCAGTGGTGTTGCTCTCGGGCGGACTCGATTCGGCCACCGCGGCCGCGCTGGCGCGGCGCGAGGGCTGGATCCTGAACGGATTGACAGTCCGCTACGGTCAGGTGCACGCCGTGGAGATCGAAGCCGCGCGCCGTGTGGCGCAGGCACTGGGCATGGCGCGGCACGTCGAACTCGACGTCGACCTCAAGGCGTTCGGCGGTTCGGCGCTCGTCGGTGATGGCGACGTGCCGAAGTCCGACGTCGGCGAGATTGCCGCAGACATTCCCGCGACCTACGTGCCGGCACGTAACACCGTGCTGCTCTCGCTCGCGCTTGCCTGGGCCGAAGTGCTCGGCGCCGAGCGCATCGTCATCGGCGTCAACGCGCTCGATTACTCCGGGTATCCGGACTGCCGGCCCGAGTTCATCGCGGCGTTCGAGTATCTGGCGAGTCTGGCCACGAAGGCCGGCGTCGAGGGGCGTCCGCTCCAGGTGTGGGCGCCGCTGCAGCAGTTGTCAAAGGCAGGTATCATCCGACTGGGACACGAGCTCGGACTCGACTACGGACTCACGCACAGCTGCTACGACCCGCTTCCAGGCGGACGGCCGTGCGGACGCTGCGACAGCTGCATCCTGCGTGCGCGCGGTTTCGCGGAGGCCGGCCTGATCGACCCGCTCGTCGCCACGGCGACGGAATGACCACACGGCTCTATTACGACGACAGCGATCTCTTCGCGTTCGACGCCACGGTGCTGAGCTGCGTGCCGGCCGGCGACCGTTTCGAGGTGACGCTCGATCGCACGGCGTTCTATCCGACATCGGGTGGGCAGCCGTTCGACACCGGGACGCTCGGCTGCGCGCAGGTCGTCGACGTGCTCGATCGAGACGATGGGCGCATCGTGCACGTGGTGGCGGCGCCACTCGCGCCGGGTGAGCGTGTGAGGGGAGCGATCGATGCCGTGCGCCGGCAGGATCATCGCGAACAGCACACAGGACAGCACGTGCTGTCGGCCGCGTTCGAGCGGACGTGCGGTGCGGCCACGGTCGGGTTTCACATGGGAGCCGACGCGTCGACGATCGATCTGGCGCGCGAGGTGTCGGCGGCCGAGATGACCGCGGCGGAAACGGACGCCAACCTCGTCGTCCGCGAGAACCGTGCGGTCACCGTGCGCACCGTGGCGGCCGAGGATGTCGGCACGATCGGCCTCCGGCGCGAGTCGAAACGGACCGGCCCGCTGCGTATCGTCGAGGTCGACGACTTCGACGTGTCGGCCTGCGGCGGTACGCACGTGACGCGCACCGGCGCCATTGGATTGATCGCGATCGCCGGCGTCGAAAAGGTGCGCGGCGGTTCGCGCCTGACGTTTCTCTGTGGGGAACGCGCGTTGCGTGGTTTCCGCGAGCGGCAGTCGCGGCTGGCCGACCTCGGACGCCTGCTCGGCGTGGCGCCGCTCGACGTCGTGCCCCACGTTGAGCGTCTGCGGGAGGAGGTGCGCGCCGGTCAACGCGTCATGAAGGACCTGCAGGCCGACCTTGCGCGGTATCGCGCGGTTGAATGGCGCGGGCAGGCGGAGACCATCGGACCCCTTCGTGTCGTCATAAGGGCCACAGCATTCGACGCGGGGACGCTGAAGAGCCTGGCACAGGCGATTGTCGAGGCGCCAGGGATTGTCGCGGTTCTGTCGGGAGCCGGCGATCCGCTGCCGCTGGTGGTGGCGCGATCGGCCGGCGTCGAATTCGATGCCGGTGCGTTCGTGAAGACGGTCGTCGCGGCATCCGGTGGGCGCGGCGGTGGCCGGCCCGAGCTGGCCCAGGGCGGCGTGATGGCCTCGGCGGCCGACGTCGAATTGTTCGTGCGCCGGACACTGGCCGCCGAGCAGACGGGGCAAGAGGAACGAGGGCGATCGTAAGCGGTCGGGTGTGAGAGGTCGTAGCAGAACGCACCGCAGGAACGCCGCGTCACCTGCGGATGCTGCTGTCACATTTTCTTCATTCACAGGCCCGGGGCGGGACGGGAACCGTGGGATAGAATCGGCGCTTCCGTGTTCGAAACGGCGTTCAGATTTCTCTTCAAGTACGAGCCGCTCGTCTTCGAGCAGGGGCAGTTCGTACTCGGCGCCACCCGATCGATGTGGCTGATTGCCCTGCTGGCAATCGTGGGCGTCGCCTACGTCGCCTGGACGTACCTGCAGGTCCGTGCGCTCGAGGGCCGGCCCCGCATCATCCTGCTCGCCACCCGCATTGCGCTCCTGCTGATCGTCGCCTTCACGATGCTGCGCCCCATGCTGCTCCTGCGCGTGGCGGTGCCGCAGCAGAACTTCGTCGGTGTGCTGGTCGACGATTCGCGCAGCATGCAGGTGAACGACGAAGCCGGCGGCACGCGGGCCGACTACGTGCGGAGCCAGGTGGGCGCGGCAGACGCGCCGCTACTGGCCGCGCTCGGCGAGCGCTTCGTGCCGCGCGTGTTCCGGTTCTCGTCGTCGGCCGAGCGGTTGCGCGGAGCCGGCGATCTCACGTTTCAAGGCACGGGGACGCGGCTCGGGGATGCGATCGATCGGGCCCGCGAAGAGCTGGCGGGGTTGCCGGTGGCCGGCCTCGTGGTCGTGAGTGACGGCGCCGACAACGCCGAGACCACCATCGACCAGCCCGTGGCGGCCCTGCGCGCGCAGGGCATTCCCGTGTTCGCCGTGGGCGTGGGCAAGGAGCAGTTGTCGCGCGACGTGCAGATCTCGCGTGTCGAAACCCCGCGCCGCGTGCTCGAAGGCGCGTCACTGGTCGTCGATGTCGTGGTCTCGCAGACCGGATACGCGGGCGCCACGATTCCGTTGACGATCGAAGAAGACGGCCGCGTCGTGGGCGTGCAGAACGTGACGCTGCCGCCCGATGGTGAGGCGCAGACCGTCAAGGTGCGCTTCAAGGCCGGCGACGCGGGGCTGCGCACGTTCAGTTTCAGCGTGCCCGAGCAGGCCGGCGAGGAAGTGGCGCGCAACAACCGGCGCGACGCGCTCATCGACGTCCGCGACGTTCGCGAACGCGTGCTGATGGCCGAGGGGGAACCGCGGCCGGAGGCGAAGTTCGTCCGTCAGGCCACCGAGACCGACGATCACCTGAACGTCGTGCTCCTGCTGCGCACGGCCATGGCCACGCCCAACGCGCCCGACAAGTTCTGGCGCGGCGGCGTCGACTCGCCCGATGAGCTGCAGTTCGGTTTCCCGACCACGCGCGAGGAACTGTTCCGCTATCGCGGGTTGATTCTCGGGAGCTTCGAGGCCGCGGCGTTTTCGCCCGAACAGCAGCGGATGATCGAGGACTTCGTGGCCGTGCGCGGTGGCGGCCTCATCGTGCTCGGCGGCGCGCGCGCGCTCGGTGAAGGGGGCTGGGCCGGTACGCCGCTGTCGAACGCCCTGCCCATCTCCATCGGTGGCGTGGCGCGCGATCCGATCATGCCGCCGCTCGAACTGTCGGTCCGGCCGACGCTCGCCGGGCAGGCGCACCCGGCCGTGCAGATTGCCGACACGCAGTCGGCCGCCGACGCGAAGTGGAAGGAACTGCCGGCGCTGTTCTCGGTGAACGCCGCGCCGGTGGCCGCGTTGAAGCCGGGGGCGAGTCTGCTCCTCAGCGGCACCGATCAGAACCGGCGCGAGCAGGTCGTGCTCGCGTGGCAGCGGTACGGCCGCGGCAAGGCGCTCGTCCTGCCCGTGCAGGACACGTGGCTGTGGCGCATGCACGCGTCGATGGCCGTCGAGGACACGACGCACCGCTACTTCTGGCAGCGGCTCACGCGCTGGCTCGTCGACGGCGTCCCGGAGCCGGCGATGGTGACGTTGTCGTCCGATCGCGTGCAGCCGGGCGAGCCGGTCACGATTTCGGCTGAAATGTTCGACCGCGAGTACCGCGGCATCAACGACGCGCGCGTGCTCGCGCACGTGACGTCGCCATCGGGCCGCGTCCAGGACGTCCCGATGGAGTGGACGGTCGAGCAGGACGGCGAGTACCGCGCGCAGTTCACGCCCACCGAGGACGGCCTGTACCGCGTGGCCGTCGACGGCGTTCGTCGATCGGGCGAGGCCACCGGGCGCGGGACGTCGAGCGTGCGCGTGGGGCCGAGCGACGCCGAGTACTTCGACGCGGCCATGCGCGCGTCGCTGCTGCGCCGCCTGTCGGAAGAGACCGGCGGGCGCTTCTTCCGGTCAGCCGATACCTCGCTGCTGGCCGATGCGATCAGCTACAGCGGCCGCGGCGTGACCGTGGTGGAAGAGCGTGATCTCTGGGACATGCCCTTCGTGTTGCTTGCCGTGCTCGGCCTGATGGGCGCCGAGTGGATCACGCGGCGGAAGTGGGGCCTGGCGTGAGCGCCCTCGCGCGCCGCGTGCTGGTGATGACGCTGGTGGCCGGCGCGCTGAGTACCGCCGTGCTCGCGCAACGTGGATCGCGCGGGTTCTTCGCGCAGGGCAGCGCCATGAACCAGCCCTACGACGGCCGTTTCACGTTCGTCCGCATGTCGTATCCGATCGCGATGAACTTCGGACGCCGCGGCGATCTGCCGTGGGCGCACGATTATCCCGTCGGCGAGATGAACTTCCTCAAGATCCTCACGGCGGTCACCAACGTGCCGGCGAACCTCGACGGTACGAACGTGCTGTCGTTCGACGACCCCGAGGTGTTCAAGTTCCCGGTGATCTATCTCGTCGAACCCGGGTACTGGGCGATGAACGAGGAGCAGGTGACGACCCTCAGAGCCTATCTTCAGAAGGGTGGGTTCATGATCGTCGACGACTTCCCGTACTGGGGCTGGCAGCAGTTCGAGATGGAGATGCGTCGCGTGTTCCCGGATCTCGAGTGGCAGGATCTGGACGTCTCGCACCCGATCTTCCACTCGTTCTTCGACATCGAGACACTCGACATCGTCCCCGCGTATCCGGCGCTCGGCGAACGGCCGATCTTCCGCGCGCTGTTCGCCGATAACGACCCGTCGGGCCGGATGTACGTGATTGCGAACTACCAGAACGACCTGTCGGAGTTCTGGGAGGCATCCGACACGAACATCTACATCGTCGAGGAGACGAACGAAGCGTACAAGGTTGGCGTCAATCAGTTCATGTACGGGTTGACGAGGTAGGGCGGGGCAAGCCCCGCCCCTACGGCCGTGCAGATTGGCGGTCGGTGCGGCGCGGGGCGAGAGGTGACGTCGTAGGGGCGGGGCTTGCCCCGCCCACGAGCGCCGCGTCAGTTCAGTGTCAGAGCGTTGGGGGTGGGGCCCCAACGCATTGAGTGAAAGGTCGTCGTCGTGGAAACAGCCGAGAAGATCGTGACCATGGATTCGCCCGAGGACATCGCGCTGGCCGACAAGATGAACGCGGGCCGGCGCAAGGTCGAGGCCGAACTGCACAAGCTCATCATCGGGCAGAAGACGATCATCGATCAGATCCTGTTGACGCTGTTCGTCGGCGGCAACAGCTTGATCATCGGCGTGCCCGGCCTCGCCAAGACGCTGCTGATCCGGACGCTCGCGCAGGTGCTCGACCTGCGCTTCAACCGCATCCAGTTCACGCCCGACCTGATGCCGTCCGACATCACCGGCACGGACATCATCCAGGAAGATGCCGAGACCGGCCGCCGCCAGATGGTCTTCTCGCCCGGACCGATCTTCGCGAACATCGTGCTGGCCGACGAAATCAACCGCACGCCGCCGAAAACACAGGCCGCGCTGCTCGAAGCGATGCAGGAGCACCGCGTCACCATCCAGGGGCGCACCTACACGCTCGAGGAGCCGTTCTACGTGTTCGCCACGCAGAACCCGATCGAGCTCGAGGGCAC
>CAZVHY010000119.1:0-10321 GCA_964627115.1 uncultured Solibacteraceae bacterium | reverse complement strand
CGGCTCAGTATAATTGCCGGTCTCCATGAAGATTGCCGTCTGCCTGAAGCAGGTCGTCACCCGCGAAACGCACATCCGCCTCAATCCATCGGCGTCCTGGATCCGCGAAGATGCGGCCAGCTGGGCGCTCAACGAGCCCGACGGGTATGCCCTCGAAGAAGCGCTGCGCATGCGCGAGGCGCACGGCGGCGAGGTGATTGCCGTCTCGGCCGGCCCAGCCCGTGTCGTGCAGGTGCTGCGCGATGCGCTCGCGCGCGGCGCCGACCGCGCCATTCACGTCGAGGGCGATCACCTGGCCACGGCCGACGCGTTCACCACGGCCCGCGCCCTGGCTTCAGCGCTTGGCAGCGAACAGCCCGATGTCGTCCTCACCGGCCTGCAGTCAGACGATCAGGGCTTCGGACAGGTCGGCGTCATCCTCGCCGAGTATCTCGGCGCCACGCACGCCACCATCGTCGTCGCCGTCGAGGTGCAGGGCGACGCGCTTCGCGTGAAACGCGAGCTCGAGGGCGGATGGTTCCAGTGGGTCACCATGCCGCGACCGGCCGTGCTTACTGTGCAGAGCGGCATCAACCAGCTGCGCTACGCCACGCTCAAGGGCATCATGGCTGCCAAGAAAAAAGAGCTGCGCGTCGTCGCGGCGCCCGCTGCCCCACCCGCCACGCAGCGCATCGTCTCGGTGCGCATCCCCGAACGCACCAAGCAGACGACCATGCTGACCGGCAGCCCGGCGGAGATTGCCGCGCAGTTGGTGACGGCGTTGAAAAACGAGCGGATGATCTGACGGGAGCAAGCCAGAACCTCTAACTTTCCCGAACTTCTGGCTTCTGTCTTCCAACTTCTGGCTTGCTCTTGCAATGAGCCCGCGAGATATCCCGGGCGGGCGCGCACCTCGGCGCGGCGATCGCGCACGCGGACCGTCAGGTCGTGCCAGCCGTCGGCCGACACGCCGGTCGGCGTGTAGCTGATGAGATAACGCTCGCGCGCGTCACGAAGAATCTCCCCGAATGCATCACTCAGGCGATCGAGCGACGCAATCTCGAGCCGGCGACCGCCGGTGAACCGCGTGAGATCGTCCAGGAACCCACCGCGTTCCGCCTGCGGCGTGGTCACCGCATAGACGACCGACCCGGTGCGCCGCGCCGTGTTCAGCACCAGATCGGCTGACAGAAAACTGGACGTATCCGCGCCGTCACTGAACACGATGACCAGCGGCCGGCCGGACTCCGACTCACCGAGGATCATGGCCGCGTGCGCGGCGTCGACGAGCGACGTATCGGAGCCGGCGGCCGGCTGTTGCAGGACCGCGAGCAGGCCCGAGGGGTCTGGCGTCAGACCGGATCGAATAGCCACGAGGTCGGTGAAGGTGATGAGCGCCGCCGCGTCGCCGGGGTCGAGCGCGTCGACGAGGCGCGCACTGGCGGCGCGCAACTGCACCAGGCGTTCACCCTGCACGCTCCCGCTCATGTCGAGCGTCAGCACGACGTTGACCGGTGTCTCTTCGAAGCTGACCAGTTCGACGCGCTGCCGCACGCCGTTGTCGAGCACCTCGAAGTCCGCTGGACGCAGGCCACGAATCACCTGACCATCCCGGTGCACCGACACGTCGACGCGGACAGCCTCGACGCGCGACGAGAACACTGAGTCCTGCGCCTGCGAGCCAACGGCGGTCGTCGCGGCTGCACACCACGGCACGAGCATCAGCCCGGCAACAACGACACGACGACAGGACACGCGCGTCATCGGGCGACCGCCCGGCGCATGTCGTCGACGAGCTCCAGTGCGGACGGGGCGTGCGTCCGTTCGATCGACCACCAGGGCTCGATCTCGTCGGCGCGCACGGCGGCATTGACGTGCAGCAGGTGATCGAGGCTGTCCGCACGACGCCCCTGCGCCATGGCCAGCTCACTCAAGCCGAACCGGGGCGCAGGCGCCTGCGGATAGATGGCGGCTGCGCGCTCGAACGCCAGACGCGCGGCGTCGACGTCACCACGCGCGCGCGCCACACGGCCGGCCACGAGTGCCGCGTAGTAGTCGAGCCACGGCGGAAGTGGCGCGGCGCGCGTCATGCGCTCGATCTCTCGTGCCGCATCACGATGCTGCCCGCGATCGCTCAGCACGTGCGCCAGACGGATGCGCGCTTCGACCAGCGCGGGATCGATCGCGATGGCCCGCCGGAACCAACGCTCGGCCCGCAACAACCACGTCGTCGTCGTTGGCAGCACCGGCGAAGCACCCGTCGGTGCGCCTGTGACGATCGGAATGCGGACGCGGGACGATTGCCGCTGTGCGTCCAGGAAGCGCTGGATCTTCGCGCTCGCGTACGCCTGATGTTGCGTGCCCTCGTACATGATGAGTACGGCGTCCTGACCGAGTACGAGGCGGCCGGCGGCCAGGTGGCTGGTCAACTCGGGGTACTCGCTCCAGCTCTGGAGCAGCGCGGCCGTCGCGCGATAGAACGCCCGACTGATGCGTGTCCGCTCCTCGCCGCGCGGCAGACGTTCAACGAGATGCCTGGCAAATGCCCAGTGGAACGTGCGACCGGCCTGGCCCACGGGCTGTCCGTCCTCGAGGACCATCATGGTCTGCGGTCCCGTCGCGAGCAGGCCATAGCCGCCATCGGGCGTGCGGTGCGCCATCACGATGTCCACGTGCAGCACGAGCGCGCGTTCGACGATGCGCAGGCGATCGGCCGGCGACCGGCGTGACACGTGCGGCAGCACGGATTCGAGATCGCTCTGCGACCAGGCGGCGACGAGCCGCACGGACTCGCTGTGCGTCCCCGGCACATGCGCGTCGACGGCCTCGAACCACGCGGCTACATCGCGCGGCGGCGGCTGCGGCTCCTGCGCGGACACCATCGACGTCGCGACGAGCACGACAACGGCGAACGCCCATCGCGCGAGTAGTCCTCTCACCATTCCGCTCCTGCATCCGCCCGAGCAACCGCTCGCGGCGTCAACGAGCCGATACGCTTCAGGCGAATCGGTGAGGGTGTCATTTGGTGCAACGGGTCTTATTGTAACTTGACATCAAAAATAAAATGACGTAGACAGCATGAACTGTCGCGCAGCGACTCCCCGCAAACCTCGTGTCCCCGGAGGTTCGCGTGCGCAGAAGGGGATTTCGACCATGCGTTACCTCATTCCTCTTCTCGTCATGGGCCTTGCGGCCTGCAGCGGCCGCGGTGGCAGTCCGACTGAGCCTGCACCGTCGGTGTCCGTCAGCGCGTCGGCGGTAACCCTCGCGCGCAATGAGACCTTGCAGGTGTTGGCCTCCACGCCGATTGCGGGCGGGGCGACGCGCAACGTCAGCGGCGAGGCTACGTGGACCTCCGCGAACCCAGCCATCGTCACCGTCACACGTGGCTATCTGCAGGCGGTGGGAATCGGCATGACCGAGGTCACGGTGGACTACCAAGGGGCGACGGCGCGCGTGGCCGTCACCGCGCGCCGGACGACCGCGATCGAAGGGACGCTCGTCCTGCAGGAGACCGTGCGTCAGATGGCGCTCGGGGAGGCATCCGTGCTGCTTGGAGGCCGGGTGCTCGGCGGTGGCGGCGGCTCCGACCACGGCGGCTACAACACCGTCTATCTGCGGATTGGCTCGGCCACCCGGCCGCAGTCGCGGCTCGAGCGGATCGTCGCGCCGGGCGACCACGAGCTGGTCGTCGACGTGCGCATGCTCTGGCCATATGGCCGCGCGCCGTTCGTGTTCTACAACGACACCAACGCGTCATCGCTCGTGTTGGTCGACGTCGATACCGGCGAGGTCGTGGCGCCAGTCGTGCTCCCCCGACGAGAGATCTCCCTCGACGCTCCCGGCAGTTTCACCCTGCCGTTGTCGGTGCCGACGTTCGCGCAGTGAGAGCAACTGAAAACCTGACGCCCCGCGGCTACGACGGAAATGGCCAGAGCACGTTTTGAAACGCGCTCTAGCTTCTGGCTTGCTCTCTCACCATCTGCTCCTGCTTCCGCCCGAGCAGCCAGCCGTTGACGAGCCAGACGGCGGAAATCGGCACGGCCACCCAGGCGATGCCGGCAATGCCGAAGCCGAGGATACCCATCAGCGTGTACGACCACGCGCCCACCTGATCGCCGAGGCGATAGACGAACGTGTCGATGAGGCTCTTGGCCTTGTACTTCTCCGCCTGGCTGACGGTGGTGAACAGAATCTCGCGCGCGGGGCGCGCGAGCGCGAACTCGCCGGCGCGGCGCAGCACCTGGAAGCCGACGATGACGGCAATGGTCGGCATCATGCCGACGAGGATGAACCCGGCAATCGTCACGGCTGGCAGGATGGCGAGCGTGGCGGGCACGCCGAACCACCGTACGATGCGGCCGGTCAACAGCGTCTGCACGAACAGCGCGATGACGTTCACCGCCAGGTTCAGCTGCGCGAAGAACTCCGTCCGCTCCACGCGATCGACGATGGTCGCGTCGACGATCCACGCCTGCTGGAAATACAGGAACGTCGTCAGCGTGGTGAAGAGCATCATGTACGCGCAGATGCCGAGCAGGTACGGCGACGACAGCAGTTGCGTCACGCCGGACCACGCACCACCGCCCATGGGCTGCTCGGTCTGCATGACACGATCGGCCGCCTCCCCCACCGTGGCCGCATCCGCCAGCCGATGAAACGCGCGCACCGACAGTTCGAGCAGGAACGCGGACACGAGCAGCAGGTTGGCCGCGCCGAGCACACTCACCAGACCGGCCGTGAGGCTGGAACCGAAGATCGCGCCAATCGTCGCGCCAGCGGCGATGAAGCCGAACAGCCGCTTGCCCTGTTCGCGCGTGAAGAGATCCACGAGCGTCGCCCAGAAGATCGAGACGACGAACATGTTGAAGACCGACACCCAGACGAAGAACACGCGGCCGATCCAGAGCTGCGCCGACTCGGGCGCCAGCTGCATGGCGGCGAAGAACGCCACGAGGTTGGCCAGGAAGAACCGGTAGGTCAGCGGGATGAAGCGCCGCCGCGGCAGGCGCGACACCAGCGCGGCAAACGGCGGATTGAACACGATCATGCCGGTGAGCGTGCCCACGAACAGCCACGAGAGGTTCTCGACGCCGCTGGCCACACCGAGCTCGTCGCGAATCGGCCGGAGGACGTAGTACGACGACAGGACGCCGAAGAAATAGAGCCACGCCCAGCCGAGCGCGGCCAGTTCTGACGCCTGGACGCGGACGAAGAGGAGCAGGAATCGATGAACGGGACCGGCAGGCGTGATTGGCGCGTCCGGGGCGTCAGGCGGGGTCAACGGCACGGTTCCATCGAATCTCACCTACGGCCCGGCGGCAAGTCACGTTTCAGAGACGGCGACCGGCGACCGGCTGCCAGCGACCGGGCTGGCGGCTACCGACGCGGTGGGCCGGCTGTCGTAGCCGCAGGGCTTTACGCCCTGCGGGGGCATCGCGGCGGGCATAAAGCCCGCCGCCTACGACAGTCAATCAGGCCGCGCGCGCCCATCATTCGCCCGTCGCACCCGTCGTACCTATCTCCACATCCACCGCAGCACGTCGGGCAGAATCGCGCCGCCGTGCGCGTCGGAGTGCGCGCCGTCGCCCCACACGTGCGTCACGTCGTAGCGCGGGCCCGTGTTCTTCTGCTGGTCGGCCATGCGGTTCGCGTACTCGAGTGCGGCGAGCATCTGCTGGTTGGCCAGGAACCAGTTGCCGTGGGCGTTGTCGAGGTCGGCCGATCCGTCCTGGAGGAAGATCCGAATCGGCTTGATCGGGTTCTTGCGGATGAGCGTCGGATACAGGTCGCCGCCCGGCACCATCGGTGTGGTGTCGGTGGCCGGCCGGTAGCCGATCGACGTGTAGCTGCCGATGAAGCTGATGACCTTGCGGAAGACGTCGGGCCGGTGCCAGGCCACGGTGAACGCACAGATGGCGCCGCTGCTCGTGCCGCCAATGGCGCGGCCCTCGACATCATCGGTGAGCCGGTACTTCTTTCCCACTTCCGGCAACATCTCGTCGACGAGAAACCGCGTGTACGCGTCCGACAACGAGTCGTACTCCTGCGCGCGGTTGTTCGGATTGCCCGTGCCGAGGTTGTCGGGATAGGTCTCGGCGCGATGGCCGGGCGTGATGAAAATGCCGATGGTCACCGGGATGTCACCCGAGGCCACGAGGTTCTCGAGCACCTGCGGCACGCGCAGCACACCCTCGGGATTGGTCGCGCGCTGGCCGTCCTGGAACACGAGGACATTGGCCGGCGTGTCGCCGGTGTACTGGGCCGGCACGAAAATCCAGTACCGCCGCACCGTGCCCGCAAGCGCCTTGCTGTGGAACTCGAACGGCCCCTCGAGCCGCCCTTTCGGCACGCCCGCCCTGGGCAGCGAATCGGGGCCGAGCGGATAGTCGCCGGGGTTACGGGCCGCACCGTCCTGCGGCGCACCGGGTTGGCCGGCCACACCAGCCGGCAGCATGGCCATCAGCACACAAAGCCCGAACAAGACGACGCGTCGTCGCATGGGTCTCCTCCACTCGTGGGATTGCGCGCGACAGCGTAACAGAAGAGGGGCCTGTAGCCTGTAGCCGGTCGTCTGTAGCATGATGAGTTCACGTGCCGCCAGCGTCCATGACCGAGCATCGCTTCCGACGCGTCTTCCTGCTCGTCCTCGTCGTCGGCATCTCCATCGCGTTCCTGTGGATCCTGCGATCGTTCCTGATGACGATCCTGCTGGCCGCGACCTTCTCGGGCTTCGTCTACCCGCTCTATGCCCGGCTCGTGACCCGGTTCCGCGGCCGGCGCTACGCGGCGTCGGGCGCCACGCTGCTCATCGTCGTCCTGCTCGTCATCCTGCCGCTCATCGGCATCTTCAGCGTGGTGATCAATCAGGCCATGCGGGTGACCGGCAGCATCGCACCGGTCGTCGAGCGGTTCCTGTCCGAACCGACGTACCTCGATCAACTCCTCGACCACGTGCCCGGTCGCGAGTACATCGAGCCCTACCGCAACGACATCGTCACGCGCGCCGGCGACATCGTGAACGCGGTGGGCACGTTCCTGATCGCGTCGCTCTCGAACACGACGCGCGGCACGGTCACGTTCATCTTCCACTTCTTCATCCTGCTCTACACCATGTTCTTCCTGCTGGTGGACGGGCCCGCCATGCTGCGGCGCATGCTCAGCTACCTGCCGCTCACGCAGGACGACGGGCAGCAGATGAAGGACCGGTTCGTCTCGGTGACGCGCGCGACGATCAAGGGCACGGTCGTCATCGGCATCATCCAGGGCACGATGTCGGGGCTCGCGTTCTGGGTGGTCGGGATTCCGGACGTGGTGTTCTGGACGGTCGTGATGATCGTCCTGTCGATCCTGCCGCTCATCGGCGCGGCGCTCGTCTGGGTGCCGGCGGCCGTCATCCTGGCCGCCACGGGCAACGTCCTGCAGGCGGTCATGCTCGTGCTGTTCTGCGCGCTGATCGTCGGATCGATCGACAACGTGCTTCGCCCGCGCCTGGTCGGCCGCGACACGAAGATGCACGACCTGATGATCCTGTTCTCCACGCTCGGCGGCCTGATCGTCTTCGGCCCCGTCGGGTTCATCCTCGGACCGGTCCTGGCCGGGTTGTTCATCACGTCGTGGGAGATTTTCGGCAACGCGTACCGCGACGTGATCCGTCCGGTGACCGGACCGGTGGAGATCGAAGTGACCGTCACGGAAACCGTGGCGGTCGAACCGCCAGCCGCCGATTCCGAGCGCTCCTCATGATCCTGTTGATTGCCGAAGCCCGTGATGGGCAGCTGAACCCCGCCTCGCTCGAAGCGCTCGCCGCCACGCGTGTTCTTGGTCATGCCGTCACGGCCGTTGTTGCAGGTGCCGACACCGCTGCGGCCGCCGACGGGCTCGGCCGCGCGCCGCTGACGGAAGTCATCCGCGTCGAGCATCCGGGCTTGGCCGTCTACACGGCCGATGCCACGGTGGCCGCGCTTGCTGGCGTCATCGCCACCGTCTCTCCGTCGCACGTCATCTCGGCGCACACGTATCAGGCGCGCGACTACGTGCCGCGGCTTGCGGCGCGGCTCGATCGGCCGATCGTGACCGATTGTTCCGGTGTCAGTGTCGCGGACGGCACGGTCACGTTCTCGCGATCGATCTTCCAGGGCAAGGTCACGGCCGACGTCGTGCTCGAGGGCCCGGCGCCGCACTTTGTCACGATTCAGATTGGCGCGTTCCGCGCCGACGCGCTTCCAGCACCAGATGCCCCGGCGCCCGTTCGAGTCGTCACGGCGCACCTGGCGGACGGCGACCTGCGCCAGTCGGCCGAACCTCCCTTCCGCGAAGCGCGTCAGGAGGTGAACCTGGCCGACGCGTCGCGTATCGTGGCGGCCGGCCGCGGCATCAAGGAGGAAGCGCAACTCGAGGTCGTGCGTCGTCTGGCATCGACACTCGGCGCCGAGATTGCCGCGTCTCGGCCGTTGTGCGACGCCGGATGGCTGCCGATGGATCGCCAGATCGGCAGTTCCGGTCAGACCGTGGCACCGCAGCTCTATCTCGCGCTCGGCATCTCGGGCGCCATCCAGCACATCGTGGGCATGAAGGGATCGAAGACAATCGTGGCCATCAACAAGGATGCCGACGCCCCGATCTTCGAGATTGCCGACTACGGCATCGTGGGCGATCTGTTCGAGATCGTCCCGGCCCTGGTCACGGCGCTCGAGGCACGCTGACGCGCCGTGTCCGATCGCGAGACACTCGACGTCGACATCCTGATCGTTGGCGGTGGTCCTGCGGGCCTTTCTGCGGCCATCCGGCTCGCCCAGCTTCAGAAGGATGCCGGCAGCACGCTCAGCATTGCCGTACTCGAGAAGGGACGCGAACCAGGCGCGCACGCGTTGTCGGGCGCGGTGCTCGATCTCTCCGCGCTGAAGGATCTCCTCCCTGACTACGCGGCGCGCCAGGCGCCGGTCGACTGTGCCGTCACCGACGACGATGTTCACTTCCTGACAGCGCACGGATCGTGGCGACTGCCGGTCACGCCGCCGCCGCTGGCCAACCACGGTTGCGCGGTCATCTCCGTCAGCGCGTTCGTCAAATGGCTCGCCACGCAGGCCGAGGCGGAGGGGATCGATCTCTTCACGGGATTCGGCGGGGCCGAGCTGCTGTGGGACGGCAACCGCGTCGCCGGCGTGCGCACGTCCGATCGCGGCCTCGATCGACAGCTGAAGCCGACCGCGAGCTTCGAGCCGGGTGTCGACATCCGCGCGAAGGTCACGTTGCTCTGCGATGGCGTGCGCGGCAACCTGACGAAAGTTCTCGTCAACCGTCTGGAGCTCGATCGCGGCCGACAGCCACAGGTCTACGCGATCGGCATCAAGGAACTGTGGGAGACGCCTGACACGCGGCTCGCGCCGGGACGCGTCGTGCACACGATGGGCTACCCGCTGCGCTGGAGTGAATTCGGCGGCGCGTTCATCTACGGACTGCCGGACAACCGGATCTCGCTCGGCCTGGTCACGGGGCTCGACTATCAGGATCCGATGTTCGATCCGCACCACGCGTTCCAGCGGCTGAAGCAGCATCCGTTCGTGGCCGCGTTCCTCGACGGCGCGGAGCTCATCAAGTACGGGGCCAAGGCGCTGCCCGAAGGCGGCTGGCACACCATTCCGCGTCTCGCGGCCGACGGCGTGCTGATTGCCGGCGACGCGGGTGGCTTCGTCAATTCGCTGCGGCTCAAGGGCATTCATCTCGCGATGAGAACAGGCATGCTCGCGGCCGAGACGGCGTTCGAGGCCGTTCGTGCCGGCGACGTGTCGGCGACGCGTCTCTCGGCATACGAAACCGCGGTGCGCGCGGGCGCGGTGGGACGCGAGTTGTACGCCGTGCGCAACGTGCACCAGGCGTTCGGCCACGGCCTCATTGCCGGCGCCGCGTTTGCGGGGCTTTCGCTCGTCACGGGCGGCTGGTGGTTCCGCGACCCGATGCCGATGAAGGCGGGCCACGAGAAGACCGAAACACTGGCAGCGTTCTACGGCGCCCAGGCGGCGGAGGCTGCCGCGCCACCGGAGCCGAAGTACGATCGGCGCACGACGTTCGATCGCGTCACGGGCGTCCATCACTCGGGCACGCACCATCGCGAAGACGCGCCGTCGCACCTGATCGTGCACGACCTGGACATCTGCCGCACGCGGTGCCGCGAAGAGTACGGCAATCCCTGCACGCGTTTCTGTCCCGCGCACGTCTACGAGATGATCGACGATGGTGCCGGCGGGCGAAGGCTGCAGATCAACGCATCGAACTGCGTGCACTGCAAGACGTGCGACATCATGGACCCGTACCAGATCATCGACTGGGTGCCGCCCGAGGG
>CAZVHY010000118.1:9269-10331 GCA_964627115.1 uncultured Solibacteraceae bacterium | reverse complement strand
ACGAAGCCGTCGGCCAGTTGGGGCCGTTCTTCAAATCGAAGATGTGAGGCGGGAAGCGACAGGTGACACGCGTCGTCACGACACGGCAACGTCCTGCTCGAGCCGTGACTCGAGCGCGTCGAACGAGCCCGTCCATCCGACTGTCATGCCGGTGCGCTCGCGCACGAACGCATCGATCTCGGCGGCCGTCGTCTCTCCTTGCGGTTCACTCGTCACCGTGACGCGCGTTCGGCCGGGCGCCTCTTCCGTGAACAGCACGGTGTTCCGCAGCGTCGCTGGCCAGATCTCTGCGCCGGGGGCTGCCGCGGGCTGCTCTCCCGCATCGACGAACTGCTGTGTGTAGACGATGCGCCGCGGAGGTTCGATGGCGAGGTACTCGGTGCGCACGTGCATGGTGCCGTGCTCACCGGTGATGACGAAGAACGTGCTCGTGCCAGGTGCCATCCCGGATCGGAGGAAACGCATCGTCGTGCCAGCCGGCGGCAGCCAGTGCGCAAGGTGATCCGGATTCGCCCACATCTCGAAGACGCGCGCGATGGGCGCATCGAACGTGCGGTTGATGACGAAGTGCTGCCGGCCCGTGGACGTCTCCTCGAGGTGCTCCGCGAGTCGATCCCAGGTCGCATTGCCACCCGCCTGCTTGATGAACTTCGTCATCGCGACGGCGGCCTCGGGCGATGCCAGCGTGAAGATCAGGTCCATCGTCGTCTTGCCGTTCGCCTCCGTGAACGTCGCGGTCACGCGGAAGAGCGCCGGACGATCGTCGGTGGCACCGTGGTCGTAGACGAGCGTCCTGTACGGCTCGACCACGTAGTACGTCGTGACGTTCGGATAGTCGACGCCGTCCGGGCCGTGCATCGTGTAGCGCCAGGTGCCGCCGACGCGCAGATCCTTGCTGTGCGTGGTGAGCGTGAAGCCGCGCGGGCCCCACCACTGCTCGACCTGCTCGGGGATCGTCCACGCGTCCCACACCGTGCGCACCGGCGCGTCGTACACGCGCGTGAGCCGAATCTCGTTCGCATTACTTCTGGCGGCCACGTCGTCCTCCTGGTTTCCTGGATG
>CAZVHY010000118.1:3682-9169 GCA_964627115.1 uncultured Solibacteraceae bacterium | reverse complement strand
GGGCGCTGCTGCCCTTCACGGCTCCGCGAGATGAGCCCGGCGCGCTCGAGTACCTTCAGGTGTTTGGTGATGGCGGGCCCCGAAAGATCGAAGGGCTCGGCGAGATCCTTCACCGGCGCCTCGCCCTCCGACAGGCGCGCGAGAATCGCCCGGCGCGTGGGGTCAGCGAGCGCCGCGAACACTGTCGACAGATCGACCGACGGCATGACTGTAATTTACCAACTGGCTAAATAACCGTCAAGCGAAATACGTAACAGGACGCCCGGTCCACACGCGCCGTGTTGCGAACAATTACTCTTCGTGCATAATTGCAGACGGAGTAGTTACCATGAGCCCGCTCGATTACCACGTCCTGCTCGCCCTTTCCGGCGGAGCGCTCTACGGATACGCCATCGCGGAAGCGGTGGCGGCCGATTCCGAAGGGGCGCAAACGCCACGCGCCGGCACGCTCTACCGCGTCATCGCACGTCTCATCACGCTCGGATGGGTGAGGGAGACGCGACCTGACGGCGCGCTCGACCCGCACCCGGGCCTGGCCCGGCGCTACTACGGCCTCACACCGGCCGGGCGCACCGCGCTGGCCGCCGAGGCCGCACGGCTCAAGAACGCCGCGGCGCTTGCGCAACGTCGACTCAGGACCGCGCGGTAGCCGGCATGTCCCGACTCATCACACTCGCCGTCGCCCTGTTCCCTCCTGCCTTCCGGCGTGAGTTCGGATCATCCATGCGCGCCATGGCCGCCGACGAGATCGCACGGGCGCGGGCGCGCGGCCGCCTCGCGGCCTGGCGATGCACGCTCGGCACGGCCGCGAATCTCGCCGGCGCCGCCTGTGCCGAGTGGGTCCGTCCCACGTGGCGTGTCGCGTCATTGGATCTGCCGAAGAAAACGAGAGGTCGCCGCATGTTGACGTTCGAACACTGGCTCAGGGATCTGAAGTTCGCGGCGCGATCGCTGGCGCGGACACCGGGATTTGCCGCCATCACTGCGGCCACGCTCGCGCTCGCCATCGGCGCGAACGCGGCGATCTTCGCGGTCGTGAACGCCGTGCTCATCACGCCGTTACCGTTCGCCAACGCCGACCGGCTGATGTTCGTCGCCGCCACGGCGCCGGGCTCGGAGCTTGCCGGCGAGTTCGGGCTGTTCGAAGAGAGCTTCGTGCAGGTGCGCGAGCAGTCGCGCCTCGTCGAGGACTATGCGCTGTTCTCCTCCGGCACGGGCACGCTGCGCATCGGCGACCGCGTCGAGCGGCCGCGGCTGGCCATGGTGACGTACAACCTGTTCGCCACGCTCGGCGCACAGCCCGTGCTCGGGCGTCTACCGGGGCCGGACGATGAGCGCGTGGCGCTTCTGTCGCATCAGGTCTGGAAGGACTGGCTCGGTGGTGCTCCGGACGTCATCGGCCAGACGTTCATCGTCAATGGCGCGCCCCGCGAGATCGTCGGTGTCCTGGGCCCGGCGTTCGGCGTCGCGTTCGACGGCGTCGCCGCGTGGATGCCGTTCGACGTCCGTCCGGCGGCCGACGGTCTCGGTCAGCCCGGCGCCGGCGCGATCGTTCGCGTCCGTCCCGGCGCGAGCCCCGAGGACGTGGCGCGGGAACTCACCGGCCTGGTGCGCCAGCTTCCCGATCGCTTCGGGAACAACGCCGCCTATGCGCGACTCCTGCCGAGCCTCCAGGTGGTGACGCGTGCCCTGCGGGCGGAAATGGTCGGTCCGATCACGCAGCCGCTCGGGGTGCTCTTCGCCGCCGCCTTCATCGTGCTCGTCATTGCCTGCGTCAATGTCGGTAACCTGTTCGGTGTCCGTGCGGAGACCAGAAGGCACGAGGTGGCGATCCGGCAGGCGATCGGCGCGCAGCGTGGTCAACTCATCCGCGCGCAGATGACCGAGGTGATCGTCGTGGCACTGGTGGCCGCCGTGCTGGCCGTGGCCGTCGCGCGCCTTGCGCTGCCGGTGTTCGTGTCGCTGGCTCCCGTCAACGTTCCGCGCCTGGCCACAGCGGCGATCGGCATCCCCACGATCGTCTTCACCTTCGTGCTCGCACTGATGGCCGGACTGGCCTGCGGCGTCGTGCCGGCCCTGCGCTCGTCGAGCGTGCGCTCGCTCGACATGCGCGCATCCACTCGCAGCGTCACGGGTCGCCGCCGCTGGAAGCGCGACGCGCTGCTCGCGGGCCAGACCGCCCTGGCGCTGGTGCTCCTGGTCGGCGCCGGTCTCCTCATGCGGAGCTACGCGAGACTCAGCCACGTCGAGCCGGGCTACAGCACGCAGAACCTGTTCACGTTCCAGTTCGCGCCGAGCCAGCCCGGCCTGACCGACGGACTATCCTGGGCGCGATTTCACCTCGACGTCATGGATCGGCTGCGGGCCCTGCCCGGCGTGGAGTCGGTCGGCATCGTCGAGAACATGCCGCTCGACGAGGGCACATCATCGGCGCGATTCACGGCCGATGGCGCGCCGGCCGACAGTGCCGCGCGGCTGGCGTTCACCTTCGCCGGCCCCGGCTACTACGAGACGATGGGCATCAAGGTGCTCGCCGGCCGCGGCTTCACGCGCGACGAGGCGCTCGGGATGGGCGGCACCGTGGTGATCAGCCGGAGTGCGGCGGAGCGACTGTGGCCGAACGCCGATCCGATCGGGCGCCGGCTGACGAGCGACGGCATCTCCACCTGGGAGACCGTCGTCGGTGTCGTCGACGATGTGATCCAGCAGAACTGGCGACAGCCGGCGCAGCCGATGATCTACTACCCGCTGGCAGGACACGAGCCTGGCCAATGGCGGCTGACGTCGCCCGGGTACGTGATCAGGACCGCGCGCGCCGAGACCATCAGTGCAGACGTCCGCGCGATCGTGCGCGACGTCGCGCCGGAGGCGCCCATGTATCGCGCCTATACGATGCAATTTCTCGCCGAGCGGCAGATGCGGGACCTGTCGTTCACCATGCTCACGCTCGGACTCGTCTCCGCGCTCGCGATCGTGCTGGCGGCGCTCGGCCTCTACGGCGCGCTGTCGTACATCGTCGCGCAGCGCACGCGCGAAATCGGCGTGCGTCTGGCGCTCGGCGCCCAGCCGGCCACGGTGCGTCGCATGGTGGTGCGCCACGGCGCGCAGATCGTCGGCGCGGGCGTGCTGGCCGGCACGGCCGTCGCGCTTGGCGTCGCGCCGGCGCTGGGACGACTGCTGTTCGGCGTCGCCCCGCTCGATCTCCTCACGTTCGTTGCAGTGGTGGCGTCGATGGCCATCGTCGGCCTCGCCGCAAGCTACCTGCCCGCCAGGCGCGCGTCGAACGTCGACCCGATCGTGTCGCTCAGAAGCGAGTAGGCGGCGCATGAAGTACTTCGCGTTGAGAGGCGTGGCTCGAAGCTTCAGATCCATCAATGGAGCGCCGGCGGGTTCACTGTACACCTGCGTCGGCCTGGCGTTCGCGACGGATCCCGATGACGCCATCGAGGCGATCCACCAAGGGCTCAAGTCGTACGGACTGGCGCTGGCCGCAATTGACGGCTCGATGAAGGAGATCCCTGCCGATCAGGCCGACGAAGACACAGAACAGGGTCGAGACATGCGAGCGGCCCGCGACCACGGGCCCCAGATTCTCATTTCTTCAGAGCCGTCCGACTGCACCGACATCGACGACAGTTGGGGACGCCCGCCGCACTGAGGCAGCGGCGGCAGACTGCTGCCCCAGTGCTACCGCGCGATCTTCCACGTGCCATCTTCCATGGCGAACGGCATGGCCACGGTGGTGGACGATCCCGCTTGCCTCCGCCTTCGTCGCCACCGCGTTGCCACTCCGCCGCGCGGTTCGATCGCGGCCGTCGATCACTGCGGACAACAGGACGTTACGGCATTGTTCAGACGTGTGTCGTCTGCGGCCGGACGACTTTGCCGCAGCGCGGCCGACGGTTCGTCCAGCGGAGGCCGCGCGAGCGTGCGGCTGGAGGCCGGCGCGGACGACACACGTCTGAACAATGCTCGGCGTCGGCGACGAGTGGCACGGCGCTTCTTTCGGAACGCCTCGAAGTCTTCGATCACGTCTTCAGTCCTCCGCCCGCCGCCGCAACAGATCGAGCACGCGCGCCCAGATCGCCTTGTCGCGCTGCACGCGCAGCAGCGGATCGATCGGCAGCAGCCACGCGGCATTGCCGGGTGGTGAGGCGAGAAGGGCGCGGTAGCAGAGTTCGGCGCCGGCGTCGGCGCGGCCGACGTGGACGAGGATAGCCGCGCGCGCCATGGCTTCGTCGATGCGCAGGCGCGCGTCCATGTCCGCGAGGAACATGGCGGCGGCCCGATCGGCGAGACCGTCGAGAATCGCGAGTCCGGCGCGCGCCATCGGATGACGAGGCACGCGCCTGAGCGCCTCGCCGTACGCCTCACGCGCCCCCTCATCGTTGTGCCGGTCCGCGAGCATCGCGCCCTTTGCGTAGAACGCGCTCGCACAGCACTCTTCCGCGTACAGGTGGCCGTGCGGCTCGAGCGCCGCCTCGCGATCGAACCACGCGATCGCATCTTCGTCCGCCGCGCGGCGATGGCACACCAGACCCTTGAGCCAGTACACCCCGACGTGCAATCCTCCGGGGCCTTCGAGATCGGGCATCGCCGATGCCGCGATGTCGAGGTGGTGTTCGGCGTCGTCCATGTTGCCGCGCGCGATGAACACGGTGGCCATCAGGCAGACCGCTTCGGGCTGCCGCGGCGACAGGCGCAACGCTGTCGTCGCGGCCGCGATCCGCTCTTCGCCCCACGAACTCCACGCACGCCGGACGTGATGACGCAGACACCACGGCTCGAGCTCCACGCCGCGCCGAAACGCCGCAGCCGAGCCGTCGCGATCGCCCATCCGCTCGAGAATGACGCCGCCGGTGATCCACGCCTCGCCATGCCGTGGGTCGAGCCGCCGCGCCTCTCGTGCGTGGTGCGCCGCCAGCGGCAACATCGCGGGATCGTGTGTGGCGCGCGCCCGCGTCGACTCGTGCGTGAGCAGGGCCGCGTTGGCCAGACCGACGTGGAACACCGCGCGATCCGGATCGAGCTCCACCAGGCGGCGAAAGCCGGTCAACGCCTCAGCCACACGGACGCGAGAGCGCGACAGCAGGCCCGCACGTCCCTCGACGAACGCGCGATACGGCTCCATCAACGCGTCGAGGTCAGCGTCGGAGAGCGCGACACGATCGTCCGTCAGCGGGACCATCCAGCGATAACCACGTCGGACTGCGGTCTGGATGTATCGCTCTTCGTCGTCCGGATCGAGGTGATTGCGGAGTTGTTTGACGACCTTGACGAGACTGCTGTCGCCCACGGCCACGTCGTGCCACGCGGCCTTGATCAATTCGTCCTTGGTGACGAGATCAGGTGCGCGCTCGACGAGCAGGTGCAGCACGTCGAGCTCGCGCGGCGACAGTTCCACCGTGACCCCGTCCCGATGGAGCCGCTTCGTTCGCATGTCGAGCCGGAACGGACCGAACGCGAAACCGTCGCCTGACGGCATTG
>CAZVHY010000118.1:0-3582 GCA_964627115.1 uncultured Solibacteraceae bacterium | reverse complement strand
GAAACCACGTGCGCGGGACGGGACCGTCCGAGTCCCGCCCCGCGTGTGGGTCGTGCAGGGTCAGGAGGCCTTCGCGAGTGCCACACCCGCGTCGGGTGCGACCGTCACCTCCTCTCCGGTGTCCACCAGGGTCGGCATCGTGGTATCCGCGGCTGGCGGATCGACCGATGACGACTCCGGTGGAACGACAGCCGGCGCGGCCGCGGCGACACGCCCCCTCGACGACGACGCCTGGCCGTCGATGCGGCGGGCGCGGTACCACTGCGCGAGACGAGCCGGGTCGTCGCGCACAGTGTTGGGCACGACGACATCGAGTTCACGGATGTCGTCGTGCACCTGGACGAGCGCGGCAACGAACCCCGCCTGATCCCGCCGCCGGTTGTGGCTGCTGTTGAGGCGCAGCGTCACCGCCTGTTCCAGCCGATCAACCAGCGACACGAAGTCGGCGATGAACGTGGGCGGCAGGCCGAGCCGGACGAACTCGGCCTCCCGCTTCCGTGCCTCGTCGATCAGGGCGTACGCCGCGTCGACCAGCCCCTTGCTGGACCACGTGCGCGGCATCCGGAAGGCACCACTGGCGACCTCCCGCCGGACGGCCCTGCGTCCGGTTGCGGTGATGATCCTCATGGCGTTGACCACCGCGGCCCGCGTGTCGGCCTTGATCTTCCGGGCCTCGGCCCTGGCCACCACGCGGCTTCTCAGGTGGCCATCGATCTCGGCCACCCCGGCAGCCACGCGCGCGAACGCCTGGCCACCTGTTGACGACGCCGGGAACAGCGCACCATTGGCTGCCCCGAAGTCACGTACACGAACGAACATCTCGTACCGGTTCTTCTGTTCCTTTTTCATATATGCCCCGTCCTTTTTCGGGGCGGGGCCATCGTCTCAAGCACGCCGGGGCGAAGTAAGGAATCAACGAAGAATTACGCGGAAGAACGCGGAATTCTGAAGGCGCCACACGCTGTCCCCGGGCCCGCACGCCGCGCGCGCGAACCGACGACATGGATCGACGACATCGCCGCGCTGCTGTCACCAGACGCACGCGTCACAATTCCGAGCCACACACGTCGCGGCACCAGCACACGCGCATCACGTTCCCGCGCGCGCACACTGATGACCGCCAGCCGCACGTCGGTGTCACGAGATCCGCGCACCTCATCCCGAGACGCACACAGCACGATCACCAACCTCACGCATCACGATCACCGGACGCACACCGTGCGTGCCGCAATACCTCCACGCGCAAGTGGTTGTCCCGTCAGCGGTTGCGTACGTTTGCGGCACGGCCACGTGGCACGACGAAATGTCGTGCCGCACACCCGTCACTGCGATGCGCGGATTCAGGGCCTGTCGTGCGGGGAAACCGGAATGTGATGCAGCGAGGCGGGTGAGGAATGCGCGAGGTCAGGCGCGTGATGCGCGCGGCGCGGCACGCGATGCGCGATCCCGGTCGCCGTGTCGTGCGGACGCGAGACATGTGATGCGCGGGACCGGTCACAGTGACGCGGGACATCGCGGCACCGATGCGGGACGACGGGTGTGGAGTGCGCGAGCGCGGGGATGGGATGCGGGGCCGTGGGGATGTGGTGCGGCGGAGCCCTCCTCGCATCAACGCGGCTGATCGTGCGCGCGTCAGCGGCCGGACTGCTCGAGACCCGAGGCCACCGCACTGAGGGCGGTGAGCATGGCGCGGGCCTGGTCCACGTCGGCAGGCCGCCAGATCTCCCGGCAGTCGATGTTCAAGCGTCCATCGAGGATCCAGAGGCGCTCAAGGGCGCGGTCCCTGAGCCACTCGAGCAGCTGGCGCCGTGTGTCGGGCGCGAGCGCGCGCGCGATGCGTGACAAGTCGTTGGTCCGCACGATGAACGCCGCGTCGAACTCGGCGTCCCCGATCTCGACGTCGCCCGACAGGCGTGCCCCGAGCGCGGTTTCCTGCCGGTAGAGCTCGAGTGTCACGTCTGCACCGCCACGGTGACGCGCGACCACGCCCATTCAGGGACGTCGGTCCCTCGTGTTTCGGTGCGCCCCACCCAGCACGCGCGTCCCCGCCACGCGCCGGCAATCGGCGCCGGGGCGGCAGGCGCGCCGACCTCGGCACGCAGTACGGCGAGCGCGGCCTGCAGCTCTTCCTGCGAGGCGCGATTGCTGCGTGACAGCCACAACAGGCCGCCGCCAGCGAGGACGGCCAGCAGAAGGACGAACCCGAGGACACCAGCGAGCAGCATGATTCAGGCGCCTTTGATCGCGAGGACACTCTACCGCAGGGACGCGCTGCGACCACACCGCCGTCATCGCGCACCTGCTCAGGGCTCAGCCAGTCCGCGCGCGTCGGCGTCCATTACTGAACGGCACTCATAAGGTCATCTCGCATTCTCCATCTACACACGGCGAATCGCACGTCCTACGCTTGAAACATGGACGTGACGCGATGGGACCGGGGACGATGACGCGGCGGGGTGTCGAAGACGCGCGCGAGCCGATCAGCGACGCGCACGATCTGGAGTGGCATTGGAGATCACGAACATGCAAACACGCAAACTCGGCAGGAACGGGCTCGACGTTTCGGCCATCGGCTTCGGCTGCATGGGCATCAGCCAGAGTTATGGCACGCCGCTGCCGAAGGCGGAAGCCGTCACGCTGATCCGGGCGGCGGTGGAACGCGGCGTGACCTTCTTCGATACCGCGGAGGTGTACGGCCCTTTCACCAATGAAGGCATCGTGGGCGAGGCGCTGAAACCGGTCCGCGACCAGGTGGTGATCGCCACCAAGTTCGGCTTCGACATCGATGCCGACACGCGCGGGATCCGCGGCCTGAGCAGCCGGCCGGAACACATCCGCCAGGCGGTCGACGGCTCGCTCGCGCGCCTGCGCATCGACACGATCGATCTGCTCTACCAGCATCGCGTGGATCCGGACGTGCCGATCGAGGACGTGGCGGGCACGGTCAAAGACCTGATCGCCGCGGGCAAGGTGAAGCACTTCGGCATGTCCGAGCCTGGCGTGGCGACGTTGCGCCGCGCGCACGCGGTGCAGCCGGTCACGACGTTGCAGAACGAGTACAGCTTGTGGACGCGCGGACCGGAGAGCAACGGCATCCTGGCCGCCTGCGACGAGCTTGGCATCGGCCTGGTGCCCTACAGCCCGCTCGGCAAGGGGTTCCTCACCGGTGCGATGAACAAGGACACCCGGTTTGGTGAGGGCGACTTCCGCACGTCGGTGCCGCGCTTCGCGCCCGACGCGATGGAGAAGAACCAGGCGCTCGTAGACCTGTTACGCCGGGTTGGCGAGGCCAAAGGCGCCACGCCCGCGCAGATTGCGCTCGCCTGGCTGCTGGCGCAGCGGCCGTACATCGTGCCGATTCCGGGGACGACGAAGCGACACCGGCTCGAAGAGAACATCGGCGCGATCGAGGTCGCGCTCTCAGGTGACGACCTGCGCGCGATCGACGCCGCAGCGGCGCAGATCCCCATCGAGGGCGATCGCTACGCGGCCGCACAACTGGCGATGGTCGGGCGTGACGCGCCGCCGGCACGCCGTTAGAAGTGCTCGTCCGCCGCAAGACGCATCGGACGACGGCTCCCG
>CAZVHY010000117.1:8964-10341 GCA_964627115.1 uncultured Solibacteraceae bacterium | reverse complement strand
GAGATCGGCAATCGTCCGTGCCACGCGCAGGACGCGGGCGATGGCGCGCGCGCTCAGGGCGAATCGCTGTACGGCCTGGCCGAGCACCTGTTCGGCGCGTGCGTCGCCGAGGTGGCTCCAGAGCTCCCCGCGGCTGCCGTCGAGCTGGCCGTTGAGTCGTCCCTGCCGCGCGATCTGGCGCGCGCGAGCCGCGAGCACGCGTTCCCGCACCGCCGCCGACGCTTCACCCGCCCCGTGCGACCGCATCTCGTCCCAGGTGACCGACGGCAGTTCGAGCGCGAGATCGAACCGGTCGCGCAGCGGTCCCGACAACCGCCGCTGGTACCGTTCCACCGCACCGGCCGGACACCGGCACGGGCGCACGCCCGATCCGTGGTACCCGCACGGGCAGGGATTCATGGCCGCGACGAGAATGACGCTCGCCGGAAAACTCGCCGCGCGACTCGCACGCGCGATGTGGACCGTGCCCTGCTCGAGCGGCTGCCGCAACGTCTCGAGCACGCGCCGGCTGAACTCGGGCAGTTCGTCGAGAAAGAGCACGCCGCCGTGCGCGAGACTCATTTCACCCGGCCGCGGTATCGTCCCGCCGCCAACCATCGCGACATCCGACGCCGTGTGGTGCGGCGCGCGGAACGGCCGGCGCCGGATGAGCCCGGCCCCCGGCGGCAACAGCCCGGCGACCGAGTGCACCGTCGTCACCGTCAACGCTTCGTCGAACGACAGCGGCGGCAGCAGCCCTGCCAGACGTCGCGCCAGCATCGTCTTGCCCGCACCCGGTGGTCCGCACATCAACAGGTGATGACGGCCAGCGGCGGCTATTTCGAGCGCGCGCCGGCCCGCGGCCTGACCGCGCACGTCGGCGAGATCGGCGTCGTCGCGTGGACCGGCATCCGCCAGCGCCGGCGCCGCGAGTGTCGTCGGTTGCGGCGACAGACACTGGCGGACGGCCTCGACGAGCGACGTGACCGGCAGCATGCGCAGTCCGTCGACGACGCCCGCCTCGGAGGCATTGGCGTGCGGGAACATCAGCAGCCGTCCGTGGCGCCGCGCGGCCACGGCCATCGGCAGCAGCCCCCGCATCGGCGGCACGCCGCCATCGAGCGACAACCCACCGACCACGGTCATGCCGGCGTCGTCTCGCCGCGGGAGCACGCCGGACGCCGCGAGAATGCCGAGCGCAATCGGCAGGTCGAACGCGGCGCCCACCTTGCGGACATCCGCCGGCGCCAGGCTCACGGTCACGCGATCGGGCGGAAACGGGAAACCGCAGTTGCGGATCGCGGTGCGCACGCGGTCGCGGCTTTCGCGGACGGTGGCGTCGGGCAATCCGACCATCGTGAGTCCAGGCAAACCGGGTGACACGTCGACCTCGACGGT
>CAZVHY010000117.1:4414-8864 GCA_964627115.1 uncultured Solibacteraceae bacterium | reverse complement strand
CAGGACATCGGGATGACGCAGCAGGGAACAACGGGAACGGACGGCCCGGTCGCGCTCGTGACCGGCGCCGGCGGGGGCGTCGGGCAGGGCATTGCCGCCGAGTTGACGAACGCCGGTTATCGTGTGGCGCTCAACGACCTCCGCGCGGATGCCGCAGCGGTGACCGCGCGCATGGTCGAGAGCGCAGGCGGACAGGCGTTTGTTGCGCCGGGTGACGTGAGCAACCGTGCCGACGTCACGCGGATGGTCGACGACGTGGTCGCGCACTTCGGTCGGCTGGATCTGCTCGTCAACAACGCCGGCATTCAGGTCTGGAAACCGCTGCTCGATCTCGAGGAGCACGAGTGGGACTCGGTGATTGCCGTCAACCTCAAGGGCTGCTTCCTGTGCACGCAGGCGGCCGCGCGCGTGATGGCCAGGCAGGGCGGCGGACGCATCGTGAACATCGGGTCGGGATCGAACCTGACGCCGTTTCCGAACCTCGTGTCGTACACCGCGAGCAAGGGCGGCATCGAGATGCTCACGAAGGTCGCGGCCGTCGAGCTCGGGCCGTTGGGCATTCGCGTGAACTGCCTGGCACCTGGCGCCATCGAGATCGAACGGACGCGGCTCGAACGCGCGGACTACGCAGGGACGTGGTCGCGCGTCACACCGCTGCGGCGCATCGGCACACCCGAGGACATCGGCCGGGCGGTCGTGATGATCGACAGCGATCGCGCATCGTTCATCACGGGACAGACGATCCTCGTCGACGGCGGGCTGTTCACGTCGCCGCCGTGGCCGCCGGAGGGAAGTTAGAGAGCACGTCAGAAGTTAGAAGACAGAAGACAGAAGTTCGTGAAAGTTTGAAGTTGGAAGTTTGAACTCAGAAAGAAGACGGCAGGATGTTCGAGCTGACGGGAAAACGGGCGCTGGTGACGGGCGGTGGATCGGGGATTGGTGAGGCCACGGCCATGGCGCTGGCGTCGCGTGGGGCGGTGGTGGTCATCGGCGACCGCGACGAGGCCAATGGCGCGCGGGTGGCGGCCACCATTGCTGCCTCGGGTGGCGCCGCGATGTTCGTGCCGCTCGATGTGACCAGCGAGGCCTCGTGCGCCGACGCGGTGGCGCGCGCGTCGGCCGATGGCGCCCTCGACATCCTCGTCAACAACGCGGGTGTCGGCCACGTCGGCACGATGGCCACGACCAACGGCAGCGATCTGGATCGGATGTACGCCGTGAACGTGCGCGGCGTGTTCAACGTGACGAAAGCCTGTCTCGCGTCCATGCTCGAACGCCGCCGCGGCAGCATCGTCAACCTCGCGTCGATCGGCGGCATTGTCGGCATCCGCGATCGCCTGGCGTACTGCACGACGAAGTTCGCGGTCGTCGGTCTCACGAAGTCGATGGCGCTCGATCACGCGGCCGATGGGATCCGCGTCAACTGTGTCTGCCCCGGACGCGTGGAGACACCGTTCGTGTCGGCGCGGCTGAAGGAATATCCCGATCCCGAGGCCGCGTATCGCGAGATGGCGTCGACGCAGGCCGTCGGACGCATGGGCCGGCCGGACGAGATCGCGGCCGCGATCGTGTACCTCGCCAGTGACGAGGCCGCGTTCATCACGGGCAGCGCGCTCATCATCGACGGCGGCTGGAGCGCGGGGAAGTAGCGTGCAGCCAGCGGCGCTCCTCGTCGATTGCCGCGCGACGCTCGGCGAAGGTCTGACGTGGCACGTGGCGACGGGTGCGTGGCTCTGGACGGACATCGAGGGGCGACGGCTGTGGCGGCACGAGCCGGCGCGTCAACTCACGCAGACGTGCGAGGTGCCCGATCGTGTTGGCGCGTTCGTGATCGCGCGATCGGGCCGTGTGCTGCTCGGACTCGCGAAGCAGCTCGCGTGGGCTGACATCGACTGGACCGCGGGAACGGCGCGCTGCACACCGATCGTCGACGTCGAGCGCGATCAGCCCACCACGCGCGTCAACGACGGCCGCACCGATCGCGACGGACACTTCGTCTTCGGCACGATGGACGAAGCCGACGGTCACCCGGCCACGGGACACATCTATCAGTTCTCGACCGCGCACGGCCTGCGACGACTCGATGTGGGCACGGTCGGCATCGCCAACAGCATCTGCTTCAGTCCCGACGGCGGGACGCTCTATTTCTGCGATCTCATGACGCGCACGATCAGGCGCGGACGATACGACGCCGCGCGCGCGTCGGTCACTGACGTCACAACGTTCGTCACGCTCGGCGATGAACCGGGCATGCCGGACGGCTCGATTGTCGACGCCGAGGGCACACTCTGGAACGCGCAGTGGGGAGGCTCGGCGGTGCGCCGCTATGCGCCGGACGGCACTGTGCTGTCGACGAGTCCGGTGCCGGCCGAGAACGTCACCTGTCCGGCCTTCGGGGGCCCGTCGCTCGACGTGCTGTGCGCGACGACGGCGCGGATGGGAGTCTCAGACGATGTGTTGCGCGAGCACCCGCACGTCGGCGGACTCTTCCAGATCGACGCGCACGGCGCGCGGGGCATTGCGGAGCGGGAATTCGAGGATTGAGGTTATAGACGTTGCGGGGGGCGACCCCCGTGTCGGCCCACAGCGGATCCGGCGGGCGTGAAGCCCGCCGGCTACGACAGACACACGAGATCGCTCTACCGCACCGTCAACCGATCGCCGATGTTGATGCGGTTGGAGTTCAGGCGGTTCAGGCGCTTGATTTGATCGACCGTCGTGTCGAAGCGCCGCGCAATGCCGTAGAGCGTGTCGCCGGCCTGCACGCGGTAGGTGGTGGCGGAAGGCGCTGCGGGCCGGCTCGCGCTGGCCATCTGTCGTGCCACCTGCGCAGGCGGTGCCGCGGACGCGGTCTGCGTCACGGCGCTCGGTAATCCCTGCGCCGGCCGCTGCGGAATCATCAGTGTCTGGTTGACGCGCACCGTCGCGCGCGCCGAGAGGTCGTTGGCCTGGCGGAGATCGGCGAGCGAGATACGATGCCGCCGCGCAATGGTCGCCAGCGTTTCGCCGCGCTTCACCGTGTGGAAGTTGAAGTGGACGAACAGCGGATCGGCCGAGGCGAGCTGACGCTCGATCGTGGCGGCCGTGCCGACCGGCACCTTGAGCAGGTGTTCGCCGAGCGGCGTCGTCGTGCGGCGGAGCTCGGGATTCAGCGTGCGCAGCGCGTCGACCGTCACGCCGCTCCACTCGGCCAGGAACTTCAGGTCGAGCGCGTTCGGCACCCGAACCTCTTCATAGGACAGCGGCGCGACTGCGCCCACCTCGACGCCGTAGAGCTGCGGATTGCGGGCGATGAGAATGGCCGCCATGATCATCGGCACGTAGTTACGCGTCTCGCGCGGCAGGTAGCGCGTCGACGACGTCAGCCGCCAGTAGTCGCTTTGTCCGGCCTGCTTCATCGCGCGCTGCACGCGTCCCTGTCCGACGTTGTAGGCGGCCAGCGCCAGGTGCCAGTCGCCGTCGAACATGCGCGCGAGCATTTTCAGGTGCCGCGCCGCAGCCCGCGTCGACTTCTCGGGATCGGATCGTTCGTCGATGAACCAGTTCTGCTTGAGCCCATAGTCGACGGCCGTCGGGGGCATGAACTGCCAGATCCCGCGCGCCGACACGCGCGACAGCGCATTGGGCTTGAAGGCGCTCTCGACGAGCGGCACGTAGACGAGCTCTTCCGGCAGGCCCTCTTCCGCGAAGATCTGCCGCACCATCGGCAGGTAGCGATGGCCGCGTTCCATGCCGTCGACGAGGAAGGCATTCAGCCGGCCCTGGAAGAGCTCGACGAACGACAGCACGCGGTCGTTGGCCGGGATGTCGATCGTGAGCGGCGCGCGCGACAGATCTGCGCGCACGGTTTCGGCCGTCGTGGCTGCCGGCGCCGGCCGATCGAACACGGCCATGCTCAGCAGTTCGTCGATGGCCGCCGGTTCGGTGTCGGCTTCGGTCAGCCCGTCGCCTTCGCGCAGCGCCAGCAGTTCCAGCGCGCTGATGCGGTCGAGCAGGCGATCGAAGGCCGCGCCGGTGGCCACCGATGAACGGGCACCGGCGGGCAGCGCCAGCAGTGAGTCGATGGCGCGGTCGAAGTGCTCGCGCGCAGTGACGACGCGCCCGGCTGCGAGTTCGCGTTCGCCCAGGGCAAATTCGGCGTCGGCCTGCGCCACGATGGCGGCTGCCGGATCGGGAAGGACGGCAACCGTCTGCCCGGCGGGCGTCGACAAACTGGAAACCGGCAGCGGTTGTGGGGCTGTGGGCACGTCCGGCCGCGCGCGGAAACCACCGCAGGCTGTCGTAGCCACCACGAAAAGAGCGACGGGGATTCTCGACATCAAGGGCATCGTACGGGTGTCGGTGCGTCCGGGCCGGGCCACCTTACCATCCGGTCCGGATGAGGTCAACCACAAGTCCTTGAGAAAGCTGGACTTCGACGATAGTGGCGCGCGTGCGTCCGGCGTGTCAG
>CAZVHY010000117.1:0-4314 GCA_964627115.1 uncultured Solibacteraceae bacterium | reverse complement strand
CGAACCGCCGCGACCCGGCACGAACGCGGCCTTTGGCGATCGGACTTCGTACGCCACGCGCTTGATGTTGAGCAGGTGGCGCGGCGAGATGTTGTCCGACGTGATGTTGCCGCCGTACCCGCCGCACCCGAGCGTCATCGCGGGATCGAGCCCGGTCGTGAGTCCGATCGAACCGTGTGTGGTCGGCGTGTTGACGACAATGCGGAACGCCGGCTTCTTCAGGCCGAACTCGAGGATGACGGCGTCGTTGGTCGAGTGGACCGACATCGTGTGCCCCATGCCGCCGTAGCGCAGGATCTGCTTGCAGCGCTCGCAGCCTTCGCGCCAGTCGGCCACGACGTAGAACGACAGCACGGGACAGAGCTTCTCGATCGACAGCGGATGGTCGCGTCCCACGCCCGACAGTTCGACGACGAGGATGCGCGTCGACTCCGGCACGGAGATCCCCACCTGTTGCGCGATGTGCACGGCCGATCGGCCGACGAACTTCGGGTTGGGCAGCCGCTGCGGTGTGACGAGCGCGGCCTCCAGTTGCTTCGCTTCGGCCGACGACAGGAAGTGCGCGCCCTGCTTCTGCATTTCGCGCTTGAGCGCGTCGGCGACCTCGCGATCGACGACCGCGGAGTTCGGCGACGAGCAGAGCAGGCCGTTGTCGAAGCTCTTGCCCGTGACGATGTCGGACGCGGCCTTTGCGAGATCTGCCGATCGCTCGACGTAGCACGGCGCGTTGCCCGGCCCGACGCCATATGCCGGTTTGCCCGCGGAATAGGCCGCGCGCACGAGGCCGAGTCCGCCCGTGGCGAGAATCACCGACACGTCGCGGTGACGCATGAGCTCCTGCGTGCCGGCCAGCGACACGGTGCGCATCCAGCCGATCGCGCCGTCGGGGGCGCCGGCGTCGAGCGCCGCGGCCGTCATCACCTCGGCCACGGCCGTGATGCAGCGAGCCGCAGACGGATGCGGACTGAGCACGATCGGACAGCGCGCCTTGATGGCGATGAGGATTTTGTAGATCGCGGTCGATGTCGGGTTGGTCGACGGCACGATGCCGGCCACGACACCGAACGGTTCGGCAATCTCGATGACGCGCACGTCCTCGCGGCGCGCGATGACGCCGACGGTGCGCATCGGCCGGATGAACGCGTGGACGTGCTCGGCCGCAAACCGGTTCTTGAGCACCTTGTCGGTGACGACGCCGAAGCCGGTTTCTTCGACGGCCATGCGCGCGAATTCTTCGGCGCGCGGACGCACGGCTGCGGCCATCCGGTCGACGATGCGATCGATCTGGTCCTGTGAGAATTCAGCGAGGATGGGCGCCGCGAGCTTCGCGCGGCTCGCCAGGCGACGGGCCTCGTCGACCGACGGGTGTGTCTGTTCGGCTGTGGCTGCGGGCGCCTCGGCCATCGCGGCTTCCGGCGGCCGTTAACCCCGGGCCGGCGTGCCGCCGGGCAGGATACGTTCGACCTCGGCGTGCGGGCGGGGGATGACGTGGACGGAGATCAGCTCGCCGACACGCCGCGCGGCCGCGGCGCCCGCGTCGGTGGCGGCCTTGATCGCGCCGACATCGCCGCGCGCCAGCACGGTGACGTACCCCGCGCCGATGTACTCCTTGCCGACCAGGGTGACGTTGGCCGTCTTGACCATCGCATCGGCGGCCTCGATGGCGCCGATCAGTCCCCGGGTTTCAACCATGCCCAACGCGTCTGCCGTCATGTCCGTCCGTGTGTGCAAAGACGCGCAAGGCTAACATATTGAATAGCATGCGGCAATGTGGGTACCATCACCGGTGGTGCTGTCCCGAACCCCAGTTCTGCTGCTGCTTGCCGGCGTGACGTGTGCCGGCGTTGCCTGTTCTTCCACCGAGGCGCCCCCGGCCGTGTCCGCGGTGTCGGTGTCGACGCCTCAGCCACGCGTGCCTGTCGGAAGTTCTCTCGATCTGACGTATCGCTTCGAGCCGACAGGCGAGTCGATTGCCGGCGACTACACGGTGTTCGTGCACTTCGTGAACGCTGATGGTCAGGTCCTCTGGGCCGACGATCACCAGCCGAGTGTTCCGACGTCGGAGTGGCGCGCGGGTACGCCGGTCGAATACACGCGAACGCGGTTCCTGCCGCCGGCGGTGCTGCACCCGGGCGACGTGAGCATCGACGTGGGGCTCTACCGCGACGGTGAGCGGCTGCCGCTCGACGGGCCGCGGCCGCCTCGTGGGAACTCGCGGGCGTATCGCGTGGCCAATCTGCAGCTGGCGCCCGAGTCGGAGAACGTCTTCCTCATCTACCAGACGGGGTGGCATCCCGACGAATTCAGCAACGACCTGGCCGCACAGTCCTGGAAGTGGACGCAGAAGTCGGCCACGGTCGCGTTTCGTCACCCGAAGGCCGACGCCGATCTGCTCGTCGAGTTCGGCGGACGGCCCGATCTGTTTCCGCAGAATGTCCAGCAGCTCTCCGTGATTGGCGCCAATGGCGAGACGATTGCCACGTGGCCCGTCGATTCGCTCGAGCCGGTCATGCGGCGCGTGCGGGTGACGAGCGCGCAGATGGGCACGGCCGATCTCGCTGAACTGCGGCTCGAGGTGGATCGGACGTTCGTGCCGGCTGACGTCGGCGCCGGTTCGGACTTCCGGGAGCTCGGCGTCCGTGTCTTCAACGTGCACATCGGGGTGCGATAGCCCGCCCTCCGAACCAGACCACGCGGCATGACCAGTCCCTTCACCTTCCGGAGCGCCGCAATGGCGGCAGGCGTGTGCCTGGCGCTTGCGGCCCCGGCGGCAGCCGACATCGTGCGGTTCAGCCACGGCCGGACGATGATCGTCGACGTGTGTCGGTTCGAGGACGACACGGTCATTCTCGTGCTGCCGGGTGGCGGGGAAGTGCGGGCGCACAAAGACCTGATCGTCGAGATCCTGCCCGAAGAAGTGCCACGCGCCTACGATCGCGAGCTCGCGCGCGAGCTCCTCGCCCTGTCGCCGGCCGCCGCGCGGACGACGTTGTCCGAGTCGTCGATTCGCCGGCTCGTCGACACCGTGGCGGCGCGCGTCGGCGTGGACTCGCGGCTCGCGCACGCGGTGGTGCGTGCTGAATCGAACTATCGCCCGCTGGCCGTCTCGCCGAAAGGTGCCATGGGGCTGATGCAGCTCATGCCCACGCTCGCGGCATCGTACGAACTGGCCGATCCGTTCGATGCCGAGTCGAATCTCGAAACGGGACTCAGGCACCTGCGCCGCCTGCTCGTGAAGTACGACGTGCGACGCGCACTGGCCGCGTACAACGCCGGCGAGGGCGCCGTGTCGCGGTATGGCGGGATCCCGCCCTACCGCGAAACCCAGACGTACGTGCAGCGGATCATGGCCTCGCTGCGGTGAGGCCGCGGCCCGAACCGTCCGCCGGGCGATTGAGCCGGTCTAAGAGCTGCAGACACACGCGTCCGGGGATCGGACGCGTCGGCTGAGAGGGAGGCGCAGACACGCGTGGAGTTCCGCTGCAGGGTGGCCACGGCCACCGGCCAGATTACCGAGGCCACCTACGTGGCCGACGACGAAGCCGGGCTGCGGCGCAGCCTGGAGGAGCAGGGGCTGTACGTCCTGGCGGTGAAAGGGCAGGGCGGCGTGCGGCTCGGCGGCCTCTCCGTCGGCCTGCCGAAGCGGCGCCGCGTGCCGGCCACTGATTTCCTCATCTTCAACCAGGAACTGGCAACGCTGCTCAAGGCCGGCCTGCCGCTGGTCCAGTCGCTCGACATCCTGCGCCGGCGCCTGCCGAATCCGACGTTCCGTGCGGCCGTCAACGACATCCACGACCGCGTCCGCTCGGGCACGGCCCTGTCGGACGCCTTCGAGGCGCAGAAGCTGTTCTCGCCGATCTACACGGCGTCGCTGATGGCCGGCGAAAAGAGCGGCAGTCTCGAGGGCGTGCTCAGGCGCTACGTCCAGCACATGAAAGTGCTGCAGGCCGCACGCACGCAGGTGATCTCGGCGCTCATCTATCCGGTCATCCTGCTGGTGCTGTCACTCGTCGTGGTTGGCCTGATCGTGTTCCAGGTCGTGCCGGAGTTTGCGGACTTCTACGCGCAGTTCCAGGGCGCGCAGCTGCCGCTGCCGACGCAGATCGTGGTGGCGATCTCGACCAATCTCGTCGCGAGCGCCGGGCTGATCGTCGTCGTCTCGCTGGCGCTCATCGCGGCGCTCGTCTGGTGGCTGCGCCGGCCGGGCCAGCAGCGCCGCATCCACGCCGCCGTGCTGAAGGTGCCGTACTTCGGGCCGCTCGCGCGCCGCTTTGCCACCGCGCAGGTGTCGCGCACGCTGGCGACGCTGCTCTA
>CAZVHY010000116.1:0-10391 GCA_964627115.1 uncultured Solibacteraceae bacterium | reverse complement strand
TGGTCGAACAGCTCGGCGGCGGCAATCCACTCGGCATCGCGCTCAGCATCAACGTCGGGGCGTCGATGGTCGATGTCTCACCACTGTCGACCATCGGCGCGCTGTGCGTGGCCACCGTCACCGAGCCCGCTGCGGCGCGGCAATTGTTCCGGCAGCTGCTGATCTGGGGACTGTCGATGTCGGTCGTGGGCGCCGTGCTGTGTCAGTTACTGGCGAACGTGCTGGCCGGGTGAGGGAGGGCTGAGTGACGGCGCGGCTCCCCGCCCGCCCGCGTAGGGGCGGGGCTTGCCCCGCCCGGGCGGCCCGAAGGCCGCCCCTACGAAGGCTTGACGCTCACGCGCGCGGGGCGCCGGACGCCGACGGATGCCAGCGCCAGACGGCCACCAGGCCGACGAGGCCCGCCAGCGCGGTGATGACGAACACGATGCGGCTCGCGAGCGCGCCGGCCGGCGGCTGGTTCGCGCCGGTCCACACCCAGCCCATGGCCACAATGGCGAAGATCGCTGCCACGAACACGGTCACGCCAATCTTCACCCAGGTCATGAGCCCTCCGTCCGATGTGCCGGGCGATCCTCGCAGCCGGCCCTGGCACGGTCAATAGTCGGTTTCTGTTAGAGCGGATCAGGCCGAACGCAGGCCGAGCCACTCGCGACTCTTCTGCCAGATGAACGGCATCGAGTCGGTCAACTGGTGACCGTCGTCGACCAGGTGCAGTTCGGCCGACGGATGCGCGGCGCACCAGTGTTCCACCATCGCCGCGTCGACGATGTCGTCCTGCCGCCCGTGAATCACGAGCATCGGCAGATCGAGGGCGACATCGAACGCGTCGTAACGTGCGGCGTCCTCGTAGAGACTGAATCCGACGTCACGTGGTTCGCCCGCGGCGTAGTGGAACACCGTGAGGTGCCCCTTCTGCCGCCACTCGTCGATCGCGTGCGGTCCCAGATGGGTCAGGCGGTTACCGCCGAAATCGAAGGCAGGCGCGAGCAGGATCAGGCGATCGACGCGCCGCCCGCGGTCGGCCGCCGCCGCGTGCACGGCCACGTACGCGCCGAGACTCGAGCCGATGAGCGCCACCGGCCCGTGCGGGGCCGCGTCGACGGCCGCCAGCGTCTGCTCGATCATGCGCGTGACGGTGAGCGTCTCGAACGCGGGCTCGTTGAAGTCGGGACACGCGTACCCGACACCGAGCGCCGACAGCTCCCGGCCGAACCACGTGGCCTTCGACGACCCCGGCGACGACGCGAAGCCGTGGAGGTAGACCGCGTGACGGATCGGGATCATGCGCGCAACCGCGTCAGATGACCGTCTTGCAGCCCGGCCGGCACAGGCACTGGATGCCGGCGCCGCCCTCGGTTTCGTAGTTGTAGGTGAGCTCCTCACCCTTGCGGATGTTGCGGCCGGCGCGGATCCAGATGATGTCGCCGACGATCTGCGTGTAGCAGTTCGGCTTGCACCGGTGATTGATGAACCGCGCGACGTTACCGCCGACCGCCGCGTCGCGCACGGTCTTGCGATTGAGAATGAAGCACCAGATGCAGCCCTTCTTCAGGTACTTCTGCTCGCGCTTGTCACTTTCCTTCCACGAGATCTTCTCGCCCGCGTAGTGCACGATGCGGGAGTTCTTCGTGATCGGCTCGAGCGCGTACACGCCCCAGCCGGCAATCTTCGACTTGCGTCGTTCGATGGCCTTGAGCGGTGCAGTGGGTTCGATGGAAGTCTTACGACGCGGACGGGAGGTGGGCGTCTTCGCCCCGGAACGTTTCGGCACGGGGAGATTGTATAAGAGGCCGCGGGCTGCCCGGCGGCACGGCTGCGGGCCAATGAACTGGGACGAAGACGAAACAGCAAACGGCCGACTGAACGTCGTCAGTCGGCCGTCGCATCGTAGCCCTGCCGCCGCGCAGCCCTGCCGCCGCGCAGCCGCTCGTCAGTTCCCCCGCGCGCCGCCCGGAGCGCCGGCTGCGCCGGGGCCACCGGGACCGCCGCCACGGCGGCCACCGCCGCCGCCACGCGCGGGACGCTCGAACATCAGCGCATCAGCCGGACGCTTCGCCGCCCACGCAATCGCACGCAGCAGCATCGGCTGCACCTGCGGGTGCGTGAAGTTCTCGTACACGTGCCCCTGCATCCAGACGAAGGCACGGAACGGCTGCTGTCCGCCGAGCCCACGGAAGAACGGCCGCTCGTACGTCCAGATCTGCGGCACCTTGGTGCCCGCGAAGCCCTTCGCACTCGGCGTATCGGCAATGGTCGCGTTGGCGAGGACCTCGATGGCCGGATCGTCGCTGTTCGGACGCTTCGCCCACGTCATCTTGAAGAAGGCCTCGTCGGTGATCGTGAAGTCCGTCATGCCCTGCATGATCGGGTGATTGCGCGCTTCGATCGTGTACGGCACCTCGGCGCGCAGCGTGTAGTTGACCTCGCCGTGCCGCTTGGCGCCACCGAAGATCGTCGACCACCACACTTCGTCGTCCGCGCAGATGGCGTCGTGCGCGCCCACCAGGCCGCCGCCGCGCGCGAGGAAGTCCTCGAGCGCCTGGCGCTCGCGCGCCGTCATGTAACCGGCGTCACCCTTGTACATCACGATGACGTCGGTGGCGGCGAGCTGCTCGGCCGACGGGAAGCTCAGGCCACCGTCGACGATCGCGCCACGCGCGGTGAGCAGATTGCTCCAGTCGGCGAGGAACTGCGGATAGTCGTGCTCGCCCGCGCCGTGGGTCTTGAGCCCCGCGCGGATGTAGACACGAATCGGCGACGCCTGCTGCACCTGCGCCGCGCCCGGCGCCGGACCACCCTGTGGCCCCTGCGCCGCGATCATCGGCGCCACCAGTGCTGCAGCAGCCACCGTACAAATGAGAGTGCGAACCTTCATACCCACCATCCTTCGTCGAAGCCAAAGTCAGAAGACATTACGTCCGTCGACGTAAGGGCGACGCGTGCGTCGCCCCTACACGCTAATCGCCCCCGCCGCGTCCCGCACCGGCTCCACCAGCGCGCCCGGCACCGCCACCCCGTCCGCCCGTCAACTCGTCGTTGGTCCACGGCTGCTTGCGCGTGCGCGTGAGGCCGCGAATCTCCTGGACCGATGCCGGGGTCACCGCCGCCGCCGTATTCCCCCACTCCCGGCGCACGTAGGTCAGCACGCTGGCCACCTGTTCGTCGTCGAGCAGGCTCAACGGCGGCATCAGGCCAATCGGACCTTCCTTGCCGCCGAGGATGATGCGGATCGGAACGCCCTCGTTCCCGACGAGCAGCGGCGATCCCACGAGCGCCGGCGCGACCTTGTCCATACCCTGCCCGCTCTCCTGATGGCACGCGATGCAGAGGTTCTTGTAGAGCTCCGCACCGGCGGCAAAGCGCTTCTGTTCCGCGGGCGTGAGCGGCGTCACCCGCACGACGGGCGCGGGCTTGCCCGGCCAGTCGAGCTTCGCGACAACGGCGCTGGCCGGTCCGGCGAGCGCACCAGAGCCCGCCGCCAGGCTCGTCAGGGCGGTCGGCTCGCCCGCCAACGTCACCCGCGCGGCCGCACCAGGTCCACCACGACCACCGGGGGCCCCTCCGCCGCCAGCACGTCCGCCGCGTCCGCCACCGGCCGCCGGCAGCCCGGTGTCGAGCCCCTCGAGCAGCGCCAGGCGCACGGCCTCCGGCCGCGACGCATCAGTGGCCGCCGCCAGCACCGCCTGCACCTGCGCCACGTTTCCGCCGCGCGCAATGGCGGCCGCCAGCATCGACAGGCCATCGGCCGGCAGCGCGCCGTTCTGCGTCTGGAGCAGACGCGAGAACACCTCGCTCTCGATCCCGCGCAACCCGCTGATCGTGACGTCGACCGTTATCGGATCCGCGCCGTACCGCTGGAGCACGGTCACGGCCGGCGCGACACGCGCGGCAATGGGCAGCTCGCCAATCGACGCGGCAAGCTGTCGCCGCACGATCCAGTTCTGGTCGTTCATCAGGCCGAGCACCGCCGGTGTCAGCGGATGATTCGGCTCGCGAATCCACTTCTCCGACCAGCGGATGCCCCAGGCACGCACGTCCGGGTGCGTGTCGGCCAGCGCCTTCTGCACGGTCTCCACGTCGAGCTCGCCGAGACCGTCGAGCACGCCCATGGCGTGCAGCTTCACGCGCCAGTCCGACGATGTCATCAGTGCCTTCACCGCCGGCGCCACCGATGCGTCCTGTCGCTGGACGATCAGCTGGTGTGCGGTGTCGCGCCACCAGCCGCTCGGGTGCGAGAGGTACTGCACGAGTCCGGCAGACGTCTCCTTCGACATCTGCGGCTTCCGATCGCGCTGGGTCGTGTCGTGCGACAGGCGGTAGATGCGACCACGGCCAATCGGCATCTCGAGCTCGTTGCTGCGGATGTACTCCGCGAGGAACTCGGTGTGATAGGCCACGTCCTGCACGACGCCGCGGTACATGTCGACGATGTAGAGCGTGCCGTCGGGGCCGTTCGACAGGCTGACCGGCCGCAAGCGCTCATCGGTCGACGCAAAGATCTCACCCCGTTCGTACGAGTTCTTCGCCGTCAGCCGCCCCGCCCCATCGTCGACCATCGTCATGCGGTGCACGAGGTTGGTCGTCGAGTCGGTCACGAAGACGTCGCCGTGCAGGTCGCGCGGCAGACGGTCGCCTCGATAGACGAGCGGCGTGCCGGTGCTCTGCAGGATCACCGACGTGTCGTCATCGCGGAAGAACTGATCGCGATAGCCGCGGTTGACGCCGCGTGTCGGACGAATCGGCCAGACGACGGCCTCGTCAATCGAGATCACCGGGTCGTACAGGCCACGCGTGCGCACGCCGTTGGGGTTGCGCATGAAGTAGCGCGCCAGCGTGAAGTCGACGAACAGCGGCGCGCTGTTCACGTTGCGGTACACGCGCCCGGCGTCGTCGATCGACCCGCCCCACTGGCCGCGGTTCAAGGTGGGCACCACTTCGTACTTGCCGCGGTTGAACCGCAGGTGCCAGTCGTGTTCCGACGTATAGATCCAGTTGTCGAGTCCCCAGATCAGACTGTTCGCGTTGTGCTCGGGGTTGGCCTCGACCCGGCCGTAGGTGTCGGCGACGAGCTCCTTCGTGTCCATCTTCAGATCGCCGTCGGTGTCGCGCATGAGCCAGAGGTTCGGCGGCTCGCCGACGAGCACGCCGCCATCGACCGGCTTGAGGGCGCGCGGCAGAATCAGGCCATCAGCGAAGACGGTCCGCTTGTCCATGCGGCCGTCGTCGTTCAGATCCTCGAGCACGACCACGCGGCAGATCGGCTCGCGCGAGTTGGCCATGGCCATGTCCTGGGCGAAGCCAGGCATTTCGACCACCCACATCCGGCCGTCGGCATCGAACTCGACCAGGATGGGATCAATGACCATCGGCTCGCTGGCCACCAACTCGACCCGAAAGCCCGGCGGCACGACGATGGTCTTCATCGACTCCTCGGCCGTGAGCGCCGGTGCACCGGAGTCTTCCTTCATGACCGGCGGCGGCCAGGCCTGCTGCCCGTGCACCACGCCGAACGCCACTGCTGCCGCGACGGCAGCGGCCACTATCGAATTCCTCAGTCGCATACACATCACTTTCTTCGTCAACGTACCGAGTCGTACTGGGTGATGCCACATGCAGACCGGGCCGCACGCGGCCCGGCCTCGAAACCTAGGGTTGCGGAACCAGGCGAATGACACGCCCGGGCGTCGACGCGGCCAGATTCAGACCGGTGGTCCCGCCCGTCGGGTTCTGCAGCGCGATGTACAGGAGGCCGTCGGGCCCCTGCGCGATGTCTCGGACCCGGCCGAACTGATTGAAGATGACCTCCTGATGGACGACCGTGTCGCCATCGGTCTCGAGCCGCTCGAGCCGCTGCCCGACCAGGCCGCCGACGAACAGGCTGGTGTTCTTCCACGCCGGATACCGGTCGCTCGTCACGAAGGAAATGCCGGCCGTGGCCATCGACGGCGTGTAGTAGATGACCGGGTCGATCATCCCCGGCGCCGACGACACCATGCCGGGCTGCGACGCCTTGGTCGCCACGCCCCAGCCATAGTTGGCGCCCTTCTCGATCACATTGATTTCGTCGGCGGAGTTCGGGCCGTGTTCCGATTCCCACAACTTGCCGGTGATCGGATGCCATGCAAACCCCTGCGGATTGCGATGCCCGGTCGACCAGATCGTCGGCGGGACCCCGGGCTGGCCCACGAACGGATTGTCCTTCACCGGCGTGCCGTCGTCGTTGACGCGGTGGATCTTGCCGAACGCGCTCGTCATGTCCTGCGCATTCGGAATCGCGCCGCGCTCGCCAATCGAATAGAAGAGGTGCCCCTCGCTGTCCCAGATGAACCGGAGCCCATAGTGCGCGCCGCTGGGCGTGTAGAGCGACGGATCGGCGCGATAGATGAACTGCTGATCGGTCCACTCGTTGTTCGCGTTGATCTTGCCGCGCACGACGACGGTCATGGCGGGCACCTGCGGACCGCGGCCGCGGCCCTGCGGTGCGCCCGCGTTGCCGGCAGGCGCTTCAGCCGGAGGCGGCGGGACATAGCCGGGTTGCCGCTCCGTATACCCCAGGTAGACCCAGCCGTTCTGTGCGTAGTTGGGATGGATGGTCACGTCGAGCAGACCACCGTCCTGCACCGCGTGCACCTCGGGCGTCCCCTTCACCGGCTCGGACAACGTGCCGTTGGCGAAGATGCGCAGCCGTCCGGGACGCTCGGTGACCAGCAGGCGTCCGTCCGGAAGGAACTGCAGACCGAACGGCGTCTCGATCCCTTCGATGACGGTCTCCACGCGCACCGTCTGCTTCTCGGTCTTCAACACGACCCCGTTGGGGTTCTCCACGAACTCCGGACGCGGGCGGAGATTGCCCGTCTGCGTGCGGATGTAGTTGACGAGCGACCAGATCTGCTCGGTCGTCAGCGCCTTGCCGAACGGCTCCATCTCGGTGTTCGGGATGCCGTTGCTGATCGCGTCGACGATGTGCTGGTCGGTGGTCGACTTCAGCCAGCTTTCGTCGAACAGCCCGATGGCGCGTGCGCCCCCGGCGTCTTCACCGTGGCAGCCAGCGCAGTGCTCCTTGTAGAGCGCCTGCGCCGCATTGCCCCGGCCACGTCCGGCCGGCGCGCCCTGCCCGGGCCCGGGACCGCCGGCTGGCGCGGGCTGTGCCGCCCCGCCCGCCGGTCCCTGCGGCGCCTGCGCCTGTCCACGCGGCGCGGTCACCATGACCGTCACGAGAAATGCACCAAAGAGAAATGCGGTGGTGCCCGTTGCCTTGCCTGGCGTCATAAGACCTCTGACCTCGTCCCGTCCACGTGGGTGAGCACACGGTGCCGACGCTTCGGCCGTGACGCACGCGTGGGGTTGATAAAGCTGTCGGTTGGTAATGTTAACCGCACTTGCATCTCATTGAAAACCGGCAGGTTACTCCCCCCCTGATGAAAAATGATCCTTGCCGACAGGTTTCTTCGTCCGATCCCTTGCGCCGGTCCAATCGCTGCGGCATCATGAGGGCTCCCAATCGAAAGGTCCCGTCGCGGTGACGGGCGTTTTCCGCACGACACCCCTCTCCCGAGGGAGGATCCAGATGAAACGGACGGCTATCACCCTGCTCGGCGCCGCAGCTCTCGTTGCCGGCGTCTCGGCGACGTCAGCACCAGCGCCCGCGCCGGCGCCGCAGGCGGCCCGCACACTCGACATCTACATTCCGGACACCGAAGGCGGCACGGCAACGCTCTTCGTCACGCCGGCCGGCGAGTCGCTCCTGATCGACACGGGCTTCCCCGGCGAGCGCGACCACGGCCGGATCATGGAGGTTCTGAAGGCCGCAGGCGTGACCAGGCTCGATCACCTGCTCAGCACGCACTACCACCTCGATCACATCGGTGGCCTGCAGGCGCTGGCCGCCGCCATTCCCATCGCGCACTACATCGACCACGGTCCGTCGGTCGAAGAGCGCGAACAGGTGGCAGGATTCCAGGCCGCCTATGCCGAGCTGCACGGCAAGGCGAAGCACACGGTCGTCAAGGCCGGCGACAAGCTGGCCCTCGCGGGCCTCGACTGGACGATCGTCTCGTCGGCCGGCGAGACGATCCAGAAACCGCTGCCCGGCGCCGGTCAGGACAACGGCGCGGCCTGCGCGGCCACCGAGAACCGGCCGCTCCCGGCCGGCGATCCGGAGAATGCGCAGTCGGTCGGCAGCGTCGTGCAGTTCGGGAAGTTCCGGACGGTGCTCCTGGGCGATCTCTACTGGGCCAAGGAAGTGGAGCTCGTGTGCCCGCAGAACAAGATCGGCACCGTCGATCTGTTCCTCGTCTCGCACCACGGCCAGGCCCAGTCGAATCCCCCGGCGCTCGTGCACGGTATCCGGCCGCGCGTCGCGGCCATGCAGAACGGCACGCGCAAGGGCGGTGCGGTCGAAGCGATGCGGACCATCCTGTCATCGCCAGGGCTCGAAGACCTCTGGCAGCTGCACTGGTCGTACAACGCGATGCTGGAGCTGAACCCGCCGGGATTGTTCATCGCGAACCTCGATGACAACGCGACGATTGCCGGCGTCCTGACGGCGCCGCCGCCGGCTCCGCGCGGCGGCGGCGCCGGTCCGGGCGCCGGACGCCAGGGCGGCGGCGCGGCTGGTGCGCCCGGCGCGGGTGCCCCGCCGGCGGGCGCACCAGCCGCGGGCCCCGCCCCGCAGCGTGGTGGCGGCGCCCCGGCGGCCGGTGGTCCGGGCGCCGGGGCGCCGGGTACCCCGGGCGGGCGCGCCGGCGGCGCGCCCGGTCAGGGTGGCGCGGGCCGCGGCGGCGGCCAGGCCGCCGCCGCGCACGTGCCGGCGCACTACCTCAAGATTTCGGCGCACGAGGACGGCTCGTTCACCGTCACCAACAGCCGGAACGGGTTCTCGAAGACGTATGCCGCGCGCTAGGCGCGCGGCATACGTCTTCGAAGCCAGAAGGTAGAAGACAGAAGCCAGAAGTGCGGGGAACTCAGAACTTCGAAATTCGAAGTTTCAACTTTCCCGAACTTCTGGCTTCTGTCTTTTGGCTTCGACGTTGATCGTCAGAGCCTGCAGATCAACAGCTCCCTCTCATAGATCATCTCCGGCGGCAGGTGATCGTGCAGGTCGAGGAACAGTTCCTCGTGCTCGATCACCTCGCGCCGCCAGCGCACCGGATCGATCGACTGCAGTTCGTCGAACGTCTCACGCGGGAACGGCAGGCCCGTCCAGTCGATGTCGCCATAGCGCGGCATCCAGCCGAGCGGCGTCTCGCGCGCCAGCATGCGACCGCGCACGCGGCCGGCAATCCACTGCAGGATGCGCATGTTCTCGCGGAAACCCGGCCAGAGGAACCGGCCGTCGGCGTCCTTGCGGAACCAGTTGACGTGGAACACGCGCGGCGTCTCGCTGATGAGCCGCTGCATCTTGATCCAGTGCCGGAAGTAGTCGCCCATGTGATAGCCGCAGAACGGCAGCATCGCCATGGGATCACGCCGCACCTTCCCCACCTCACCCGCCGCGGCGGCCGTGGTCTCCGACCCCATCGTCGCGCCCATGTAGACGCCCGTCGTCCAGTTGAACGCCTGATAGATCAGCGGCGTCGTCGTCGCGCGCCGGCCGCCGAAGACGATGGCGCTGATCGGCACGCCCTCGGGATCCTCCCAGTTCGAATCGATCGTCGGGCACTGTGATGCCGGCGCGGTGAACCGCGAGTTGGGATGTGCAGCCTTTGCCCCGGTCGCCTTCGCAATGGCCGGCGTCCACGGCCGGCCCTGCCAGTCGAGACACTCGGCCGGCGGCTCGTCGGTCATCCCCTCCCACCACACGCCGCCCTCGGGCGTGAGCGCCACGTTCGTGAAGATCGTGTTGCGCCGAATCATCGCCATGGCGTTCGGGTTGGTGGCCTCCGACGTGCCCGGGGCCACGCCGAACATGCCGGCTTCCGGGTTGATGGCGCGCAACTGCCCGTTCGCATCGGGTCGAATCCACGCGATGTCGTCGCCGACCGTCGTGATCTTCCAGCCCTCGAGCCCGTCGGGCGGCACGAGCATCGCCAGGTTCGTCTTGCCGCACGCGCTTGGAAACGCGGCCGCAATGTAGGTGCGTTCGCCCTGCGGATCCTCGATGCCGAGAATCAACATGTGCTCGGCCATCCACCCCTCGTCACGCGCCATCGCCGACGCGATGCGCAGGCCGAAGCACTTCTTGCCGAGCAGCGCATTGCCGCCATAACCCGATCCGTAGGACCAGATCTCGCGCGTCTCAGGGAAGTGGACGATGTATTTGTCGGGATTGCAGGGCCAGGGCACGTCCTGCTGACCCGGCGCGAGCGGCGCGCCGACGCTGTGCATGCACGGCACCACGCGCTTGCGATCGCGATCGATCTCGGCGAACACCGGCTGGCCGATGCGCGCCA
>CAZVHY010000115.1:2630-10438 GCA_964627115.1 uncultured Solibacteraceae bacterium | reverse complement strand
ACCGTGTCGACGACCGAGAACGTCACCGTCGCCGCCGAGATGCCGAGTGTGAGGATGAGGATGATGCCGACCGTGGCGCCCGGCGCCGATCGCAGCGACCGGGCCGCATCGCGCACCACGTGCCAGAGTGATCCGCCCGCGCGTCGAAGTGCCGCCGGCGTGATGGCGGCGACATACCGCCACGCGCGCCATTCGAGCCGCCACGGCGACGGCGGCGAACGCCGGTGTTCGAGCCGCTCTTCGTGCAGATCGCCAATCACCGCGTCCGCGTCGGCGCGCGGCATGAGGACGCGCAGACACCACTGAGCCAGTCGCGACGGTCCGGTTCGCATCACTTGGCCTCCAGAATCGACGCGAGCCCGCGCGACATCGCCTGAATGCGCTCGAGCGCCTGCTTCACGGCAGCCTTGCCAAGAGGTTTTGGCGCGAAGATCCGCTTCGCCTTGCCACCACGCACCGGCGTCGGATCGCTGTACCAGGACGTCACCAATCCCTTGTCCTCGAGCCGCTGCAGCGTGATGAGCACCGCCGGCCGCGACACCTTCCGCTTCGTTGTTCTCTCGATCTCGTCGGCAATCGCCAGCGAATAGGCGTCGTCTCCCAGCTTGAGCACGGCCAGAGACACGAGCAGTTCGAGCTCCCCGAGCACCGGAGGTCTGATGGGCGGCATGATTTGAAAACAATATTACTTTTATTACGCCAGCGCCAGTACTCGTCGCGCAACGCGACTTGGACCATAATCCCGCCGGTGTCATCCGAGCGGCGGTTCCCTCCCACCGGCGCCGAACGCGGGTTCGCCACCGCCTTTCTCGTCCTGGCGGTGACGGCGTGGTGCGCGTTCACGCTTGCCGAGTTCGGCCTGTTCTCGCGCGGACACCTGCTGGCCGTGGGGATGCCGCTGTTCGTCGCCGCCACGTGGTGGGTCTGGCGCGATACCACTGGCGCACGCGCCGGCGCCGGGCGCGTCCCGATCGGGCACGGACTCGTACTCGTCGCGTGCCTTGCCGCCACCGTCGCGGCTACCGCCAGGCCTGCGGAGTACTACGTGGACGGACGCGACGCCTCCGTCTATCTGAACATCGCGGCCGCCATCGAACGTCGGGGCGGCATCACCGTCACCGAACCACTGCTGGCCGATCTCGACGACGACGCGCGACAGGCGTTCTTCGAGCGCGATCCGCTCTGGCCGCATCTCCTGAACTTCTTTCCAGGAGGCATCCAGATTGCCGCCGACGGCAGCCATCTGCAGCCGAGCTTCTTTCATCTGCTGCCGGCCGCGATGGCCGGCAGCTCCGCGCTGATCGGCCGTTCGTCCGGCGTCCTGCTCATCCTGCCGCTGTCGGCCGCTCTCACCCTTGCCGCCGTCTGGTTGCTGGCCGTGCGCCTGTCGTCGCCCCTCGCCGGCTCGACGGCGGCCGTACTGCTGACGTTGAACTTCGCGCACCTCTGGTTCGCGCGTTATCCCGCGCCCGAGGCCCTCACCGGGTGTTTCGTCCTGGCCGGCCTCGCCTTCACGCTGCGCGCCACGCAGGACGGATCGCGCCAGGCCGCTGCGCTCGGCGGCCTGGCATTCGGCCTGGCCGCGGCCACGCGCCTCGACGCGCTGATACTCGTCTCGCCGCTGGTCGCGGGTTACCTGGCCGTTGTCGCGCTCCGGCGGCAATGGACGAGCGCCACCACGTGGCTCGCCGCGACGTTCGGACTGTTCACGCTGCAGGCGCTGCTGCACGCCGGCCTTGTCTCCACGGCGTACACGCAGCGCATTCTCTGGCAGGTGTTCGCCACCGACTGGTGGATTGGCCGCACCACGCTGTTGATTCCCGCAGCGGCCGTCGTCGCAGCGGCCATGGCGTGGCTCGCCTGGCGGTCGCGCGCGATCGTAGGCCGAACACCACTCATGCGCGTGCTGTTCGCGCTGCTGCTCGTGGCCGCCATCGTCCGATCGTGGCCGCAGCTCTGGTCCGGCCCCGCGGCCCTTCTGTTCTCGCCGCTCGGACTGGCGCTGATGGCATGCGGCGCCGTCTGGTTCCTTCTGGACGATCCGTCCCCCGAAGTGCTGCTCGTCGTCGCGCTCTTCGTGGTCTCGGCGGTGGCGTACGTCGAAGCGCCGCGAGCCGGCCGGTGGTATCCACTCATGTGGCGGCGATTCATTCCCGTCGTGCTGCCGGTGGGCCTCGTCCTCGTCGGCCACATGATCGGCGTCCTGTCGCGGCAACGGGCGTCGTGGCGATGGGCTGGCGGAATCGTCGTCGTCGTGATCGCCGTGACGTTCGGCCGCCACAGCCACGTGCTCGCCACGTCATCACTGACAACGGGCGTGCACGATCAACTGACGCAACTGGCCGCGTCGCTGCCCGACCACGCCGTGCTCCTCACCGATGCGACAACGCCCAGTCAGCTGGGCCTCAGCGTGTATTTCACGTTCGGCACACCTGCGCTGTGGGCGCGCCAGGCGCCAGGGACGCCAGACGCGATCGATCGTCTTGCCACGACGCTTGCCGAGTCGGGCCGATCGCTCGTGCTGGCCGTCTCGCCACACGCCGTCCCTGGAGGATTGACGCGGCAGGACTTCGCCCGCTGGGACCTGATTCCGGCGTCACCCGCGTCGCTGAGCTGGCGCGAGCTCGAGCGGTCGATGACGGAAGTCCCCTCGCAGGTGCGATCGGTGTCCGTACGGATCGAACGATACGACGTCGTGCCTGCGCGGCCCCGTGCGTTGCCGGTGTCGATCGACATCGGGCTCGACGACTTCAACTGGAGAGGCGACGGCTTCTACGGCCCCGAACCCGCAGGTGACGCGACGGTTCGATGGACCGGAGGCCGGGCAGAGATCGCGCTGCCGCAGATCGAGCCCACGACACACGCGCGCCTGGTGGCGCGGCTCGTTGCACCGCGGCCGGAGGGGGCCTCCCCCGTCACCGTCACGTTCCTGCTCGACGATGTCGTCGTTGGCACCACGCCGCTCCCGCCCGGGTTCTCCGAGACGACGTTCGATCTCGACGCAGCGGTCATCGATCGCCTCGTCCATGGCCCCGCGCAACTGACGCTGCGTGCGTCGACGTTCGTCCCCCGCGACAGCGGGATGGGCGAAGACGCGCGGGAGCTGGGCGTCATGATCGACTGGCTTCGTCTCGAGGCACCGTAGCGTTCCGACGATCGCGCCACATCTTCTGCACCCACGCCAGTTCTGCGCGCGTCCATTCGCCGAGCATCGCGTAACCCACCACGACGGCGACGGTCAGAGCCGAAGCCTTGGCAAGGAACCACCAGATGCCGGACGCCGGCCACGCGATCGCGAGTCCGTACGCCGCAATCGACAACACGACACTGCGCGCGCAGGTCGCAGCCGGCAGCGGGACGCGCAGCGCCGCGTGCATGACCACCGCGGACAACGCGGCGCCGATCGTCGCGGCCAGCGCCGTTGTCGCCGCCGCACCGATCGCGCCGAACGTCGGCACGACAACGATGTAGCCGACGATCGCCAGCGGCAGGACGGGCCATGCCGTGTGTCCCGCCTCACGAGCGTGACCTGCCGCCGTAAGGGCCGCGCTGGCCACGGAGATGTAGGCCGTGGCGAAGGTCGCGACCAGGAGTGGTGCGGCCAGCGGCGCGGCTGCGTCGAAACGATCGCCGTACACGATGCGTACGGCCTCCGTGGCGGATCCGGCAACGATCGCGAGCAGTGGCGCGCTCAGCCAGACGACGCGCGTGGCGGTGACCGCCTGCCGGCGTGCGGATTCGATGTCGCCGCGTTCAGCCAGCCGCGTCATCGTCGCCAGCAACAGCGGCGAGAAGGCGAGCGCAAACTGTGCCGGTGCGATCGCGAGGCTCTGTGCCGCGGCGTACAAGCCGGCGTCGGCCGTTGGCGCGCCCAACAGCTTGAGAGCCACGAGCCCCAGCTTGTCGAGCAGACGCAGACTCATCGCCAGTACGAACGCCGGCACCGCCACGCGCCAGAACGCCGCCGACACGACAGACGTGTTGTCTTCGTCGGCGGTGCGTCCCACGAGCACGCGGGCGACGATGAACGAAACGACAGCGCCGAGCACGCTGCCCACGGCCGCGCCTTCGATTGCGAAGCCGAGACCAACCAGCGTGCCCACGCCGATCAACCGCGCGATCCAGCGGACAGCGCCGGCCACGGCCCTCGCACCGAACCAGCCGCGGCCGGTGAGGATGCCGCGGCAGCCGGCCGCGAGCGCCACGAACGGCGCCTCGAGCGCGAGCAGCACCAGGCACCAGCGCACACGCGGCTCGTCCATGGCGGCCGCCAGTGGCGTGGCCACCAGCGCCAGCACGCCGGCGACGATGACACCGCCAGTCAGGTGCCACCGCAACACGGCCCGCACCGGCTGCCGATCGCCCGACGATCCGATGAGTGCAATGGTGGCGCGGGTGAACAGTGCGCCCAGCCCCCATTCGGCAGCGGCAACGAGAGACGCCGCCAGCGCGAACACGCCATAGCCGTCCGGGCCGAACGCGCGCGCCAGGAGGGCCGCGAGGATCACGCCCACGGGCAGCGCGAGGCCTTCGGACATCAGCACCTGGATGGTGCCGGCCAGCAGTCGCGGCCGGTGTGCGCGCGGATCGATGGGCGCCGTGGTCGTGGACGTCATGCGCCGGGCGGCTGGAGGTGCAGCGACAGAATCTTGCCCGCGCGCGTGGCCTGCGCCTCGCCGCGCTTCACGCGGACGATGCCAGCCTCACGCCACCGGTTGGCCATCATGCGGTGCGCCGATCCCGATGCACCGAGTGCGTCGAGTAGCGCCGTTGCGGCAAGCGCGTGATCGACGTCACCGACACGAGGGTCGATCATCAGCGTGATGGTCGTGGCGCCGTCCTGCTCGTCTTCGATCAGCTGGTAGTCGGTTGGTCCGCCGCCGAATCGGCCGGGCAGGACGTTGTCGAGAATGGCCTCCAGCTCGGAGCCGAGAAAGTGCATGCCTTCGGCCGTGAGTTTCTCGTAGCTGCGAATGTCGTGCAGGTGCTGCGTGAATCCGAGTCGGGACCAGACGCAGCCACACGAACGTGTCGTCAGTGTCGCGTAGTCGCCGAGCTCCACGTTGATCATTACCTGCGGCGTCGAGCGCGCGAGCGACGTGGCCAGGAGCGCCGGCACTGTCTGGCCGCCAGACACGCGTACGTCGCGTTGCAGCAGGGCAATCTTGTCGCTGAGTACGTGCACGTCGTCCAGATCGTCCTGATCCGCGCAGGCGATGCCAATTCGTCCGATCTCCGTCATGGAGTAATTGCTGTACGCCCGGCAGCCGCTGCGCGCGAGCACCGTGGCCTTGCCTGGCGAATACGGCTCGCCACCGAGGCGGAACATCGATCCGTCGATGGCAAGCCCATGTTCCTCGGCTGCCAGACACACACGAACTGCCGCCGTCGTGTTCGTGTCGACCAGTCCCGGTGTGCCCGCCGTTCGACACGCCGCGAGCCATCGAGCCACGACACTCGCCTTGTCGACCGGAACGTACTCCGGGGACGCCAGCGGCTCGCCTGCCAGCCGGCTCGCCGCCGCGATGCCGGACACGAACAGCGAATGCCGCCAGTCAGCCGCTGACCACACGGGACTTTGAGAGAACCATCGGTCGACCGGCGCGCCAATCTTCGCGAAGCGCAGCATGCCGTTGAGTCCGGCGGCCCCTGGCGGCACCGGTCGCCAGATGGCTTTCGGACGACGGAGATAGCCGAGCTGGCTCGACGAATGGAACTCGTAACACGCCTCGTGCCCGAGCAGATCGAGATCGACGAGCATCCGGCGGCCGCGGCTGCGCGATCCTCCGGTCTGGGCGACGAACTGTTGCGACGGCAGGTCGTTGTCGAAACTCGACGCGCCGGCGGCAATCTCGAGTGACCCGCGCCGGATGGCCCGCTTCCCCTTGAACTCGTCGAGCGTCAGGTGCACACCGGCGTCGTAGAGGCGGCCAAGAGTGCCCTCGACGCCGTCGTGGCGGACGAACTGCTCGACGTCGCCGTACTCGATGCCAACATGACGCGCGAGCGCCGAATACGGGCTGCTCCCGTTGCCGTACATCGTGGACTGCACGATGCGGAGGAACGACGCGTCTCGATCTCTCAGGTGATCGGTGATGCGCCGGGTGCACTCGTCGGGTGAAGGGCGTGAGCGCAGGAATGGACCGACCGCCCGGAGGAATCGCGCGGACGTCCGGATGTCTCGGTACGTGGAGGTCCACTGCGACATGGGGAACAGCCGAGTCATCTTAATCCCGAACGTTGCCGGTCCTGTTTGACAACGCCCGCGCCGCGTGTGAACCTCGCACGGCCTTCAGACGTCCCGGCACCGATACCGCGCACATGACACGCCTCAAGCTCGTCGTCTCCGGCACATTCTTCTTCGGATATCTCGCGGTGCAGCTGGTCGTCCCGGCGCGCGCGTGGTTCGCTCCCGACCAGACGCGCCTGACGTGGCAGATGTACTCGGGCCGTTCAGAACATCCGCGGTTCGCGGTGGTGTTCACCGACGGCACCACACGGGAGCTTGGCCTGTTGATGCGCCGATCCAGCGCCATTCGTGTGCTTGGTCCGTCGGTCGATCAGGCGCGATTTGCGCCACCGTTTCTCTGCCAGCGTTGGCCTGGCGTGCGCTTCGTCCGCATGCGGTACTCCGCCCCGGCCCGCGAGGAGATCGTTCCCTGTCCGCCGTCGACGCGATAACCCGGCTGCTGACCGCGCGCCGGCCTGCCCGCGCACTCGCCGTCTGCCGAATCGGCGTCGGCGTGGCAGCGCTCGGACGCGGTCTCAAGAGCACGAGGGATCTGTATCTGCTGCAGCACGATGCCGACGTCGTACGTGCGCGGCTGTACGACTGGGCGCCGCAGATGGATGCGACGTGGCAGATCGCGCTGTTCGGGGCACTCTGGATCGCGGCCGCCGTGGCGCTCATCGCCGGCTATCGCGCGCGCCTCGCCGCGGCCATCGTCGTGGCCGCCGCGCTGTTCCAGCAGGTCGTGGATCACAACTTCGCGGCGTTCCACATGGACTACATGGTCGTGGTCCTGGTGCTGACCGCCGTGAGCGAGAGCGACGCCGACCTGTCGGTTCGCTGGCTGCGCGAGGGACGTCCCCCGAATGTCACGGTCGAGGCGTGGCCGGTGTGGCTGCAGCAGGTGCAGTTGTCGATCGTGTACTTCTACACGGCCGTCGCCAAGCTGAACGAGCCGTTTCTGACAGGCCAGCTCCTGCGAGATCGGCTGGCGCTTCCGGCGTTCATGCACGACCCGACGGTACTCACGTGGTTTGCCGGCGGCACCGTTGCCCTCGAATTCTTCCTGGTGTTCGCGTTGTGGTCGCGACGGCTCCGTCCGCTTGGATTCGCGTCCGGCATCGCGCTGCACGTGCTGGTGCCGATCTTGATGGGCCCGTACGCCGGCCTGCTGGTGTTCAGCCTTCTGACGCTGAGTGTCTACGTACTCTTCGTCGACGACAGGACGCTCGATCGCGTGGTCGACGTCGTCTGTCGGAGGCTCGCGTAGGGGCCGACCCCTGTGTCGGCCCACCGGGCTGTGTGGGCGGGCACAGGCCCGCCCCTACGGAGCCTCATCAGGCATGCCGTACACGGTCTGCATCCTCGTATAGAACAGTCGATCCGCTTCGCCATGTTCGGGCGGACCAAGGCCCGACTGTTTCCAGCCGCCGAAGGGCAACGTCACGTCCACGCCAGCCGTTGTCGAGTTGATCTTCAGAATCCCGGCTTCGGCACCGGCAACGAATCTGTCGTGAAGCGCGCGTGAACGGCTGAACAACGCGGCCGCCAGGCCGTGCCTCACGCCATTGCATCGCTC
>CAZVHY010000115.1:0-2530 GCA_964627115.1 uncultured Solibacteraceae bacterium | reverse complement strand
TCCTGAATGGCATAACCCGCCTGCGCGGAGCTCGTGAGTGTCACCGCACTCACGCGATCGTCGGCCGCCAGGTGCTGCGCCGTTGTGTGATCGCCGGTCGCGATCTGCACGACGTCGGCCGGCACGCCAGCCTCGCGCAGGAGCCCCAGCATCGCGAGCGAGATCTGCGTCGCCGCAGGTGCGGGTTTCCAGACGACCGTGTTGCCATAGACGAGTGCCGGGGCGATCTTGCCGGCGGCAATGGCCACGGGATTGTTCCACGGCGAAATCAACGCGACCACGCCGAGCGGCTCGTGGCGCACGAGCCCGGCGGTTCCCCCTGTTTCGAACGCAAACGCCTGCGCGCGGTTCACGACGTCGCGAACGCTGGCAGCCGCACGCCGTGTCTCTTCCTCGCCGTGCGACACGGGCTTTCCGATTTCCTCCGCCATCTGGCGTGCGATCGCCGGAGCGGCCGCTTCGAGACCGGCGGCCACGCGGTCGAGGATCGACGCGCGCGAGTGCACCGGTACCTGTCGCCAGTCTCGCCACGCGACGCGCGCGGACGCGGTGGCGGCCGCAATCGCAGCTCGATTGGTGACGGGCACGGTGAACAGCGCGTGCGCCCTGTCGCGCGGTGAATAGTGGACGAGCGGCGATGGCGCGCGTCCCGACAACCGCGACAGGATTTCGCCGGTCGTGAGAAACGCCACGCCGCGCGCCTCCAGCCATCGCCGGGTGCCTGCGGCGAGTACGGGGTCGTCGGTCGCAACGGCATCGGCAGCGACGAAGACGTTCAGGCCGCGTTCGAGCGACTCGGTCGCAACCGCCCGCACGCAGGTGTGCACGTGCAGTCCAGCGAGGATCACGGTGTCGCACTGCCGATCGCGCAACTCCTCGTCGAGTTGACCGCTCGCGAATCCGTTGAACCCCGACTTGTGAATCGTGACGTCGCCGCCGTGCGGTCGCAGAACCGCTGGTGTCTCGTGGCCGGCCGTTCCTGCCACGCACATCCAGCGGTTCGACGTCTTCCAGTGCGGCAGGCGCCGATCGCTCTCGCGATGAACGGTTGTCCAGATATGGATGACCGGAATCTGCCGCTCGCGGCAGGCAGACAACAACGCTGCGGCACCGGCCGTCAGGATGTCTGCGGTGGGTTGAAGTCCTGGCGCGGCCAGGTAATCGTGCTGCAGATCGACGAGCAGCAGCGCCGGTGTCATGCCACCATCGTGGTCGCGCGGAGGACCTCCTCCACGACTTTCTCGGTCATCGCGGCCGTGCCGACGATGCGGCACCCTGGCTCGGCGAGATCGGCCGTACGCCAACCCGCGCTCCAGACGGCGGTCAGCGAATCCTCGATGAGCAGGGCGACGTCCGGCAGATCGAAGGTCTCTCGCAGCATCATGGCCAGCGAATAAATCTGCCCGCAGGGATTGGCCACGTCCGCGCCGGCAAGATCGTGCGCGCAGCCGTGGTTCGTCTGATAGACGCCATGGCCCTGCGGCGTGAAGTTGCCCGAGAACGTGACGCCGCGCGACGAGACGAGCACGCCGCAGATGTCGGCCACGATGTCACCGAACAGGTTGGGTGCGACGACAACGTCGAAGGTCTGTGGATTCTGAATCAGCTCGTACGCAGCGAGGTCGATGTTCATGAACTTCGCCTCGGCGCCGATCCGGCGCCCGACGGCCAGCCCCACGTCGCGCCACAGTGCCGTCACGGTCGGCACGCCGCCTTCCTTCACGATGACGTGAAACGCGCCGTCGCGGGCCGCGGCGGCTCTGGCCGCGACCTCCACGAGACGATGCACCGCAGTTTCGCTGTAGCTGAACGAGTGCTCGGCCACGCGGCCCTGATCGGTGGCGCGGTCTCCCCACTGGCCCTGGTACACGCCGCCAGCGTTGTCACGCACGATGAGGATGTCGACGTTCTCCACGAACGCCGGATTGAGCCGGCCGGCCCGCGCCAGGGCTTTCACCGGTTTGACCGGCACGAACTTGCAGAAGAGATCGAAGCGCCGGCGCAGGTCGTACACGTAGCGCCCTCCGCCGGGGCCGCTGAGTATCGCGCCACCACGACGGAAGATGTCGGCGCAGAAGTCAGCCGTACTGTCGGGCAGCCACTCCCCGTACTTCTGGATGGCGTCTTCGCCAATCAGGCCGCCGCGGCGGACCTCGAACTGCAGCCCCGCCACCTGCTCGACGGCCTGGAGGACCTGCAGCGCCGCGTCGATGACGGTGGGCCCGATGCCCGTGCCTTCGAGCACGCCGATGAGCAGCGGCGTATGCCTGAGGGCGACTGGCCCGGCAGGATCGGTCGAGAGGAGGCTGGTGAGCCGCGCAGGCCGTGGCGACGCGGCGGGGAGCATCTCCGGTTTCATGGGTGACGGGGATTCTGTGTCAAATTCGACGCCCGCCGCAAGGCGCGCGGCCGGCGGGGCCGCGATGCGACAATGACGTCGCGTGCCGCCACTGCTTCCCCTGTTTCTCACGATCGGTGTGGTGTTCGGACTGCTGGCGGCCGCGTGCGCCTACTTCATCAGCTACCACGA
>CAZVHY010000114.1:0-10470 GCA_964627115.1 uncultured Solibacteraceae bacterium | reverse complement strand
CCTATACTTCCAAGGCAATGTCAACCGGCGCGCCCATTACGGCCATCACGAAGACGACGCGGACCATGAAGGGCCGCGAGGCTGGTGGTGGTGTCGCTCTGGTTGCCTGAAAACAGCAAGACCCGAGAGTGAACAGCGCCCGCCGGCCTCGAACGAGGGCCGGCTTTTTTTTTGAGTTCACGCATGGAGCCCCGGACATCAGCGTCCGGGGAAGACGATGACCGCATTTCCCGTCAGCCCAGGCCACGAAATCGTCGTGTCGGGCTCGATCAGCAATCTCGGTCCGGGGTTCGACGCCCTCAGCGTGGCCGTCGACGTCTACCTGCGGGTCCGGATCGCGGCGATCGACGAAGGCCCCGGCCCGCTCGTCATCGAGGGCCAGGTGCCGGCCTCCGGCGAGAACCGCATCGCCACGGGCTTCGACCGTGCGCGCGCGCGCTTCGGCGACGTGCCACGCGGGGCGCGTGTTCACGTCACCAGCGACATCCCGATGAAGGCCGGTCTCGGCAGCAGCTCGGCCGCCACCGTCGCGGGCCTGCAGCTGTACGAGCGCCTCACCTCACCACGCGATCCGGACGTCGTCATGCAGATTGCGACCGAGATCGAGGGACACCCGGACAATGCGGCGGCGGCACTGCTCGGCGGACTGACACTCAGTTGCCAACGCGAAGACGGCCGTGTCCTCACGTCCGCGTGGGCGTGGCCGCCGGATCTCCCCTTCGTGGTGGCAACGCCTGAGGCCGAGCTCGAAACCGCGTTCGCACGCAAGGTGCTCGCACCCGAGCTTCCGCGCGCCGACGCGATCTTCAATCTGCAGCGGGCGCTGCTGCTCGTGCGCGCGCTCGACAGCGGCCGTTACGATCACCTGCACGAGGCGTTGCGCGACCGCTGGCATCAGCCCGCGCGTGCCGGATACGTACCGGGCCTCGCGCAGGCGCTCGCGATCGATCACCCGTCCGTGCTCGGCGTGTGTCTCAGCGGCGCCGGCCCGTCGATTGCCGTGATTGCCGCGCCCGGCCGTCAAGAGGACGCCGCCCGCGAACTGCAGCGCGTGTACGACGCGCTCGGTATTCCGTGCACGATCCGCCAGCTCTCGGCGCGCCCACCCGTCGCCGCGCATCAACCTTCTTTTATTTCCGCCGGTGGTCGGTAGCCGGTGACCGGTAGTCGGTACTCTTTTCGTCGTCTTGTCGTCTCGTAGCCTTGTAGCCCGTCAGGATCCCCCATGAACTTCAGTCTTCGCTGCCACGTCTGCCACGCACCGTTTCCCGCTACGGCCCTGTTCGTGTGCGACAAGTGTATGGGGCCGCTCGAAGTGCACTTCGACTACGACGCGGTGAAACGGCTCGTCTCGCGCGAGTCGATCGAGGCGGGGCCGCGCAGCATCTGGCGGTATCGCGCGCTGCTGCCAATCGAAGGGGAACCACGGACGGGCCTGCACTCCGGCTTCACGCCGCTGGTGAAAGCGGATCGACTGGCAAAGCGCCTGGGCGTCCGCGAACTGTACGTGAAGGACGACTCGGTGAACCACCCCACCTGTTCCTACAAGGATCGGGTGGTCTCGGTAGCAGCCACGCGCGCGGTCGAGCTCGGTTTCACGGTGTTCGCCTGCGCGTCGACGGGCAACCTGGCCGGCAGCGTCGCGTCTCACGCCGCACGTCTCGGCCTCGAGTGCTCGGTCTTCATCCCCGACAATCTCGAGATCGGCAAGGTCACCGGCGCGGCCGTCTACAACCCGCGCATCATCGCCGTCAGAGGCAACTACGACGACGTGAACCGGCTGTGCACGCAGGTGGCCGACCAGTACGGCTGGGGCTTTGCGAACATCAACCTGCGCGCCTACTACGCGGAGGGGGCGAAGACGTACGGCTTCGAGATCGTCGAGCAGCTCGGCTGGAAACTGCCGAAGCACATCGTCTCGCCGGTGGCCGGCGGCACGCTGCTGCCGCGCATCCTCAAGGGCATCAACGAATTCCGATCGCTCGGCCTGGTCGAGGGTGACGAGCCGCGTGTCTATGCGGCGCAGTCGGCCGGGTGCGCGCCGGTCGTGAAGGCGCTCGAAGAGGGCCTCGAGTTCCCGGACCCGGTCAAGCCGGACACGATCGCGAAGTCGATTGCGATCGGGAATCCGGCCGACGGATTCCAGGTGTTGAGCGCGATTCGATCGACAGGTGGCGCCGGCGCGATGGTGAGCGAAGAAGCCATCATCGAAGGCATCCAGCTGCTCGCCGAGACGGAAGGGATCTTCACCGAACCGGCCGGCGGCGTGACCGTGTCGGCCACGAAACAACTGATCGAGCAGGGCGTCATTCCGCGTGACGAGTCGATCGTGATCTGCGTCACCGGCAACGGGTACAAGACGGTCGAAGTGCTGGCCGGCAAGGGACCGGAGCCCATACACATCGGCCGATCGCTGGCGGACTTCGAAGCTGCGGTGGTGCAGCCGGTGGCCCGGTCATGATTGCGCCCGAGTTCAAGGCCGTCTTCCGCTGTGCTGCCGGGTGTCCCGGCGATCACTCGATCTGGCAGCCGCTCTACAACTGCCCGACCTGCGGCGATCTCCTGCAGGTGGTCCACGACGTGTCGGCCCTGAAGAAGAAGGGGCCCACCAACTGGATGCGCCTGTTCGAGGAACGCTACAAACGCACGACGTGGCCGTACGGCTCCGGCGTGTGGGGCAAGAAGGAATGGGTGTGTCCCGAGCTCCGCAACGACAACATCGTGTCGATGGACGAGGGCGGCACGAACCTGTTCTGGGCCGAACGCTACGGACGCGAGCTCGGGCTCGACGATCTGTGGGTGAAGATGTGCGGCAACTCGCACACGGGATCCTTCAAAGACCTCGGCATGACGGTGCTCGTGTCGGTGGTCAAGCAGATGATTGCCGACGGGTCGCCCGTGCGCGCCGTCGCGTGCGCATCGACCGGTGACACCTCGGCGGCGCTCGCCGCGTACGCGGCATCGGCCGGCATTCCCGCCATCGTCTTCCTGCCGCGCGGGCTCGTGAGCCCGGCGCAGCTCGTGCAGCCGCTGTCGAACGGCGCGAAGGTGCTCGCACTCGACACGGACTTCGACGGCTGCATGAAGATCGTGCAGCGCCTGGTGAAGGAAGAGGGCGTCTACCTGGCGAACTCGATGAACAGCCTGCGCATCGAGGGGCAGAAGACGATCTCGGTCGAGATCGTGCAGCAGTTCGACTGGCAGGTGCCCGACTGGGTAATCATCCCGGGCGGCAACCTCGGCAACGTGAGTGCGCTCGGCGCCGGTTTCGATCTGATGATCGAGCTCGGCCTCATCACCAAACGCCCGCGCATCGTCGTGGCGCAGGCCGAGGCGGCCAACCCGCTGTACCGCGCGTACAAGGACAACTGGCAATTCGAGCCGATCACGGCGCAACCGACGCTGGCGTCGGCCATCCGCATCGGTAACCCGGTGTCGATCCGCAAGGCCATCTCCACGCTCCAGCGGTACGACGGCATCGTCGAACAGGCGTCCGAATCGGAACTGGCCAATGCCGCCGCTCGCGCCGACATGACGGGGATGTTCAACTGCCCGCACACGGGCGTGGCCCTGGCTGCGCTCGAAAAGCTCGTGACGCGCGGTGAGATCCGGCGCGACGACCGCGTGGTCGTCATCTCGACGGCCGCGGGGCTGAAGTTCGCGGAGTTCAAGATCGCGTATCACACGGCCGATTCGGGCGCGGGCAACCGCCGGTACGCGAATCCGCCGATCGAGCTGCCGAACGACTACGACGCCGTGCGACGGACCATCGATGAAGCGGCCGCAAGCAAGGCGGCAGGGCGATGAGCGCTCGCGCACGCAAGCGGCCCGCGACCCGCAGCCTGTCCGTCTGGAAGTTCGGCGGCGCGTCGCTGGCCGACGCTGCCGCCATCCGCAAAGCGGCCGAGCTGATTGCCTCGCACGACGGGCCACTCGTAGTCGTGTGTTCGGCCATGGCTGGCGTCACCGATCAGTTGCTCGAAGGCGCGCGCCTGGCCGTGCAGGGAGACGATGGCGCAGCCGCGAAGGTGGCGCAGAAGCTCTTCGCGCGGCACCGTAAGGTTGTGGCGGACCTGGTGCCGTCGAGCCGCGCGCGCCGCGCCCTGCTCACCTCCCTCGACATTGCCGAACGCGAGTACCACGACCTGTGCACGGCCGTGCACGTGCTCGGTCATCTCGAGCCGCGCGCGAGCGATCGCATGGTCTCGCGTGGTGAGCGGCTCTCGGCGTCGATCCTCGCGGTGGTCCTCGCGGGCCTGGGTCGCAAGACGGCGTTCGTCGATGGCGTGGACGTGATTGCCACGGATAATCAGCATGGCGGCGCTGCGCCGCTCATCGCGGAATCGACGCGCGCCGCGCGGCGCGTGCTCCGGCCGCTGCTGGCGAAACGCGTCCTGCCGGTCGTGCCCGGCTTCATCGGCCGCGCGCCCGACGACACGGTGGCCACGCTCGGACGCGGCGGATCGGACCTGACAGCCACGATGCTCGCACGTGCGCTCGGCGCGGCCGAAGCCGTGCTCTGGAAGGACGTTCGCGGCATCCTCACGAGTGATCCGCGGCTCGTCGCCGACGCGCGGCTGATTCCGCACCTGCACCATCGAGAAGCGGCCGAAGTCGCCTACTACGGCGCCAAGGTGCTGCACCCGCGCGCACTGATTCCGCTCGACGGCACGCGCATCCTGCTGCGCGTGCGTTCGTTCATCGACACCACGCTGCCGGGCACCGAAGTCTCGGCGCGGCGCGGCGATCCGGATCACCCGGTCAAGGCCGTCGCGGTCGTGCGCAATCAGGCCGTTGTCACGGTCGCCGGCAAAGGGATGGCGGGCGTTCACGGCATTGCGGCGCGCACGTTCACGGCTGTCGACGCCGAGCGGCTGTCGGTGTCGACCATCTTCCAGGCGTCGTCCGAAAGTTCAATCGGATTCACCCTGTCCGACGCGCAGGCCGATCGCGCGGTGCAGGCCATCCGGCACGCGTTCCGGGAAGAGCTGGCACACGGCCTGATCGACAACGTGACCGCGCGTCCCGGGATGGCGGTGGTCGCCGTCGTGGGCGACGGTATGGTTGGCGCCCCGGGGATTGCCGCGCGCGTGTTTTCGTCGCTCGCGACGGCCGGCATCAGCGTCGTGGCCATTGCGCAGGGGTCGTCGGAACGCAACATCTCGTTCGTCGTCGCCGAGACCGACGCACCGGACGCCGTGCGGCGTGTTCACGCGGCGTTCCAGTTGTCGAAGATCGGCGGCGGCCGGCCGGTGACACGCCCGCACACCGATGTCGTGCTGCTCGGTTTCGGCCGCGTGGGCCGCGCACTCGCGGATCAGATTGCCCATCCCACCAACGACCGGACGGTGCGCGTCGTCGGCCTGCTCGATCGTTCGGGCTACGTCTTCGAGCCGCGCGGCCTGTCGCGTCGCCGGCTGCTCGAGCTGGCGCGCGAAAAGGACAAGGGTCGGCTGCTCGCGTCGCTCGGCGGTCACAAAGCCTCGGCCGCCGACGCCCTCACCGTGATGGCGAGTCACGCGGTCTCCGAACCGATCCTGGTGGATGTGACGAGTGAAGACAGCGGCGACTTGCTGCGCGAGGCCCTCGGCCACGGCTTTCACGTGGCCATGGCGAACAAGAAGCCGGTGGCAGGACCGTACGAATCCTACGCCGCGCTGATGGCCGCGGCGACAAAGGCCGGACGCCAGATCAAACACGAAGCCACGGTTGGCGCCGGGCTGCCCATCATCGACACCTATTACAAGCTCGCCGAAACGGGCGACCGTGTGTTGCGCGTCGAGGGCACGGTGAGCGGCACGCTGATGTACGTGGTGTCCGCCGTGTCATCGGGCAAACCGTTCTCGCAAGCCGTGCGTGAGGCCGTGGAACTCGGCTACGCCGAACCGGATCCGCGCGAAGATCTCTCGGGTGCCGATGCGGGGCGTAAAGTCCTGATCCTCGCGCGCCTGATGGGCTACCGGGGACCAGCGGCCACGCCGGACAATCTCGTGCCTTCATCGTTCGGCAAGCTGACACTCGACGACTTCATGCGGAAGCTGCCGTCGCTCGACGCCGAGTGGGCCGAACGCACGAAACGCGAAGCCTCGAAGGGCCGCGTGCTGCGCTACGTCGTCACCGCCACACCCACGTCGGTGTCGGCGAAGCTGGCGGCCGTGCCGGTGACGAGTCCGGTCGGCGCGCTTCAGGGCACGCGCAATCTGGTGGCGTTCACGACACGGCGGTACCGGACGGAACCGCTGGTCATCAGCGGTCCGGGTGCCGGCCCGGCCGTCACCGCAGCGGGCATCCTGAACGACATCTATTCGTTGTCGATAGCGACACGGTAGGGGCGACGCATGCGTCGCCCCTGCGACCGTCTTCTACGCCTCGGTAGCCGGTAGTCGGTGGCCGACGACGGAGATCTCCCATGTCCCTCACCCTCGACGCGATGCTTCGTCTCATCCTGACGAGCCGCGTCTACGACGTCGCCGAGGAGACGCCGCTCGACGATGCGCCGCGGTTGTCGCGGCGGCTCGACAACACGATCCTGCTCAAACGCGAGGACCTGCAGCCGGTCTTCAGCTTCAAGATCCGCGGCGCGTACAACCGCATCGCTCACCTGTCGGCCGACGAACGCGCGCGCGGGGTCATCACGGCAAGCGCCGGCAATCACGCGCAGGGCGTGGCCTTCGCCGCCAGGCATCTCGGCCTCAGCGCCGTCATCGTGATGCCGCAGACGACGCCCGCGATCAAAGTGCAGGCGGTCCGGGACCTCGGCGCGGAGGTCGTGCTCTCGGGCGACAGCTTCGACGATGCGAAGACGCACTGCGACGAACTGACGCGCAAGACGGGTCGTGTGTACGTGCCGCCGTTCGACGATCCGCTCGTCATCGCGGGTCAGGGCACGATTGCCACGGAGATCCTCCGGAACCGGTCCGGTGACATCGACGCCATCTTCGTGCCGGTCGGCGGCGGCGGGTTGATTGCCGGCATCGGCAGCTACATCAAGGCGCTGAAACCGCACATCAAGGTGATTGGCGTCGAGCCGTTCGAAGCCGATGCCATGCACCGGTCCCTGGCAGCCGGACGGCACGTCTCGCTCGAACAGGTCGGCATCTTTGCCGATGGCGTGGCCGTGCGCGACATCGGCGTGCACACGTTCGCGCTGGCGCAGCAGACAGTCGACGAGATCGTGCTCGTGTCGAACGACGAGATCTGCGCGGCCATCAAGGACGTCTTCGACGACACGCGATCGATCACCGAGCCGGCGGGCGCACTGGCCGTGGCGGGCCTTCGGCGCTGGGTCGAGCGCACCGGCACCACGGGCGCGCGCCTTGCCGCGGTGCTGAGCGGCGCCAACATGAACTTCGATCGCCTGCGCTTCGTCGTCGAGCGCGCCGAAGTCGGTGAAGCGCGCGAGGCGCTGCTGGCCGTCACCATTCCGGAGCGGCCAGGCGCGTTCCGTGAGTTCTGCGCGACCATCGGCCGGCGCGTCGTCACGGAGTTCAACTACCGGCTCAACGATCGACGCGAAGCGCACATCTTCGTGGGCGTCGCGATCTCCTCGCGCCAGGACGCCACGGAACTCGGCGCGGCGCTGACGGCGCGCGGCTACGCCACCACGGATCTGTCCAGCAACGAACTGGCCAAACTGCACGTGCGCCACATGGTGGGTGGACGAAGTGCGGAGGTCGAGCGCGAAGTGCTCTGCCGCTTCGAGTTTCCCGAGCGGCCCGGCGCGCTGATGAAGTTCCTCGACGCGCTCGGCGACCGCTGGAACATCAGCCTCTTTCACTATCGCAACCACGGCGCCGATCCCGGCCGCGTGCTGGCCGGATTCGAGGTCCCGACGACTGACGATGCGGCGTTCCAGTCGTTCCTCGACACGCTCGGGTATCGCTACGAACGCGAGTCGGACAATCCGGCGTATTCGCTGTTTCTGGGGTGAAGACGGCTGCCCGGCGGCACGGCGGCGGGCGGGCCGGACCTTCAAAAATCCGCGTGCGGCCCGCGGCCGTACAGCCGCGCAGCCGCCTCCCTACGACGTCGTCACCGTGAATCGCCGGAGGTTCGAGTACGTCGCGCGGCCGTTGATCACGCCTCTCGTGCCCCCGCGACTGACGTCGTAGTGCTCGTCCATACGCACGGGCATCCAGACGCCGAGTCGCGCGTCCGAGGCGAACGTGGTGATGATGACGGCGCGCACCGATCGCGCGCGATCGCGCGCGAGCACCGTCACGGCCGTGAACTCGCTGCGATGCACGCGCCCTGATGCCTCGTCGATCCAGAAGCGTCCACCGGCCTGGACCGTTCCGTCCGTGGACTCGACCAGCGATGGCACCGCATGTTCGGTGAACGCAATGACGCGGCATCGTACGCCGCGAACGGACTCGATCCCACCCAGGCTGAATGTCGACCGCGGCTGATCGGCCGCGGTCAGGAAGGCGAACGCGGTCATCGGCGTGTTGATCGTGCGCGCGATCGCAATCCCGAAACCGCTCAGATTGAACCGGGCACTCTCTTCCGAGATGGCTCGCGCCTGCGCGAGAGCGTCCGGGGTCGACCACGCCTGGAACAACTGCGCCAGCCGGTCGTCGCGCTCGCGGACAGCCTGACCGTCGACCTCGAACACATCGCGGAACGGCACCCACCAGCCGTGGCCCGTGACGTCGAACAGAATCATGTCCGCCCGCGTCCGGCGCGTGACGGCCGGTCTGTCCCTGACAATCTGCTGGTAGTCCTCCTGCATGACGAGGCCCGCCAGGGCCTGCGTATCGGCCTCGACCGCCGCCGCGGCCCGCGCGAGAATGGGCGCGAGGGCGACGTCCTCCTGCATCGACGCGCGCACTCCGGCATCCGGCATCGACGCCAGCACGACCGCCGCAAGCACCGACGCCACCGCGGCACGCACAGGGATTCCGGCGCTCATCGGCATGCGATCACCGGTCGTAGTAGTACCCGCGCCGCCCGCGCACGTCGACGTTCGGCCGTGTCACTTCGATGCTGACGTCGTGGAACCGGCCGTCCGGTTCGGTATCGCGCGGCTCGACGCCGATCAGGTAATAGAAGCTCGTATCGAGGAACATCTGACTGATGGCCGGCTCGATGTTGTCGCTGCGCACGAGCGCGCGCCCGCCGGTGTTGTCCGCCACACCCAGCGAGAACTCCATCGTCCATCGCGCGATCTCACGAGCGGTCCCCTGCGACTGATTCAGCATCTGGTCCATCGGCGTGCGACCGCCGAGCGTGGGCATCGTGCGCGCGCCGAGGAGGGATCTTTCCCGCACGTAGTCCTCGAGTCCGTCGAGTCCCGTGGGGTCGAACGTATAGACGACGACATTGGCGCGTTCGGCCTCACGAAACAGCGTGATCATCGCGCGGCCGAAGTCGCCGTGATATCCGTGCCCCCAGTTCTGGCGAATCGGCAGCCCTGGCCCGATGTAGACCAGCATCTTCCGCCGGTCTGTCAGCGGCGCAATCGCCTCGGTCGTGTAGCCGAGCGTCAGCATGGTGCGCCAGAATCGAGGCACCTCGTCTTCAGACCCACTAGGCGGAAGGGCAAGATATCCGCCCGGCGAGTACGTCTCGATGCGATCGATGATTCGCTCGCGATTCGACGTCATCGCGAACTTCGTGTCGGACACACGCGTGAACTGCACGCCCACCCTGTCGTCAGGCCCCATCTGCTCGACGATCGTCCGCGCGATCGCCTTCGCCTGTGTGCCCCACTTCGGATTCGCGGGCGTCATGTCGTCGTCCATGACGATGACAATCAGACGGCCGCGTTCGAGATCCGGGGCGGCCGTCGTCTCGTCCAACGGGCGGTCCGGATCGACCAGTGATACCGCTCCATCACCGTCACCGTCAGCGTCGACTGCCACCGCGGGTGGCGCGTCGCGACCAGCGACGGTCGTGGCCTCGAACGTACGAACGACGAGGGGGCGTCCGCGTTCGGTGATGCGGAAATCAGCGGCCGTGAGATCGCGTACTGGCCGACCTGCGCGGTCGAGCACAGAGACGTCGAGACGCACGAGACGGACGCCGGTACGAAACGGCTCCTGCGCGGTGAGCGTCGCGGCAAACACGGCGATCGCCAGCGCGGGCAGTCGTGCCGCGCGTCCGAGAGATCGGTGCCGGGCCGCAGCGATCCGTCGAAACATCACGCGTGCCATAGGTGTCGCTGTTGGAGAACCCGTGCACTATCCCACGCTGCTCGTCTGACCGCAATCGGAAGGGGTGGGGCTGGTTGGAGGTCCGGCTCCAGCGGATGGAGGCAGACCTCCAATCCAGTTCGTTCGCGCCAGACAAAGAACTCCGTAAATATCTACAAACAAACCACTTATAAGCCTGAACCACGCTGGCACGTTGCGTGCTCTATAGAGACGCCGAACGACACGCCGACGCATGGGGCGCACGGCGGGGCGCGGTGGGAACGTGCCAGGGTGCGAGGGTTCCAGGGTTCGACGGTGCGACGATCAATCGCACGTT
>CAZVHY010000113.1:3953-10479 GCA_964627115.1 uncultured Solibacteraceae bacterium | reverse complement strand
TTCGGAAGGAGCGTCCCCCCGCCGCCGAGCAGCCGTGCCGCCGCGCAGCCCCTGTTGTCCCCCGCCCCTGCGATAGACTCGCCCCGAACGAACATGAAAGAACGTTGGTGCGATGGCAGGTTCCTCTCGCCCGTCGCACCCTGGCACCGTCGCACGTCGCACCCGTCGCCCCTGAGAAACGCCCATGTCCTACATCCTGGCCCTCGATCAAGGCACCACGAGCTCACGCGCCATCCTCTTCACGCGCGACGGCAACATCGCCGGCGTCGCGCAGCGGGAGTACACGCAGATCTTCCCGAAGCCCGGATGGGTGGAACACGATCCGCTCGAGATCTGGAGCTCCCAGATGGCCGTGGCGACCGAGGTACTCGGACGCGCGCAGGTGGCGCCGCGCGACGTCGCGGCCGTGGGCATCACGAACCAGCGCGAGACCGCCATCATCTGGGACCGCGCCACCGGCCAGCCCATCCACAACGCCATCGTCTGGCAGGACCGGCGCACGGCGGACATATGCAACCGCCTCAAGGCCGACGGACACGAGGACATGGTCCGCGAACGATCCGGGCTCGTCATCGACGCGTACTTCTCCGGCAGCAAGGTGAAGTGGCTGCTCGACAACGTCCCCGGCGCGCGCGCACGCGCCGAGCGCGGCGAACTGGCGTTCGGCACGGTCGACTCGTGGCTCGTCTGGCAGCTCACCGGCGGCCGCGTGCACATCACCGACGTCAGCAACGCCTCGCGCACGATGCTCTTCAACATCAACACGATGCAGTGGGACGAACAGCTGCTCCGCATGCTCGACGTGCCCGAGAGCCTGCTGCCCGACGTGCGCGACTCGAGCGAGGTCTACGGACACGTGTCGACGACGCTCGGCCTGGGCGACGTGCCGATCGCCGGCATCGCGGGCGATCAACAGGCCGCACTCTTCGGTCAGCTCTGCACGTCTCCGGGCATGAGCAAGAACACGTACGGCACCGGCTGCTTCCTGCTCCAGAACACCGGCACCACGCCGGCGACGTCGAAGTCGAGCCTGGTCAGCACGGTGGCCTGGCGCATCAACGGCCGCACGGAGTACGCGCTCGAGGGCAGCGTGTTCATCGGCGGCGCGGTGGTGCAATGGCTGCGCGACGGCCTGAAGATCATCGACAGCGCGCCCTCGGTCGAGGCGCTCGCCGCCTCGGTGCCCGACAGCGGCGGCGTGTACTTCGTGCCCGCCTTCACCGGCCTCGGCGCGCCGTACTGGGATCCGCACGCGCGCGGCACCATTGCCGGGCTCACGCGCGGTACGACGACCGCGCACATCGCACGCGCGGCGCTCGAGAGCATCGCGTTCCAGGTGGCCGACATCCTCGACGCCATTCACGAGGATACGGACATCCCGCTCCGCGAGCTGCGCGTCGACGGCGGCGCGGCCGCCAACAACCTGCTGCTCCAGTTCCAGGCCGATCTGCTCGGCGTGCCCGTCGTGCGCCCCGTGGTGACGGAGACGACCGCGCTCGGCGCCGCGTATCTCGCGGGCCTGGCCGTCGGCTTCTGGAAGTCGACCGGTGAACTGGCGAGCCAGTGGCAGGTCGATCGCCAGTTCGAGCCGCAGATGTCGCGCGACCGCGCCGAGGCCCTGATCGATCGCTGGGGCGAGGCCGTGGATCTCGCGCTCGACTGGGCACGCGACGACAAGGCATGACGCGCGACACGCACGTGGCGCGCCTGCGCGCGCGCACCGACCCGTGGGACGTGCTCATCATCGGCGGCGGCGCCACCGGCGTCGGCATCGCCGTCGATGCAGCTTCGCGCGGCTACGACGTGTTGCTCGTCGAGCAGCACGACTTCGGCAAGGGCACGTCGAGCCGCAGCACCAAGCTCGTGCACGGCGGCGTGCGGTATCTCGAGCAGGGCAACATCTCGCTCGTGATGGAAGCGCTCAAGGAGCGCGGCCTGCTGCGCCAGAACGCACCGCATCTGGTCGGCAACCTCGCGTTCGTCGTGCCGAACTACGACTGGTGGGAGGCGCCGTTCTACGGCCTCGGCCTGAAGGTCTACAACGTGCTCGCGGGCAAGTACGGCTTCGGCACATCCGAACTGCTCTCTCGCGAGGAAACACTCGCGCGGCTGCCGACGATCAAGACGGATGGCCTGCGCGGCGGCGTGGTCTACTACGACGGCCAGTTCGACGATGCCCGGTTGCTCATCAACCTGGTGACCACGGCCGCGGAACAGGGCGCCACGCTCGTCAACTACACGCAGGTCACCGGGCTCACGCGCGGCAGTGACGGCTTCGTCGATGGCGTGATCACGCGCGATCTCGAGGATGGCGTGGAGCACGCGGCGCGCGCGCGCGTGGTCATCAACGCGACCGGGCCGTTTGCCGATGGCGTGCGGCGTCTCGCCGAGCCAGATGCGGCGCGGCTGATCGCGCCGAGCCAGGGCATTCATCTCGTGTTCGATCGATCGTTCCTGCCGGGCGACAGCGCCATCATGGTGCCGCACACGCGCGACGGCCGCGTGATGTTCGCCATCCCCTGGCACGGCCACACCGTCGTCGGCACCACCGACACGCCCATCGACGAACCGACGCTCGAGCCGCGGCCGTTCGACGAGGAGATCGACTTCATCCTCGAGACGGCCGGGCAGTACCTGCACACGCCGCCCACGCGCGCGGACGTGCGCAGCGTGTTCGTCGGCATCCGGCCGCTCGTCAAGAGCGGCGACAGCCGCCTCACCGCGGCGCTCTCGCGCGATCACACGCTGCACATCGACGCGTCCGGACTGCTGACGGTCACCGGCGGCAAGTGGACGACGTACCGGAAGATGGCCGAGGACGCGGTAACACAGGCGGCGGATCTGGCGCGGCTGCCGGAGCGGCCGTGCGTGACCCGCACGCTGAACATCCACGGCTTCCACCAGCAGGCGTCGCGCTTCGGCGATCTCGCGCTCTACGGCAGCGATGCCCTCGCCATTCAGGCGTTGACGGCGGAGCGCCCGTCGCTGGGCGAGACGCTGCACCCCGCGCTGCCGATCGTGGGCGCCGAGGTCGTGTGGGCGGTGACGCACGAAATGGCGCGCACGGTCGAGGACGTGCTCGCGCGCCGCACGCGCGCGTTGTTCCTGAACGCGCGCGCCGCCATCGACATGGCGCCAGCCGTGGCGGCATTGATGGCGCCGGTGCTCGGGCAGGACGCGGAGTGGGAGCGTCAGCAGGTGGCCGCGTTCGGGGCGCTGGCGCGGCAGTACACGTGAGAGCAAGTTAGAAGTTAAAAGACAGAAGCCAGAAGTTCGGATAATTTCGAAGTTCGAACTCCAAAGTTCAAACTTTCCGGCACTTCTGTCTTCTGTCTTCCAACTTCTGGCTTGACCTTCCCCCTCCCCTCGCCCGACACTCCTGCCGTGTCTCCCACAATCCGAACGCGCTTCGTCCGCGTGGCGATGTCTGCCGTCGTCGCGTGTCTGCTCGTGTCACCGGCCCTCGCGCAGCCGCTGCCCGACACCGGCAACGTCGACATCCCGCTCTGGACAGCGGGCGCCGTGCCCGATGCGCTCGGGGACGGGCCGCTCGACCGTCCGCTCCTGACGGTGTTCGCGCCGCCGCCCGACAAACGCAACGGCAGCGCGGTGATCATCGCGCCGGGCGGGTCGAACATCATGCTGATGTACGGCGCCGAGGGGTTCGAGGCGGCGGAACGCTTCAACGAGTGGGGCGTGGTCGCGTTCGTCTACACGTACCGGCTGTCGCCGCGGTACAGCGAAGAGGTGCGCGTGCGCGACGGGCAGCGCGCGGTGCGCCTCGTGCGTTCGCGCGCGCGTGAGTGGGGACTCGATCCGGATCGCATCGGCTACATCGGGTTCTCCGCCGGCTCGAACACGGCGCGAACGGTTGTCGCCGGCGCGACGAGCGGGGATGCGCAGGCGACCGACCCGGTCGATCGCATGAGCTCGCGGCCCGACTATCTGGTGCTGGTGTACGGCCCGGGCCGCGCCACACCTGATGAACCGCTGAAGAACTTCCCGCCCACGTTCCTCGTGTCGGCTGCCGCGGATCGCGGACCATCGATCGGCAACGCGGATTTGTTCATGGGACTCACGCGCGCGGGCGCCACGGCCGAAGTGCACATCTATCAGAAGGGCCGGCACGGCTTCGGCACCGGCGCGGGCAGTCCCGAGTTCGGCACCTGGATGCTGGACCTGCGGCGCTTCCTCGCGCTTGGCAGCTTCATTCCCGCGGAGGCGCCATGACGGGCCGCGCATCGATCGTCTTCGTGATCGCCGCCGCCCTTGCCGCGGCCGCGCCCGCCGCCGTGCCGCCCGCAACCCCGCCGCCCGCCGCCGTTCAGCCCGTCGCCGCGCCGCCCGCCGCCCCGACGCCCGCCGCCGCGCCGCCCGCAGCCGCGCAGCCCCCCGTCGTCAACGACGGCTACGGCGACTACGTCTACGTGCCGGCCGGCGCGTTCCTGATGGGCGACAACTTCGGTGACGGCGACGTGCGCGAGCGGCCCGTGCACGAGGTCGATCTCGACGCGTACTACATCGCGCGCGTCGAGATGAGCAACGGCGAGTGGCGGAAATTCCGAGACGATGCCGGCTACGATGACGCGCGGTTCTGGCCGAACGGGCACGTGGTGCCGAAGGATCAGGTGCCGTACTGGTCGCAGCCGAACAACCACGGTGGCGGCACGCCAGACAGCGACGCCTATCCGGTGCTCGGCGTCAACTGGGACTCGGCCACCGCGTACGCCAACTGGCTGAGCGCGCGCACAGGCAGGACGTATCGCCTGCCGACCGAAGCCGAGTGGGAGAAAGCCGCGCGCGGCACCGATCAGCGGAAGTACCCGTGGGGCAACACCATCACGCGCGCACACGCGAACTACGTCGGGTCGCAGACGTTCGACACGGGACGTCCCGTCGGCTTCTTTGACGGAAGTCTTCGCGGTGGCTTCCAGACACAGAGCGGCGCATCGCCCTACGGCGCGCTCGACATGGCGGGCAACGTCATGGAGTGGGTGCAGGACTGGTACGACCGCGACTACTACACGCGCTCGCCGCGGAAGAACCCGAAAGGTCCGGACACAGGGGCCTACCGCGTGGTGCGCGGCGGCACGTTCTTCATGGAAGCCCACGACCTGCGCACCTACGCGCGCTCAGCCGCCTGGCCATCCTTCCAGGCGCACCGGATGATCGGGTTCAGGCTGGTGAGGGAACCGTAACTTCTGGCTTCTGTCTTCTCACTTCTGGCTTGCTCTCACGACATACGCCGGTGAGCCGGCTCGTATCGTCCATGTCTGTCCGGCCTCGAGCGTGACCTCGTCGATCACCTTGCCATCGAGAGGATGCACGAGCCGCAACGACATGGCGCGCTTCGCGGTGATGGTGTGCGGCGCGCGGATGCCGAGGATGACGGCCACGAACTGGCCGTCGCGGCTTGTGGCGTACGCGCGGAGGATGTCGCCGCGTGTGATGGCGGCCTGACTGCCGTCCCACGGAAACTCCGCTGCGCTGGCGTCGTGCCGTGTCCAGTTCGCCAGGCCGGGCGGCAGCGTGCGCTTCATCTGCGCCAGCGCGTCGATGACGGCCGTGGGTTCGTCCTGGATGTTCGCGCGGCGCCCGCGGCGCACGTCCTCGCGACCGCCGCCGCGTACGCCGGCACCGGCGTGATACGTGTACGCGGCGTTGCCGGCCACGAACGTCGTCGCATACGCCATCGCGATGCGCAGGGGATCGTCATCGGCCGCCACACTCGCGCCCGGACCGATCGGCTCACTGTTGACGAACGCCGCGGGACGACGCGCCGTGTCGAGTGTCGTGAGCGGCGCAGACGCGGTCCAGGGCTGCCACACCGGCTGCCATGCGCCGGCAGGCGTCGACGTGTCCCGGTCGTAGTGCAGCGTCGCCACGCCGGTCCAGCCGGCGTAGAACTCCGTCAGGTTGTCGTGTGAGGGCGCGCTCAGCGCCACGGGAATCTTCGTCAGCGACCGCAGCAGGTCGCCATAACGCCGCGTGGACGCGGCGTCGAGGCCGTTCTGATAGTGCTCGTTGACCACTTCGACGAGCAGGACGCGATCGGCGTGGCGATTGACGCGGTCGGCCCACGCGCGCACGAACGCGTCGCGTGCTGGTGGGTCGGGCATCATGACCTGCGCGTCAGCGAAGATCGTGACGTGCGCGCGCAGACCGTGACGCGCGAGACGCGCGAAGAGGCGATCGACCGTGTCCCAGTAGTCACCCGCCTCGGGATCGATGGCGCGATCGGCCCACGACTCGCTGCCGACCATGCCGAGGATGCGAACGTAGTCGACAGAGTGCGATGCGAGGTACGCCAGGTTGGCGTCGAGGCGCGCCGCGTCGTGCCGCTCACCCCAGAGCGCCCAGAACAGGCTCGCGCCCAGCGCGTTCCACGCGCCGCCTTCGTCGGCAAACGCGCGGCCGTCGAGGCGAACCACGCCACGACGCTCCTCGCGTGGTTGCGCGACGAGCCCTGCTGAGATGATGAGCAGCGCGCAGAGAAGAGCCGGCGCGCACCGGCGTGCGAGTACGT